>JANPNA010000413.1:0-8804 GCA_031427235.1 Pirellula sp.
TGAATGGGCTGGTTCGTCGAGCCAATCGAAAAACTGTTGCTGCGATTCACGACGCATCGGATAGTTCGCCCCACCATCGTTCGGCCCGAAGTCATGATCATCCCAGGTTGCCATGAATGGCGTTTGTTTGCGCAGCGTCTGAAAAAAGCGACTCGTCTTCAAGTCATCGTACTTCTGCTTCATGACTTTCATGTCACTCGTGTCGGCATAAATGTTGTCACCGAGAAAGATGAAAAGGTCCATCGGCAACAATAAAGTTCTATTCAGCATTGGATGCTCTGTTTTATCCAAACACGATCCAAAGACGATATCGCTCAACACCCGCGACTCTTGTGCTTGCGCCATGGACCCTAGAAAAGGTCTTAAGAGAAACGGGCATAGCAAAAGTGCGATTAACGCAGTTGTACGAACCATCATTCGTATATCACTTAACCTGTGTAAGTTGACCGCTCAAACCGCTAATTCTAGCCGCGACGCTCTACCATGTACAACCGTGAAGGATAAATTCTCACTGAGACTTCCCTCAGTTTTTGTTCAAGTACGCTTCACGTCGAAAGAGAAACGTCGGTAGAGCGAAGCAAATTCCCACAGCGAAAATTGCTATGAAGTGCCAACCGAATCCGGGCATTTTCAAACGGCTGGACTCCGACTTCATCCAAACTGTGGCTGCCGTTGCTGTGACCAGTAAGTCCCACGTAAAGCCTGAAATTACCCATGTTGCAAAGGGCGCCGAAAAGAACTCGCTCCAAGCGGTTTCCCCTCGCTGAGTAAAGTGCAAACTGAAACATAATACTGGGAACAGGAATCCTGCCACCGATAAAGTGCCATATAACAAACGCATTCCTGGATACCCCTAAAGCATTATCATCGCATCGTCGAACTCGCCAATCATCCGTGAAGGCTTTCAAGGATGCAAGCAGTCGTTCAACTGCGTCGTTTGTTGTACCAATCCATGGCTGATCTAAGGATGTGGACAATGTGACGATTTCCCAATCCAAATAGATCGAGCTAGGAATTCAATTCGGTCTGATTTGCCCCCCTCCCCGAGCGCAACCCTCTTCGTAACAATACTCTCTTTTTGTCGCGCATCTAAGTGACCAATTAGTAACGACTTACGGAGTTCGAGACCCGTTCGGTGTCATTCTTAGATAAACGAGTTCGAACCTTTTTAAGCCACCGCGTTTCACTCGCACCCTCAAAGTGGCTCTCGAACCACCGAGTTAACTCAAAAGATACAAACAGAGATCTTTTAGGCGTTTGAAGACATGGAATCGCGGTGCACAGTAACTACTCTGAATACTGTATCCGGTGTGCAAAAACCGCGCTCCGACCGATGATTTCTCAGGCAATGCGGCGTTTTCACGATGGCCAGCTTTCGAAACATTTACACATCCCTCATGCTCGTCATCGCTAGGTCTACGCAAAAGGAACTCGCCCGCCGGGTCAGTTACCTAAAGGTGGAGAACCAAATTCTGCGAAGCCGTTTGCCGGATCGCATTAGTTTAACTCAGCGGGAAAAGAACCGCTTGGTTCGATTCGCGAAGAACCATGTGGCAATGCGATTTCTTTTCGAAGAAGATCGTTTCGAAGACTGGCCTCCGAGATATCTTTGTTCTGGTCTTCTTAAACGTCAAAACGCGGCAGGTTTACCTCACTCCTTCAACCTACAAACCAGACCAAGCTTGGATGATCGAGCAAGCGGAGGCGTTCATCAAGCACACTCAAGACAAAAACCTGCCATGCAAAATTGTGATGCATGATAATGATGGTAAGTACTCGAAGCCATTTCTGGAAGTGTTCAAGAACGCCAAAATTAAGCCGCATCGTACCGCCATTCGATCACCTAATACGGTTGCCTTCGTCGAGCGATTCGTTCAAACGATTCAGCAAGAATGCTTGGACCATTTTGTCGTCTTTGGCCACAAGCACATGGACGTCCTTTGCCAGGAATTCAAAGATCATTATCATCTTGAACGACCGCATCAGGGCTTAGAAAATGAGTTGATTCGGAAACCGCCAACAAAGAAACGGAAGAAGTCCGAACCTAATGTCAACACGATACGTCTGAGCGAGATTCGATGTGAAGAGCGACTCGGCGGGCTGCTAAAAAGCTACAGTCGGGTCGCGGCCTAACTCGTTCAACGACGTTTTTCGAACCATTGCAAACCATCGATGCGCCGATAGGCTGCGCCGATCCAGCGATCACCTTGCCATTTGCTGCCAAACCGTCCGTTCGAATGCCTTTGGTCTCGTCGCCTACTATGACTCGCGACAAAAATTCAGGTCAAAAAAATCGACGATTTCACTTGAACTTAGTTTTTGCACAGGGCGCTAGGTCCACAGTGGTTGGTCTACGTTTCGGAAAAGCGGCCGACGGTAGGATCGAGGTACGTCAACGTGCGGATGGGAAGCTTGCGGCCTAGGGAAGCTGCTAGGTTGCTGGCTAGGCCGATCCTGCAGGAGTCGCCAATTCACTTGTCAGGTTCGATCGCAAGAACAACGAGTCCGGAACGATTCGTGTCTTTCTCCGAGAAGTTGGTGAGCATACGTTCCGGCTTTCCGTTGTCCCAGAAATCCACCATCAGTTCAGCGGACTCGTTTGGGGCGATCTCGAACAACTCCTTGCCAGTGCCGCACCAATCCCAATTGGATTTAGTCCAACGTCCAGCATCTTTGATTTCTTGGAAGAGTTGAACGTTCTCCGCGCCTTGCGAGCAGTATTGAAGTGTTGTTGTGCCGACGTTCTTTGCGGTCACGCGGATGAGCTTGCCGTCAGTTGACTTGACAGAGATTTCAGGAACGTTGGATAACGCTATCACGTTCTCCAGAAATATTTCTCGCCATCTTGGGTCTGGAGTATCCAACGTTGCGTTCATTGCCGGCAATGTGGCTTGCGTTGTCGCCGTCGAAGGTGCTAGCGTGGTGTGTACTGGCGTGGAGTCTACTCGCGTCGAATCAGGGCTGCGGCTACAGCCGACACACGCGGCACTGAAAGAAAGTATGTAGATTGCAATTTTCATTGAGCACATAGTTTTATCCCAGCTTGAGATCGTTGTCTCTGAAGTTTGAGGAGTTCCGCTTCTCCGCCGCCATCCGCTTCAGTCTAGCCGATCCTGCTGGCGCTAACCTCTTGAAAATCGAAATGCAATCCACATTCCAATTCCAACTACCGCTCCAGCAAAAACGCCTAGAACTGCGAGGGAGTAGAGCATCGGCAAGACGTCCATTGGATGCTCCGGTGAGACCAGATGAGCGATGTACCCACCTCCGACTGCAATGGTTGGACCGATGAACACCGATGAAATCGGCAACAAGAATCCACGCTTACGGACTTCTTTCGATTCCGTATTCGGCGAAGTCTTTGCATTGAAAATAGCCGAAAGAACAAAAACAGTGACAACCGTGACGAACGATACAACTAGTATCCCCAAGCCATTCTTCCGATAAATCAATGGGAGTCCAGCGGCAATCCCAAGCACAACGCTAAATGCCAAAATCCTCAATGGTCGGAGATTAGAAATCTCGGGCGCGTCCATATTTGTGCTTTAGAATTTCCAATGGTACATCGAATGAGAATCAATCCCAACAGAATCGAAGCGGATCAAAAGGATTACGGTTCCACACCAACCCGCTTCCCAGTCGCTATCCGCTCCAGTCTATTCGATGTACCAAGACTAGTCGAATTGACAGGAGCCAGCGCGAACGTCCACAGTTGTTATGCAACTAACCTGGGAAATGGCGGGTGTGGCTTCAGAGTTCGTGTTATAACCCATTGGTCGGCACCAGTTGGCCGAGACTAAGACGCCCTCTTACCAGTGCAAAACTGAGCCAATGCCACAATTTCGATTTGGAATACGCTCGATCCTAGCCCTTGTGACCGTCGTGGCCGTCTTCATGTTCGGAATGAACGAGCGACAGCGGTACTTTCGAGAGCACGTCTTTGTTACGGTTTTGGATGCGGCGACTGGAACTCAAGTCTCTGAGTATCGACTACGCACATGGGTGATCACCAAGGATAGCGGGGTTGCTCCGGAGTGGTCGGACTGGTCAAAGCACAATAGTCCAAGCTCTTTGCCGATAAAAGTACCAGCACACTGCAGACTGGCCATCAACGTGCAGGCAATTGGTTTCCCTGAGGGATGTCACATCGAAGCAGGCTCGATGCTCGTGTCGCCCGATTTGTCCCATCAATTTTCGATGCGGATAACAAAGTCATTCCGAATTGCAGGATCGATTGTCGATGCTACGACTAGGGAGCCAATCGCAGGGGTCGTGGTGGCTCCAACATCCAGTCTTGCATCGCAACTATTGCCTGATGAAGCAAAGACGGATTCACAAGGTCGATTCGTATTGTACTCGGACAAACCGAATGAAGAGATATTCGCATTCCATCCGAGGTATCAGTATCGATTCATGCCAAGTCAAAGTGATGGGCCGTACGCTCTGTATCCTGGCGTGTCTGTTCGTGGTCGTGTGATTGACAAGGAATCGAAAGATCCAATCGGAAATTGTATCGTCAACGTCATGTATGGCACCGGTGTGCCGCTGACGTTGGAAGAACTTCCGAAAGGAGACTTGGCAATTGATGACGGCACACCTGCTGCCTTGCGATCCAAATCGCCGCCTCGTTCTACCCAAACGGACTCTGATGGTTTCTTTGAACTCTACATGGAATCGCTTGCTCTGAATACTAAGCTCAGCTTTGAAAAGGACGGCTGGCATACATCACTTCAGTCGGCCAATGGTCCAGAGATAGCCCTAGTCGAACTCACCCGCGGAGAATATTCGCTGGAAGGCAAAGTAACGCATGAGAACGGTAACCCAGTTACAGCATTCACGCTTTCAACTTCAAGATTAGGTGGAAAGGGAATGATGGGAATGGGGGAAACACTGACGGACCACTCCATTCGGAATGACGATGGACATTTCCACGTCTTTGCAACAAAGCCATACATCGGACTCTCGGTTCATGCAGAGGGCTATGCGATCAAGCGATACGGCTTCAAAAAAGAGGGATACACGCGATCGCTTCTGGAAAGCGATTTCAACGAGTCCATCCGACTTTCAAAAGGCGTACGTGTTTCGGGCGAGATCAAAAAAACAAAATCGCATTCACGTGCGGTATCCACGTACTTAATTGACTTGGAATCTTGCAACGAACTTAATGACTTGAAATCGCCATTAGTAAGCCACTGTTATAACGATATTGGTGAGATCGTTATCGATTATCCAAAACCATGGAGGCAATATGAGTCGCGGCCAGATTCGAAAGACCGCTATGAATTCGAAAATATTGCTGCTGGCCGTTACGCGTTGGTTGTTTTTTACGGGGACCAAACCGCGGCCCTGCGGCCCATTGAAATTGGTGACCAGCCTGTCAAAATACCCACGATTGAACTCCCAGCGTTCGGCGGTTTGCAAGGGATCTTGAGGGAGCGAGTCGGATTCACGGACACTTTCCCTCGTACAAGCGAAACCAAAATCAACCCTTTCGCTGTCTACTATCTCCATCGAGACGGACATCCATTCGGTATCCCATTTCGAACCGACCACCTTGGCCAATTCTGCATTGAACAAACATTGGTGGGGAAAATGACTGTCACTTCAACTGGTTCCAAAGACTTAAGCAATAATCGTGAAGTAGCAGCCTTTCCCCAAGTCGTGCGAAGTGGAGTGACAAGTATGATATCGGGCGAATCAGCACTATTGTGCGAAATACTGAACGAGGAAAGCGATAAAGCAATTGACGAATTGGATTCGGGAAAAGTTCTCTTACACGGAAAAGAGGAATCGGAAGGTTGGATGGAACGTGATTCAGAACTGTCGCCCGATGGCTTCCGAAGATACCGTGTATTCGGTCGCATTGACCTGAAGTCCGGGATTTATACCGTCGAGATAAATGATGGTCCTTTTTTCGTCTCGCTCGATATCGACTATCGTCGCAACCAGCCCCCCATGAGCAAGTTGCTATTGCATCGCCAAGTCTCTGCCTCAGCGGGACGAGAAAGTTCTGGCTCGTGGGGTGGTGCCAAAGCAACGCTCATTCAAAATGGTCATGTCGAGTCTCATTTTCATATCCCATTTGATTCCGAGGATTTAAACGATTGCTTTTTCGAGTCCCCCGGCCCCTTCGATGTATTGTTTCACGATAACTCCAATGGATACGCTCTTTTTGAGAACGTTTCATTTTCGAGCGAATCGGTGGAGCTAGGCGAGATCGTCTGGCAGCTTGGGGCAAACCTCACCGTGGATGTTTCCTTTCATGGATTGGATCTCTTTCCCGACAAAGTCTCAATACGCCATGAACAGACTGGAGTCGAGTATTCAGTCGATCACAACTGGAACTACAAAACCGAATTTGCAAATCTCATGCCAGGAAAATGGACGGTAGGGGTAACCGGCGTTGATCCCTTGGTTGGAAAGAAAATACTATTTGAGCGAACCGTTGAATTGAATTCAACGGAAAATGTTCGCATCGAACTGCAAAAGAACGATTGATGGCTTCGTGGCAGATTCGGCTACTCCTGTCTTAGAGTTCGTGCTCTTTCATGATGCCCCTGCTGAACAAATGCCGATCCAAGGTCTGACAGATATCCAACGCCGCCCGACGTCAATTCCCGCCAGCTGAAATGTCCACTGGGATGTGCATGGGCAAGATGCGATGCCACGAGACCAAGACACTTCCAGACAAAGCCCAGCGTCCACAATTGTTTGCCAGTTACCATTCGAACAGTTACAACAACGATTCTCCGTCACTCATCTCCAGACCACTACCGCCCAAGCCTAGAGAGAATCCCAATGCGACCAGTAATGCTGTCCATCTTGCTCATATGTGGATCGGCTATCCCTGCTAGCGCTCAGCAGCTAAAGGCGATAACCAACAGCATCGGGATGAAGCTGGTGCTGATACTTCCTGGCTCATTCAGGATGGGATCGCCTGATGAAGAGAAAGAAAGGCTTAACAATGAGACGCAGCATTTAGTGACGATTAGCCGCTGGTTTTATATTGGTGCATATGAGGTAACCCAGGGTGAGTATGAAAGAGTGATGGGAAACAATCCGAGCGGATGCAAAGGAGCTGAGAACCCGGCAGAAATGGTGAGTTGGGCCGACGCCATTTCTTTTTGCAAGAAGCTATCGGAATTATCGGAGGAGAAAGCGGCTGGACGGGAGTATCGGTTACCGACGGAAGCGGAATGGGAGTACGCTTGCCGTGCTACTAGCGGCGCAACGTATTGTTTTGGTGACTCTGTGGAATCGCTTGGGGAGTATGCCTGGAGTCATGAAAACTCTGAACGCAAGATACATCCGGTGGGCGAGAAGAAGGCGAACCGGTGGGGTTTGTATGACATGCACGGTAATGTTTGGGAGTGGTGTCCGGATTGTTCTGCTGATTATCCTCCCGATGCTTCGACCGATCCACAAGGTCCTAATAAGGGCTCGGACCGCATTCTCCGAGGCGGCTGTTCGGGCTCCGACGCGGCGCTTTGCCGGTCGGCGTTCCGCGGCCTGCCCGCCCCCCCGCTCCGTGCAGGTAACATCGGCTTCCGCGTCGCCATGAGTCTGCCTGCCAAACAACCGGAGGCGGCATCAACAAAGTAAAAGAGGCGACGAAAGCTCACCAGCTTCCATGCCCACAAGAATGTGCTGGCCTCTTTCTGTTAACATGCTTGTCGCAAGCGCACTAGAATCCGTCCTCTCAACCACAGCACCCCTCTGTGGACGTGGTTCCAGTCGATTCAGCTAGATCCGACTGAGTCGCAGTCCACAATTTGGAACAGTCCTACGCCTGCAATTCGTCATTTACCAACGAATTCCCACGTCCACAGGCTTGTGTTGTTAATCAGCCTGTCGCTTTCCAAGATAGGGTTGCGTCCGGACCCCAGAAGAAATCATACGAACTGCTGAGAGGCTAGTTAACAATCCCGTGCGATTTGAGAAGCGAGAAGAATCCGGTCCGTCGATAATGCGAATTCTCACTTCGCGCGAGAATCTGCTCCGACCAACGAATTCCTACGCCGACACGCTCCCAATCGCCTAATCGCTGTTAACCAGACTGTCGTTTACTTTTTGGGTTGCTTGCGGACACCGAATGCCGCCAGGGTTGTTAACTAAAACTTTTGGCCGGATTGAGAGTCTGAGAGGTCGACCGATTCGGGGTAGAAGCGGGCTCAAAACCGGCGAAGAAATGCGATCGGAGAAAAAATAGAGAGCGCTCTCACAATCCGGCCAATTTCGCCAGACCAATGAAAACACTGGTGGAAAAACGAAGAAAGCCGGGAGTGGGTGCTCTCGGCTAACTCTGTTAACTGGTGTGGTGGGTTATTTCCGCTTTTCTAAATCAGCTCCCCGAAAGCAACCCAAATACGTAAAGTTCTCTGATTGCGAAAGCATGAAATCCCAGGTAAAATCGCATATTGGCAATTTTGGCTGTTCGAGACGTAATCGATTTTGGACACCGGAAGCAACTCAATTACTGAAAATAGGATCGTTTGATGCGGCCCTGCATAAATGATCGTTTCCGTTTTAGAGATACCATGTGGAAGGCAAACCACTTCGGCGGACAGATGTCAAAACTGCTCCGGTTTGGGTGACCGGAGCGAGCTGTTGCGGCTATAGGAACGGCTTTCAAGTTCAAATCTTGTTGCCTCGACTTTTTTCAGAAAGCGATTGGCTGAAACGAGTTACGTTACCTGACGATGTTCGTCAGTGCGGCGGAAATCCTTCATTTTCGTAGGTACACACTACCTACTTTTTGAGGAATCGCACTGATGGAGACTCCAAAGTCCCCACGTACGGCCATC
>JANPNA010000414.1:0-13044 GCA_031427235.1 Pirellula sp.
CGACGCCAGACCCGCTGGCTGTTGGTGTAGATCAAGACCTTCGTTTCATCAGTCGAAAACTCAAAGCCATCGATCGCAATCGGATCTTGTCTTCCCAATGGAACAAACATTTCAGCCGTCGCGATGATCTTTTCATTGCCGCTTTCGCAATCCACTCGAACAAGATCTTTGCCTTTCTTTTCGCCCGTAGCAGGCCTCAAGGTAAAATAACTTGATGATTTCTGGCTCCAAGTCAGTTGCCCCAGTTTTTCTTCCTGAAAGTCTTTTCCCTCAAAAATGCGATCGATGGTAAGGAAAGACTCGTCGCCAGTTGCTTGCTTGGCATTTGGCGGCACCGAGTTTTCTTGGGGTGAGGCGAAAGCAAAATGCGAAAGAAGGAGCACTAGGCTTGACAATGCAAATCGAACAAGTTGCGATCTCACGTTGAACTTCCATTAAGTTGTTGGTTTGCAAAAAATTAGTCACCCTCCCTCGGGGAGGGTCGGCCGTAGGCCGGGGAGGGTGAACCGATTGTACATTCGTTTCATCCACTTCACCCTCCCCTCGCTTCGCTCGACCCTCCCAAGGGGAGGGTGACTAAACTGGATCCTCCGAATGGGAGGGTGACTAAACGGGAAGAGCCTAGAGTGAGGGTGTGTTTAGGAGACGTCAACGACACGGGGACCGAGTACTTCGAATCGAGGTGTTACTCCTAGGCCTGGCGATTCGCTAGCTCGCATGAAACCATGGTCGCGCTGAGGTGCCCCAGTCGCCGTACTGACCGTTACGTAACTATTGAAGTCCGTGCTGGTAAAACGATACTCCTCGGGAGTGCTATGCGCCAAGTGTGCGATGGCTGCGGTTGTGATATCACCACCCCAACTATCTTCCAGGGTCATGGCGATGCCCATCGAAACGCAAAGATCCCGAGCTTGCTTCGTTTTGGTAAGCCCTCCGAGTTTGCTAATCTTTAAGTTCACTACGTCCATGGCCAAATCGGCTTTGCAACGCAAAAGCATATCAAGGCAGTCGATGTTCTCGTCGAGCACAAACGGATGATCGGTGTGCCTTCGAACCGCTAGGCATTCTTCGTAGGTCAAACACGGTTGCTCAATGTAAACATCTACGTCGCGGACCGCTCGGACGACCCGCATGGCTTCATGCTGGGTCCAGCCGGTGTTCGCGTCCGCAACCAAACGCTCGTTAGGAGAGAGCATGGCCCGAACTGCATGGATGCGCTCGATGTCGGTATCGGGGTCGCCACCCACTTTCAATTGAAACCTGGTGTAACCCTCGGAGCGATAGCCAGCCACTTTGCGAGCCATGATCTCCGCTGACTCTTGAGAAATGGCTCGGTAAAGACGCACGCTTTCACCAAACCTTCCCCCCATTAAGACGCAAACAGGCAAGCCTGCTACTTGGCCTAGAATATCCCAACAAGCGATGTCGATACCCGATTTGACATAGGGATGCCCCTTGAGGGCAGCGTCCATTCGATGATTGAGCTTCGCAAGTTCGCAGGGGTCGTAGCCGATCAAATGGGGACCAAGTTCTCGCAATCCCGCTCGTACCCCTTCGGCGTAAGCCGGCAAATAAAACGGCCCCAACGGGCAGACTTCACCATAGCCAATCAAGCCTGAGTCGGTCTCGACACCCACGATCGTGCTGTCAAAAACAGAGACCGATTTGCCACCAGACCATTTGTACGTTCCCTCATGCAGGGGCAACTCGACTCGATGCGCAAATATTCGGACAATTTTCATCGGCTTAGATTCCAAAAGGAAATAGGCAGGGACCTGAGGAATTGTACTTGGTATTCGCAATTCTGCCTGTGGGTTGCAGTGGGCGAAATCCCTGTTTTGTTTGTTAGGAGAGCGGCAGATTTAATTCTACCTGCCGAGTCTTCATTTGGAAGAGCGAGGGCGTGCGATGATCGCTGACCGTCCGTCGGCGGAGCGACTGAACTACGCATTTCTGCTCCAACTTTCATCCCCTAGCGTACGGATGTACTCGATAATTTCCTCGAGCTCGGACGTTACGGCCCCCGGTACACGACCGCCCCTGTCGCATTCGGACAGAATAAGCAAATCTTCATAACTCTCGTTCTCTCGCAATCGCCGATGTGCCCGGGAACCAATCGTTCCATCGAAAATGCGATGGGCTTCCATGTGATTGGCAATCAACCAATGAGTTCGCTGGGTGATCAATCCCTCGAGTGCCTCTAAGCCGGATTCGACGTGTGCTGTGGAATCGATTCCCTTGCCAACATCGTGCAGCAACGCGGCTAACAAGAACTCCTCATCGTACGGCATGGCATCGCAAGCCAAATCAAAGACTTGCAAGCTATGGTACAAAACGTCCCCCTCCGGATGATACTTCGGATGTTGCTTAACATTTTCAAGTGGTAGCAACAGGCTGTAAAAGACTTGGAAAGGCTCGGGGGTTTCGTTCATTTCGGACAATGTTTGTTCCGTGTCGATGTCTGGATACTCTTGCCGGATCAACTCCTCAAGCTCATGCATGCTGGCTCGTTCGATCGGTTTGCCGGTGATGGAGCTTTTGAATCCATGGCTGCGCATGTTGTTGTGGTAGACTGTCAATTCGATGCAATAGGATTCGCGAACATGAATGTGAGTGTAGGTCGTTTGGAAGCCGTCCTTGCGGACCTGCTTTCGCTCGATCTCATACGGGATACATTGGTCGTCGAAGCAGGCGGCAACCGCTTCGATACTATCGGAAAAGACATGAATGTCGATATCCGAGCCTTGACGCACATGGCCCGTCAAAACGCTGCCAATGAGTTTGGGATGGAACTTGCTCGTTAACCGCAGGACTCGCAACGCAGTCAATCGCATGTCTCGCAACGCATCGAGTCGACGCGGACCCTCGTGCATTCGAGCGAACGACTGAACGGCGTCCCGAATCTCGGCATTGGTGGGCAAATCTGCGGGCTTGACCCAACCTTGGCAAAGTCGACGCGAAGCTTTCTGTTTCGCTCGGTAGTATTCGGACTCTTCGTGTAGATAGAGCAGTCTGGCGGCTTCGTGGGCTATAGAACGCCGCAGTTTCGAAGGATTCATTTGTTGCACCGCAGCGGAAGGCTGGTTGGTCGATGCTTTCACAACTTGGGGGAACATTGCACTTGACTCGTTTGACCCCATTTCAACGCATCGATCCAAACTAGTCAACATCGAAACGCCTATTTCAGCGGAATCGAACATCCGACCGCTTCTGTCTTGGGAACGCGGATATCTTCACCTGCGTCGAGTTCACGCAGGGCGATCCGTAAATCTTCCCGCGTTACGGCTGCCCTTTTTTTTCCAAACCCCTGATGAAGATCGTCAACGCGTCCTTGATAAAGGATGGCTCCATCTTTTGCAAATACAAATACCTCTGGTGTTTTTGTTGCTCCGACCTGGCGTGCAATCGCATGATCCGCGTCCATCACGACAGAAAAAGGAACCGCGTAATCCTTCGAATGCTCTTTCAGTTTTTCGGGCGTTTGATCCGGTCCTTCGTGGATTAAGACGAACTCAAAACCTCGGTTCTGAAACTCCTTGTGCAACCTAGCGAGCAAAGGCTGATAGCTATTGGCAATCGGACAGTCGGTGGTCACAAAGATCAACACCAAAGCCTTAAGATTGGCAGAGGACTTAATCGCATACGACTTGCCTTCGATGTCGGAAAACTTCAATTTCCCCTGGGTCTGAGGCGACTTGGACGTTTCATCAGCAGAGCCAGCGAGAGCCGGTACTACCATGATGAGCAATAAAAGGAAGAACGCGGAATGTTTGGTGCTCCGCCCATGCGACTTTAGGTTATTTGAGGAAGGTGTCATTGTTTTCCCTTTGTTTCGCAAGTGATTGTCGCCTTTCGCTCTGCGAAAGTGCGGCTCGTAGACACACGCGTTTAACCGCGTGCCCAACGGGCCGCGAGCAGTAGAAAACGCGGGGCGATGCCCACGCGGTTAAACGAAGTAACATCAGGTTGTTTCTGCCGAGGTGCTTGAGTGGATCTACATTCCTCTCGGAATCACGTTGAGGAATTGCTCGATCGATTTCCGGCCGTTGTCCACCTCGCTTTGATCTAGTGTGTCGTCGTTGTTGGTGTCCATGAGGTCCAGTAAGCGATCTCGTTGTTTTTCTGGGAGCTCGCTCTTTTGCAATTTGCCATCGCGATTTCGATCCAACAGATTGAACAATCCACCGTTGAGGGGGCCACCGCGACCCATGAGGCCACCGATGCCCCCCATTTGCGAACGGATGCGTTTTCGAAGACTTTCTCTTGTTCGAGCTTTAATATCCTGCTCGAGGGTCACCCTTTCAGCCTCGTTTTTGGCGATCGCAAGCAGCGTGATCGAGCCCATTTCGTCGGTTGATTCACGTCCCCAGCTGATAGGACGCGGCGGTGAAAATGGGTTCTCCGGATTCTCAGCGGAGTTGTCGTAAACGATGTCCACTTTGAGTTTAGTCCCTTTCGAAAGGGGGACGGGGGTCTTAAACAAGTACTGATCCTGCCAATCGAGATCCCAGTCATCAATCCGCAATAGTTCGATGGGTTTGCCACCCGGCGGAGTTGCCGTCATCGTCATCTTGCGGCAGATATAATGCCCATGGCCACCGATTTCGAATCCCACGATATCGATAGGTAGAACATATTCATCATGGAGCAAGTAATTGGCATCCCCAGCGTCGATGTCGATGCCTGCACCCATCCCAAAGAGTGGAGGCAATTGGACAGGAACCAAAAGCTGTTTGGGCGCTCTGTCGGCGAAAAAGAGCCCGAGTTCGGATTGCTCCGTTTCCTTCTTGCCGGTTGGATGGAAGTGAGTCTGCATGACGATATCACTCCCCTTTGGTAGATAGCGTGCTAAGTCTCCAGGCAAACGGTTTGGCGTTGCGCCCGGAACGTAACCGCCCAGCCCTCGCGCGAGGCTATCCGGCATGCGTTCTAGCGCATTGCCTCGCGTCTTAAGGAAATTCATGCCGGCGAAACCAGGTTGACCATCCGCACTTTTTTGCTCTTTTGCAGCACCCTCGATATCCAGGAAGAACAAAGCATGGTGAACGGCACCTCTAGCAGTTGGACGCACCTCGATCGCCTTGACCCACTTGTCTTCGGGCAGACCGACCGGAAAGACGAAGGAACGATAAAGGTCGGGGCCATCCGCCGGGATTTGAAATGGGCTTTCCATTTGCACAACAAGGTCCGGTGTTCCCAGACTCCAACCATCTGGAAAGTCCGGTACCTTTGGGGTTTTCGATGGATCTCCCTCAGGGCATCCTGCAGCAATCCAAGCTTCGATTTGCTTTTTTTCTTGATCGCTCAACCTTCGATCATTTGAAAAATCGATTCCGGTATGAATCGGCTTCCATGGAGGCATGTAGCTATCCCGAATGACCGCTTGAATGGTCTCCGCTCGCTGCGACACATTCGAATAGCTGAGCAACGGGAATGGCCCTGCCTGACCTGGCCGATGGCAATTGGAGCAATGCGTATAAACGATAGAAGCAATCGGTTCCGCAAAGGTTTCCTTGCGTGGTGCTTCACTGGCATTTGCAATCGCTGGCGTTGAGCAAACGTTAAGGCTCAACAGTGCCGCCAACGGAAGTTTCAGCAACCGGAAGCTGCATTGCTGTTGCTTGAAATGTCTAATGTGCAGACAGGTCATGGATCACCATCCTTTGGACTTAGCTTTTCGAATTCGAGTACCATTTCATTGAGTACGAGTAACAAATATTTTAGTCTTAATCTGATCTTTCTGCGATGGCTTAGTTGCGTAGTGCCTCGGGCGGGATTCCGGCGGTGTGGCATTCGCTTGCGGCGATTTGCCCCCGCGACCAAAGCGTCCGCTCGACAAGCACGCGCAAGAGTGTTTCCATGCTGGCTTGAGCTGTCGAAGATTCCAAAACTCCAATGGCTCTCGCAATGGCTTCCAAAGTACAAAGATGCTGAATATGTCGTTGGGTGCGTAAGCGGTACTCGGACGGTGGTCCTTGCAAAAGCTTGACGTGAGGGATACCGGCCAGCGAAGGTTCGTGGCGAACAAATTTGGTGGTTTGCCTCCAGTTGGCATCTGGAACGATCAAGTTGATCGGAGTTTCGATGTGAGCGACAAACTCGGGTGTAAGTTCGACTGCGATTGGGCTTGGATAGAGCAGCAAGGATGTTCGTCCCGGTTCGATCAAGCCGTCCGTCGACATCCGCTGGTCCCGTCGGCCGTGAATGCGAATTTGGCTGTTGGTCAAAACCTTGGCGGCTAGCCGAGCCGTATTCGTCGTGAGCACTTCTTCGCAAGTATGCATTAAGATGATCACTTGTGTTTCCAGTGCAATCCGGGGAATGTACGAACAGAAGCAAAGCGGCTTGCGAATCTCGCAGCCTACGCATCGATGTGGAGCTAGAAAAGGTCGCATAGTACTCCTTGGAGATTGACACCAATGTCGGTCGCAGCGGGGCGACGATGAAATGGCCATTAGAATGCTGTCGGTTCGGTTACAGAATGGGAATTCTGAACATGAACTTTGGCAATGCCTAAAAGATTCCATTGAAACAACGCTGGTTTCGCGTGTTTTGGAAAGGATTCTCGATTGATGGCTACAATTGGCCTCTGAATTTCAGGGGATGGGGCTATTCTAATGGCGGTTCCAATCGCTGATTGATGACGATTGTCCATAGTCCCACCCCCTTAAAATCTCCCTATTTGTCCATGTCTCAACCTTGGTCTCCGTCCTCGTGGAAGTCGTTTCCCGTATCACAGCAACCGGAATACTCGGATTCGAAAGCGCTTTCCTCTGTGCTAAACCAGATTAGCATGATGCCACCGCTGGTGACCAGTTGGGAGGTGGATCATCTGCACGACGGGATCGCGGCTGCACAGCGAGGAGAAGCATGGCTGCTGCAGGGTGGCGATTGCGCTGAGACCTTTGACCAATGCCAAACGGAACCCATTGCGAGCAAGCTCAAGTTGCTATTGCAAATGAGTTTGGCCATTGTTTTCGGTTCACGAAAACGAATTTTGAGGGTCGGTAGAATGGCCGGGCAATATGCGAAGCCGCGTTCCAGCGACACGGAAACTCAAAATGGTGTATCGCTTCCTTGTTACCGAGGCGACTTGGTCAACCGATTTGAATTCAATGAGGAAGCCCGCCGAGCCAACCCAGAGCTTTTGTTGCGAGGCTATGAGCGTTCCGCGTTAACCCTTAATTTTGTTCGGGCTCTGAGTGAAGGTGGTTTCGCGGACTTGCATCATCCAGAAAACTGGAACTTGCTCTTCGTGGATGAAACCAAAGGAGAAGTGGCCCTGCGATATCGGGAGTTGGTAAAATCGCTCGGTAATGCCATTCGGTTTGTAGAAACGATTCTCCCAGACCGTTCGTCGGATCTCAAACGGGTCGATTTCTTTACCTCTCATGAAGCCTTGCATCTCGATTACGAAACCGCATTGACACGCCAGAGTGTACGCGGGATCGGGTATTACAATCTAGGGACGCATTTGCCTTGGATTGGGGAACGCACGCGAGCGCTCTCGGGTGCCCACGTCGAATACTTCCGAGGGATTCGCAATCCGGTTGCGGTCAAGGTGGGGCCGTCCATGCAAAAGGACGAACTGATCGAGATGACCAAGTTGTTGAATCCGGACAATAAACCAGGCAGACTGACGCTCATTCATCGCATGGGACGCGCCAAGGTGGAAACGGCGCTACCACCGTTAATCGAAGCGATTCGACAAGCGAATCGATCGGTGCTTTGGGTCTGCGATCCGATGCATGGTAATACCGTTTCGACGGCCCATGGACGCAAAACTCGCCGATTCGACGATATTGTGGATGAACTTCGACTGTCCTTTGCGATTCATCGAGCCTGCGGCTCCATGTTGGGTGGAGCTCATTTGGAACTCACAGGGGAAAACGTCACCGAGTGCGTCGGTGGTTCAAGAGGACTAACCGAGTCGGACTTAGGGGCGGCCTACCAAACCCAGCTTGACCCTCGCTTGAATTACGAACAAGCACTAGAGATTGCATTTGAGATTTCCAACCAACTGTCAGCCCACAGGCTCTAGCGTGCATGCTGCCATCGTGGCCGACGCTGCCAGCGTGGCCGACGCTGCTATCGTGGCCGACGCTGCCAGCGTCGGTTCGGATGCTGGCCGACCCAGTGTCGCACTTTTGCGGAGCAAAAGTCAACGATTGTGGACGAGCGAGGCCCGTCGCTCGTTTGGTTTTTGCCAGCCACGAAAGGCGATGAAGGCCTGGCTAGTGCATTGTCCAGAATAATAAGTGGGGTAGGCATCTTGCCTGCCATCGAATCGACCTTAGGACATTGCAAGTCGACCTTAGGACATCGCAAGCTGGAAGCTTACGCCACTTAATAAACCCAAGAATCTAATCTGGACGATGCACTAGGCTACCCCAACCTGATTGAGCGCCTCGCTCAACGACCCAGATTCGCGGCAGAGGCCGCTGTACCTCACTACTTGCCATAAACCGAAATCCAATAGAAAATGCTCGGTTGATCGAATCGAGATAAAAAATCCTTTGCGGCGAGAGGACTGCACATTTTATGGCCGCACTTGGTCAGATTGATTTGCATGCGGCTTTGAATCGCTTTGGCCTTGAGGATTTTCGCAAAGGCCAACAGGATGTCATTAGCCACATTATTGCAGGCCACGATTGCTTGTGCGTAATGCCTACGGGCGGCGGCAAAAGCCTTTGCTACCAATTGCCCAGTTTGGTCCGACCCGGCTTGACGATCGTTGTGTCGCCTCTGATTGCGTTGATGAAAGATCAGGTGGACTCGCTCTCGAATCGCGGTATTTCCGCCACGTTGATCAATAGTACGTTGTCGGCAGCCGAGCAGAATCAAAGGCTCGAACATGTGGCTGGTGGGCACTACTCCATGGTTTATGTCGCACCAGAACGGCTTCGGAACTCCCGATTTCTGGACGCGATTCGAACGACCCCGATCCAGCTTCTGGCGGTCGACGAAGCCCATTGCATCAGCGAATGGGGACACGACTTCCGTCCAGACTACCAACGACTCGGTCGGTTTCGCGAGGCTTTGGGGGGCGTTCAAACCATTGCCTTGACGGCGACCGCCACCCCCAAGGTCCGCCAAGATATCGTCGATTCGCTCAAGTTGCGCGTAGCCAAACACTTCATCACGGGTTTTGCCCGCGATAATCTTTACCTCGGTTCGATGCTTTGCATGGGGGACCGGGACAAGGACAAGCAACTTCTGGAGTTCATTAAGAATCAGCCTGGAGCAGGCATCATCTATGCTGCGACACGAAAACGCTGCGAAGCCCTGGTCGAGCAAATCGGCAAAGAACTGAAAATTAGTGTCGGCGCTTACCATGCGGGCCTAATGCCTGAACAACGCAAACTCATTCAAGAGCAGTTCATGGGTGGGCATCTCAAAGTCATTATCGCCACCAATGCATTCGGCATGGGGATCGACAAGTCGGATCTGCGATACGTGGTTCACTACAATACACCCGGTACCCTCGAAGCCTATTATCAAGAAGCTGGCCGTGCAGGCCGCGATAGCTTACCGTCTCAATGTGTCTTGCTCTACAGCCCACAAGATCGATACATCCAAGAGTTCTTTATTGAGAACGCCAATCCGCCGCGGGAGCTTTTGGAATCCGTCTACGATCTACTGGTAAAGCGGCCCGAAGACCCGATCGAATTGACAGCCGAGGAGATTCGCGAACTTACCAATGCCCCGGCTACAACAGAAGCCATCAACTCATGTCTCCAAATCCTTGGCCGCACGACGGTCATGGAACGGCTGGAGATGTCAGGGGGATTGGCCATGTTTCGGATCGATACCAAGTTGCCTACCTTGCTCGATTTGCTTCCAAAAGGGGCTAATGTCCAACGCAATGTCCTGCGAGCCGTGGAGAAAGCCATCGCCGATCGACGCGAAGAAGCGGTCTATATCCACCCAAGGTGGTTGATGCAGCAATTGCAGATGGATCGCGATGCATTGAATCGAACCCTTCGCGAGCTATGCAAATTGGATAGCTTTGAATACGTTCCCCCGTTTCGAGGCCGAGCTATTCATTTCCGCCGTCGCGACGTCCCCTTTAGTGAACTCAAGATCGATCACGAAACACTGGCTGCCCGAAAAAAGGCCGACTACGAAAAACTCGATCGTATGGTCGCTTATGCGCAAAGTCGATCCTGCCGACAGCGTACGATTCTAGAGTACTTTGGTGACGCTTCTGCGTCGAATTGCGGTATCTGCGACCGATGCCAAGGAAAAACGGGCTGGCCCAATATGCCCAAAGTGGTTGGCATCGCGAATAGCCAACCAAAAGACAAAAAGTCAAAGCCGAAGACAACGACTCCAACTGCGGTCGAAGTTCAGCAAAAACCAAGCGTTGCGCCCGAGCCCTCCACGACTCAGTCCTCCCCGGTTTCAACGCCCAGTGCCATTTTGCCCAGTGCCATTTTGCCAACCGCCATTTTACCAGCCGCCATTTTACCAGCCGCCATTTTGCCATCTGCTATTAGAGCAACTCCACCCTCCACCACTCCACCCTCCACCACTCCAAGCTCCATCGCTCTCCTGCCCAGCGAGACCAAGCCAGCCTATGACCTGATCATAACGATTCTCAAAGCGGTTGAGCGGACGCATGGCTATTTGAGCAAGACTTTGTTGTCGCAACATCTTTCTGGAGTCGAGAGCAAGGCCGTTCAGGGTCTTCGATTGCAACGACTGCCGGAATTTGGCATCCTCAAAAAATGGAAAAAATCGCATGCATCCGGTTTTTTAGACCAGACGCTGGATGTTGGCTTGCTTTGCCTGTCTGAACTGCGGGTCGGGAAAATGACGATTTCCATATCCGATACCGGAAGCGAGTGCATTGCCGGTACACAACAGATCCCTGCTTTGCTGATGCAATATGTTCATCAGTGCATTCAGGCTGCGGAGAAAGCTGCCATCCCAACGGCCGCGACACCACCTAAGTCTCAGGAAAGGACCGAACCGACTCCAACAGAGCCAACTCCAGCAGAGCCGACTTCAACAAAGCCGACTGTGAAAAACGTGAGCATGCCGCTTCCTTCGGTTCGTTCAGTGGCCGCGGAAGCTGCCTCGTCCTCCATGGACGAACCGGTCCGCCCCATCGCACATCTACCTCGAGCCGAGGCGTCCGATGCGAGTTCAGGCAGGGACGTGACCGCCCCGATGATTGAGGATTGGCGTTGGACGGTCCGATTGGTCGAGCACGGCTACCGATTGGGCGAATGCGCTTTGATCCGAGGGAAAACACCGGACTCTATTTTGGAAGATTTGACTCGGGCGCTTCAAGATGGCAAACGATTTACGATTGAGCAGTTGTTCGATCGCAGGACTCAAATCGCGGTCAAGGAACTGCGTGACCATCACGACCTGCAGGCGAACCCGCCGTCTATTTTCCAATCGTACCCGTCGCTCTGGCGGTTTATACAGCGATGGCTGGAGATCGAAGTTCGTTAGCCGATCGTCTAAACCTCATCACCCTCCCCTCGCTTCGCTCGACCCTCCCCGAGGGAGGGTGACTAACCACGGGGGCATTTACTGCGATTCCAGGTTGACGGCACATGGAATGTGCCTACTACCTTGACTTTTGTCGGCTGTGTCTGCGCCGACCCTGCCGATAGCAATTCCGGAGAGGGCAATTTATCACCGGATCCAAGCGAAGAGCACGAATCTAATCATCACCGGTTGAGAATGGCCAAAAGCCAGCGAAATCGCCGTGTCTTAAAAGTGGAGTGTCCCCACGCGATACCCTCCTGCAAATCCGCTTGACAGAAGGGGGCTATTGTAGCACAATGTGGTATCACTTTTAGCGGCTTCAACAGGGCGATTAATTGGTCAATGTGTTTCCTCAGATTGTTCTAGATACAAATGTCCTAGTCGCGGGAGCATGTCGCCATGAACGGAGCCTAGCGTATCAATTACTGATGGCTGTCCTTGACCGTCGAATTCCTCTGATGCTTACCGAAGGGATCACAGCAGAGTACGAAGATGTCTTGATGCGGCCTTCCGTAAGGAAACTGACGGGACTAACAGCCAAACAAAGTTCCGATTTGATCCTTGAGCTCATTTCGCTTTCACACCAAACGCAACTCCATTTTAGTTGGCGACCGAATCTTCTCGATGAAGCGGATAACAAATTCATTGAAGCCGCAGTTGCTGCAACTGCAATTATCATCACGTATAACCTTCGCGATTTTGCGAGGCCGGACCTCGTGAAGCATGGATGGGAGGCGATGACGCCAATTGAATTCACGAAACTCTACAATCTTACTTAGAAATTAATCATGGCAACACTTTCATTACGAATGCGAGATGACCTGAAAGCAAAGGCACAAGAGCTAGCCAGCCAACAGGGGGTTTCGTTAAACAGCTACATTAACGCAACGCTTGCAGCCACGATTTCTCAAGCCGAGACCCTGGCAATGATGGGCGACCGACTAAGTAATATCGATCAGGAACAATTACATGCACGAGTCCTGAAGTTCATGTCAAGAACTCGAAGTGGAACCGAGCCGAAACTCTCGGAGATTGAGCGGGCGATCGGTAGAAAACCTAAGTCGTAAGATCATCAAAGGCTTGAGTGGAGCGAGCAAGCGAGGTCGTAGCGATGCTTATCGTACCCCTGATGTTTCAATCACAATGCGTTGCTTTGTAGGCGCTGTCAGACGCTTCGTTGCTCGCTTCGCAGGCGTCGAAGACCTAAACTTGCCAACCGGTTCGAGCGACTGTCTTAGCCAATCCATCGGTCATTCGCTGGTAGTCTGCATCGGCATGAAAAATCGCTTGACGACCATTTCCACCTGCCATCACATGATAAATCGCGTTCGAAAATTCTATTCGTAAAGGTCTGGCCATCCGAACGATGTACCATGCTGCAAAATGGCAGTAAACAGCAAACAGGGTCTGACCCAATGCCGTTGCGCTTTTTGGCTGATTTCGCCTCACTTGGCCTTGATGTACATAAAAAAACTCCTTAGCGTTCCAGCGTATTGTTTTACTTGGAACCGAGCAGTCAAGTTGACTGTTGACTAAGGA
>JANPNA010000415.1:0-10374 GCA_031427235.1 Pirellula sp.
GAGTCTGTCCGGGAATGTGGATTGCAGGTGTTCTGGTTTTGGTGATGATCGGTCAAAGCTGGTTTGCCAGACAGTCCGTTCGTTCGACGCCTTTGACACCATCGGCCAGTTCGACCGAGAACAGCAAACCAATCGAAGTCGAGCCAGAACCACAAAAATGACGGGCGGCGTTTGAACCAGTTGAATGAACAATGAGGGGACGATGAGCGTCGACAAATCGACAAAGCCGAACATCCTGCAACTTTGGAAATCTCGCATCAGTAGCCTCAGTATGTGGCTGCTGCTGCTCTTTGGCGTTGCGGCCGTGACACTCCTCTTGATGATCTTCGCTGGTATTTTTCATACCAAGGTCTCAAGCATAGAGTTGAAACGACTTAGGCCAATTCCAGCGGGTGCCACGTTTGCGGAGGCAAAACAGGTAACGCAACCGCGCTACGAGTCAGCCACCGGAGCGGTCAAGCCGGTCCACGAAGCCAACGTTGCCTCGAAGATTCTTGCCCGGGTCCTGGAAGTGAACGTGACTGCTGGCAAAAAGGTCGCTGCCGGCGAAGTACTGGTGAGGCTGAGTAACGACGAGCAGTTGTCGCGAGTCCGGCAAGCGGAAGCGGATCGGGACTCCATGGATGCCCAATTGCAATTGGCGAAGAGTGAGGTGGCACGAGCGGCACAATTGATCGCAAGCAATGCCATTTCGCGTTCCGAATACGACACAGCCCTCACACGCGTGCAAACCACTCAAGCCAATTTGGATCGAGCCAGTCGTGCCGTCGAAGAAGCCAAGGTCTATCTTGACTTCGCCACGGTCGTTGCTCCCTTTACCGGAGTGATCGTCGACAAAGCGGTGCAACCCGGAGATACTGTCAGTCCTGGCCAAACGCTGCTGACGCTTTACGATCCGACTCAAATGCAGTTGGTCGCCAACGTTCGCGAGTCGCTTGCCATGAAACTGCAGGTTGGGCAGCAGCTTCCGGCGAGCATGGAATCCCTCGGCATCGAATGCCTTGCGACCGTTAGTGAAGTTGTTCCCAAAGCCGATGCAACGAGTCGTTCGTTTGAGGTGAAAGTCACCGGCCCATGTCCGGCTGGCGTCTACAGCGGCATGTTCGGCCGATTGATGCTGCCGCTGGAAGACGAAATACTTTTGTTGATCCCTACCAATACAATTCAGCGCGTTGGACAACTCACGTTCGTGCAAGTCCTATCGGAGAGACTTCTCGCACGAAGGTCTGTCCAACTTGGACGGACTTTCCAAGACCAGATTGAAATTCTATCGGGGCTCAAAGCGGGTGAGCAAGTACTAATTCCCGCAACAGTTGGAACTGGAGTTTCACGGTGAACAAGAGAGCCACGCACGCCGCGCACGCGCCTAGAGATCCGTTGACTTCCTTGGTGCGAATGTTTCTGGAATCGAATCTTTCGATCATTTTGATTATTTTATCATTGATCGTTGGGTTCGCGGCACTATGGATCACGCCGCGCGAGGAAGACCCGCAAATCGTGGTACCGCTGGCGGACGTCTATGTCAGCTTTCCAGGGCACACGGCCGCTGAAGTCGAACAACTCGTCGCTTCACCACTCGAACGAATGCTCTATCAAATCGACGGGGTGGAGTATGTTTATAGCATGTCGCGCGACGATACCGCCATTATCACGGTCCGATTTTATGTGGGGCAAGATCGAGAACGAAGTCTTGTCAAACTTTTTAAGAAGCTGAACGAGAATGCCCAATCGATTCCGGCGGGCGTTTCGGGATGGGTGATGAAGCCCGTTGAAATCGATGACGTTCCGGTCGTCACTTTGGCTGTTACCGGGGCCGAGGATAACAGTTATGCCTTGCGTCGCATTGGTGAGGAACTGGTGGAGCGACTGGCGGTGGTACCCAAAGTCAGCCGAGCGTTCCTGGTTGGTGGCCAAGCTCGCACGATAACGATCGAATTGGATCCTGATCGGTTGCTGGCGTACAAGATGGGAATCAGCGAAGTTCGCAACGCTGTATCGATGTCGAACGTAGCCAGTCCGGCGACTTCGTTTTCACGCATGGATCGCGAATTTCAGGTGGCGGTTCAACCGCACCTGCATTCGGCTGCGAATGTCGGCGATTTAGTGGTGGGTGTCGTTGATGATCGCCCTGTCTTCCTGAAAGATATCGCCAACGTTTCCGATGGTCCGGACGAAGTCACCAACTACGTTCGCCATGGCTGGGGAGCAGCCAGTTCCTTTGAGAAGCACGAATCGACCCCTGGCTGGTTGATCGGTTCAAGCCAGGTGGAACATCATGTGACCAAAGGACCAAGCGATGAAGCCATCGAAGATTCAAAACCTGCGGTAACCATCGCCGTTTCCAAACAAAAAGGTGCCAACGCAGTCCAGGTGGCCGAGGCCGTGATTCGCGAAGCCAGTCGGCTGCGCGCAGAGATTTTGCCCGACGATGTTCAATTGATCGTAACTCGCAACAACGGAATTGTCGCCAACGAAAAAGTGAACGAACTGATCGAAGCCCTAGGTGTCGCCATCGTGATCGTGGTCCTGCTGCTAACTTTTGGCTTAGGATGGCGCGAGGCCTTGATTGTCTCCATCGCGGTGCCGGTGGTGTTCGGTTTGACCCTGGCCGTTAATTTGTTGTTTGGCTATACGATCAACCGCGTGACGCTCTTCGCACTCATCCTGGCATTGGGGCTATTGGTCGATGATCCGATTGTGGATGTAGAGAATATCGCGAGGCACTTTGAGCATCGGAAACGCGCCACTCGCAAGATCGTGTTAGAGGCCGTCTCCGAAATCCGCCCTCCGCTGATCAGCGCGACGCTGGCTGTCATCGTTAGCTTCTTGCCTATGTTTTTCATAACTGGCATGATGGGCCCGTACATGTCGCCGATGGCCTTGAACGTCCCGGTGGCCATGCTCATGTCGATGTTCGTCGCTTTCACCATCACCCCTTGGTTGTCGTATCACATCCTTCCTTGGGGAACCAAGCTGATTCCGGAGTCGAAAGACGTGTTGGGTTTCAGCGAAGATTCGAGTGATAGAGATGAAATCCACGAAGAAGCGTACGATCCGGCTGTAGTGCAAAAGACGCTCCTCTATCGCTTCTTTCGCCCCTTGATGCTGCCACTGCTCAAGACCCGTTTCCGAGCAATACTTTTTTTGCTGTTCATGGGTTGCTTAACCGCGGCAGCTATGAGTTTGGGCGTCTTTCGTATGGTACCGCTCAAGATGTTGCCGTTCGACAATAAGAACGAGATTTTGTTCCTGTTGGACATGGAGGAGGGAACGACCCTTGAGCGAACCGACGCAGTGGTTCGGAACATCGAGTCCGTCCTATCCGCTCAGCCGGAGGTTATCAACTTCGTTAGCACGGTGGGGACCTCTGGCCCGATCGACTTCAATGGCATGGTCAGGCATTACTATTTGCGAAACGGGGCGTTCCAAGCGGAGGTGCGAGCCAATTTTGTGGGTAAGAAAAACCGAAAGCAACAAAGCCATGCGATCGGGTTGCGTTTGCGAGATGAATTGGAGAGTTTGGCTCGATCCGCGAATGCAAAGATTCAGATCGTCGAATTGCCACCAGGCCCACCCGTTTTGGCTTCGCTCGTCGCCGAAGTTTATGGGCGCGACAGCAGCGACTACAACGATGTGCTCGTGTCCGCTGCGACCGTAGCCGAACGGCTGCGTCGCGAACCTGGAGTTGCCGAGGTGGATGATGTGCGCGAAGCGATGGTACCGCGATTGGTTTTCGAACCGGATCAAGAGAAGGCTGCTTTATCGGGCATCTCGGTCGCCGAGATCGCAAACACTATCCAAATTGCTCTCCAAGGTGACCGGCAAAACATGCTTCGAGTCGAGGGGGAACGCAATCCACTCAAGCTGACTTTCCGATTGCCACGGGCTCTGCGATCCAGTCAAGAAGATCTTTCCCAATTGAGTCTGAAGAACTCACGTGGGCAACTCGTTCCATTGCGCGAGATTGGCGATTGGCGAACCGAACAAGTTAGCCAAACGATCTTTCACAAGAACTTGAAACGAGTCGCTTATGTCTTTGCCGAATGCGTGGGACGGCCACCGGCGGATTGTGTCATCGATATCCTGAGCGACCAATTGCCGAACGGGCCTGATTTCGTGGAGGATGCAAAACCGCGTACCGTCGGTACACGAACCTTTCTGACCAACGGAAGCGGAATCGATTGGCGAGTCCCAGAGGGGACCAGTGTGACCTTTGCTGGCGAAGGAGAGTGGAAGATTACGCTGGATGTGTTTCGCGATCTAGGACTTGCCTTCGGTGCGGCCATGTTGATGATCTACATCATTTTGGTTGCCCAAATGGGATCTTTTCTGGTTCCTATCGTGGTGATGCTTGCAATCCCATTGACAGCGCTTGGCGTGATGCCGGGTTTTTATCTGCTTAATGCGATGTTGAGTCAATCGGTGGGTGGCTATCCAGATCCGGTGTACTTCACGGCGACGGCCATGATCGGCATGATTGCTTTGTCTGGGATTGTTACGCGAGATTCCATTATCCTGGTGGATTTTATGCAGCAGTCCGTCGCCCGCGGCAGGCCGTTGTTCGATGCTATTCTTGAAAGCCGCGTTGTTCGGCTGCGACCGATCCTATTGACCGCAGGTGCAGCTTTGCTATCGGCGATTCCGATCACGCTGGATCCGATTTTTTCGGGCCTAGGTTGGTCGCTCATTTTCGGACTGATTGCGTCAACGCTGTTTACGCTGTTCGTCATCCCTGTTACGTATTGGTTGCTGTACGCCGAGCAAGGTTAATTTCACGCAACGCTGTGAAGCATTTTACCTTTGCGTTTCGCTTGCGTTTCGCTACCGCTGGGATTATCCCAGCGGGGCGATAATTGGCGGCTACAACCATTCAGACGCAGATTGTTCGCTCTCCGCCGAGTTCATCTCGGGGGAAGCAACGTTTGGCGGGGCGAGACGTTGCTTCTCCGCCGGTGTAAAACCGACGGAGAGCCTTGGCAACTCATCCTTATTCTAGAGAGATGGTAAGAATCCCCCGAGTGGAACTCGGGGGCATTCCACTAAGCCCGAGAGTAGCGAAAACACAGCATTAATTGCTTTTTCGCGATGGAGTTTGGACACGTTTTGGCTTGTTTCTTACCAGCAACTAAGATATGGTTTCGGCACCATGAATTTATCCGTTGCAAGCCAGCTACCCTCAGAAATCAGTCCAACCTCCTTGGGCATCGATTTAACTATTGACGTTCAACGCAAGCGACGCCGGACGTTCGCCATTATCTCTCACCCAGATGCTGGCAAAACGACACTGACCGAAAAGCTGTTGCTTTATGGAGGATCGATCGAAGTGGCGGGGGCAGTTCGCGGGCGTAAATCGCAGCGTGCGGCAACTTCGGATTGGATGGAGATGGAAAAGCAACGCGGGATCTCCGTCAGTTCGACCGTCCTGACTTTCGAATACCAAGGATGTCAGATCAATCTGTTGGACACCCCCGGCCACCATGATTTTAGTGAAGATACTTACCGTACTTTGATGGCGGCGGATGCGGCGGTGATGGTTATCGATTTAGCCAAAGGAATCGAAACCCAAACCGAAAAACTGTTCCGAGTCTGCGCATTGCGAAAGATACCAGTTATCACCTTTGTGAATAAGGTAGACAGACCAGGCCGCTCGCCGCTGGAAATCATCGCAGAGATTGAGCATAAGTTCTCGATTGAGCCAGTCCCTCAGAATTGGCCGTTGGGGAGCGGTAAGGAGTTCCGCGGATTCGTCGATTTGAATCAAGCTACCGTCCATCTTTTTAACCAGCGAGATAGTGATCGTAGGATAACTGCCGAGATACAACCGTGGTCCGACCTCGTCGCAACCGATGATGAGGCCAGTTCGACCAACCCAGCTAAGACAAGCGAGCCAATCCAATCGCTTTCTCGTACCCTATTGGATACGACGCGAGAAGAAGTCGATCTGGTTCAAATGGCTGGTGCCCAACTTGAACCTGCGAGATTCCTGCGGGGTGAACAAACTCCCGTGTTTTTCGGCAGCGCTTTGACCAATTTCGGTGTCGAACACTTCTTAAGAGGATTCCTCGAGTTATGCCCACCGCCGAGCGATCGACTCAGCAACATTGGGGTCGTTCGCGCGAGCCAACCTGATTTTTCGGGCTTCATTTTCAAGATCCAAGCGAATCTAGATCCGCGGCATCGAGACCGTGTTGCCTTCTTAAGAATCTGCACAGGCAAGTTTCAACGAGACATGGAAGTGGTTGTTGCACGAACGGGCAAAAAACTGCGCATACCGAGAGCGCTGCGAATCTTTGGTCAAGATCGTCAGACGATGGACGAAGCCTTTCCAGGAGACATCATCGGAGTTGTTTGTCCAGGCGAGTTCCAGCTAGGGGACACCCTTTGCCAAGGAGCAACCATTCAGTACGAACCACTGCCACAGTTTTCGCCGGAGTTCTTCGCTGTCCTGGATTGCCCCGACACTTCGCGCCGCAAGCAATTTGATCGAGGACTAAAGCAACTGGTAGAGGAAGGGGCTATTCAAGTCTTCTATGAAACAAAATCTTCGCGCCGAGAAATGATTTTGGCGGCGGTGGGTGAATTGCAGTTCGATGTCGTCCGATTCCGACTTGAGTCGGAATACAATGCTCCAACATCCCTGAGTTGGCGCCAATACAAATTGGCCAGGTGGTTTAACGCGACTGCTGAAGAAAAGGCAAATCTGAAGTTGTCGTATGCGGCAAAATTGGTCTGCGACCACTACGGAAATGATGCCATCCTGTTGCTATCGGAATGGGATGACAAAGTGTTGGTGCGAGAGAATCCAAATGTTGAATTCTATTCCATACGCGTTTCGAACTTTAAGCAAGCATCCGCCATGAAACCACTGTTGACAGGTGCGTTGTCGTCGGGATAAACGCGCGACGGAACAATCGACGCAAAAGAAGGGCGTAAGATGGTAGCTATTGTTTCTCTGCTGGTGATTGCCATGGTTTCCCTCCTGGCGGTACGGGCCGGTTCGACGGCTTTGATGATGACGGGGCTAAGTTGGGATACGGCTAGTTTTCAGAGTTACTCCGCTTTCTTCGGCGTCGGCTTTACCACGCGCGAAGCGGAATTGGTTGTCAATCACCCGGTCCGCCGACGAATCATTCGCGACTTGATTCTTGCTGGAAACATTGGCATTACGTCGGCGGCAGCAACTTTGATCGCCACCATGGTTCAGAATTCGAGCGGCTTTCGTCCACTCTTGATTGTGGGCGGCCTGGTAGTCGGTTTGGCGTTGCTGCTATATTTGACTCGCGTCAGTTGGATAGAGCGGGCTATCGACAAAGTCATTCAACGTACTTTAGCGCAGACCGGCTTGGTTCGTGTCATGGACTACGAACTACTACTGCGTATTCAACACGGGTATGTGATTTCGGAAATGGAGATTTTATCGGACTCCGCCATCGCCAATCAGTCGTTGCGGCAATCCAGACCCTGGGATAAAGGGGTCGTCATACTTTCGGTAAAGACCGACGGAAAAGATGCCCTAGGAATCCCGAACGCCAACACGGTCCTTCGCGTTGGAGATGTGGTCACGGTCTACGGCGAGGAACACCACATCCATAAACTATTTAACAAGACAGAAGAGGTCGGAATCGGCAAGGTGCACTGACTAGTTCCACGCAGCCACATCTTAACGCTAGGATGAATCCCAGCACTCCAAATTGATCGACCGCATTTAGCGTTCATGTCTTACTTAGTCGCTTTTTCCAGTTCGACAAATCGGCCCAGGATGGCCAGTGCCAGCAGCGCTAACATCGCAAAACCTGCGCCGAGCAACATAGCCGGTGCTGGCCCGATGAGGTCCCAGACGATTCCTGTAAGCAGGCTTGCGATCAAGGTGGTCACCCCAGTCAGGGCATAGAACAGACCCATCGCCGCACCGCGATGCTCTTTCGGGGCATGGTCAGCTATCAACGCCTTGTTGATGCCATCGGTCAACGCCATATAGACCCCGTAGAAAGCCATTAGTGGCCACATTCCCCATGCGTACGAATTAGGGAGTAATGCAAAGCCGACATACGAAGCAGCATAGATGGACCAGCCTGTTGCGATGATCTTCCACCTGCCGATGCGATCACTTAGCACACCTAGCGGATAGGACAACGCGGAATACGTAACGTTAAACAAGGCATAAACCAAGACGATCGACCACGAAGAGTACCCAAGGTCGCGCGCCCGCAAGAGTATGAACGTGTCACTGCTGTTCGCCAACGAGAATAGAATCAACACACCCAGCACCGCCCAGTATGAACTAGGCAGATGGAACCGGTCTGACCTTTTACTAGCTATGCTGTTTGGCGTTGGAGATTCTTCTCCGCCGCTCATGACCGACGAATCGCGTTGAGTCTCGCTAGTTACGGCAGGAGCATCGTGCACGAAGAAGGTGAGTGCCAGCGAGGCGAGGCCTAACACCGAGCTGAATCCGAATATCGCTCGATAGACCCAGGCGGGTGTCTCCACAATTTTGGTGGACACTCCGGCGCTTGAATCGAACCTCGGAGAATCGGTCAGCCACCACAACAGGAAGGCGGCAAGCAACACACCCACCAAAGCACCGGCTGTATCAAGGGCGCGATGGAGTCCGAATGCTCGTCCGCGTTGTTCCTCCGAAACCGCGTCTGCAATCAGCGCGTCGCGCGGGGCACCGCGCAGTCCTTTACCAAATCGATCTAAAATCCGCCCAAAGACAACCATGGGCCAAACGGTTGCCAATGCCACAATGGCTTTACCAAGTACAGGCAGGCCGTAACCGATTCGGATCCATCGCACTCGCCCTCCTCCCTTTCCTTTGCGATCGCTTCGAATTCCGGCGTACGCCGACATCAATGACACAATGAGGATGGCGACCCCCTCCATCGCACCCAATTGAGTCTTGGACGAGCCAAGCACACCGATCAGGAAGAGAGGCAATAGTGGGTACATCATCTCGCCCGAAACGTCAGCCAGGAACGAGACAAAGCTCAAGATCCAAACGGAGCGTGGCAGCGGACGTTTTTTAAGTGGACTCAACGGGTTACGGGTTCCTATCCGAGGTTGAATTGTGATCTGTCAGTCGCAACAGGGCATCTCGTATTTGAGACTGAACGTCTACCGTCCACCACCCATAAAAGCATTCCTGAGCTTGATTTAGCTGCTCTCTTTCTTCAGCCAGTTTCTTCTTTAGCTCGCATTGATCGATCCCTCTTGGGTACTTTGAGAGCCATTTACTGAGCCTGGACATCGCCACGAAGCGATCGTTGATTCTCCCAAGAAGTTCTTGCAATTCTTCGACCCGTGGATAAACAGAATCCTTTAATTCGGCAGGAAGTGCTGGTGCAAGTAACTCCATTGCATAGCGTAGATTTTTTACCCTGATTCGAAAGCGATGCATGGCTCGGAGGTCATTTTGGTCGCTGGGATAGGCTTGGTTGAATCGGTCGACAACGCATCTCATGGCGGATTGCGCCCAGTTTCCAAACGATTGAGCCGGTATGCCATTTTCCGCAACATGTTGGAGCAATTTTTTGAGCAGTTTCTTTAATCGTTTTTGTTGGTGCAAGCGACGAAAGCATCGATCGATCGGTCGCTGGGCTTTCTCGCGCCGCCGTCGTATTTGGTCCACAAGATCCTTGGATTCCTTGGATTCCTTGGATTCCTGCGGAATGATCTGCCCCAGTAGGACGTCCAGATCGCGAGCTTCGCCTGCCGCATCACGAATTCTCTTAAGCATTTTTCGTAGGCTTCGCAATTGCTTTTTCGGGAAGACTTTCTGGTAGAGGTTGGTGGTCGCCATCGATCTTCGAGACCAAACTCTTAGTAGGTGAACATGTTCCACGTTCTCGTCGGAGTGTTCCGCAGCCAACGGTAAGAATTTCAAGACGGCTTGCACTCGATGTTGCAAGGCATTTCGGGCAGCGTCCGCGACCGTGCTTTCCTGCGTTAGTCCTTCGATCCATTTGTCAAGATGCAACGTAGCGGTCATTTTGGAAAGAGCATTTTCTTGAGTTCAATGTCAGAATACAGAAGGCGACCGCGCGAGCTTCGTTCAGTCTTTCGGGCATACCTTGATAGCTCCACGCAAAACCTATCAAAGTAACGATGGCCATGAGTAGTCCGCGTCCCTCCTCTACGGCGTTCACGATCGACACGAAATTATCGTCGGTCAAGACCATGTCAGCGGCCTCCTTAGCGACATCCGTACCCGTGATCCCATCACGATCCCTCATTCTATCCTCTTTCGTATTAATAAAACGGAACACCGAGCATGATGCAGGATAAAACGCGAAACACTCCCTAAAAAGAAGCGACCGATGGCGGATCGCCCCTTGTCCCCTAGAACGACGATATCCGTTGGGTGTTTCTCGA
>JANPNA010000416.1:0-1831 GCA_031427235.1 Pirellula sp.
GCAAAAGTGGCTAAGCGGGAGAAGTTCTCGACGATTTATAGCGGAATGGATGTCGAACCCTTTCTCCAATCCGCCAATCACCGAGAGCAAACTCGCCATGAGCTTGGATTCGCTTCGACAGACGTCGTGTTCGGAAAGATCGCTAGGCTGTTTCACCTCAAGGGGCATCGATATGTAATCAAGGCAGCTGAGCAAGTCTGTCGAAATCAGCCGAATGCAAAATTCCTTTTTGTTGGCGATGGAATCCTTCGAGAGCAGTTCGTCTCCGAAATCGAGAAACTAGGATTGCAAAATCGCTTTGTATTTACGGGACTGGTTCCGCCAGATCAGGTGCCAAGATACGTTGGGGCGATGGATGTTTTGGTTCACACGTCGTTGCGAGAAGGCTTAGCACGCGCATTACCTCAAGCCTTGATTGCAGGTAAACCTGTCATCAGCTACGACATTGATGGTGCACGAGAAGTGGTGCTAAACCGGACAACCGGCTTTTTGATTCCGCCGCGAGAAATTGACTCGCTGGCACAGGCCATGCTGACTTTGGCAAAATCGGCACAGACTCGCAACGAGATGGGACAAAAAGGCAGAGCGTTATTTACCGAGCAATTCCGACATGAAACCATGACCAAAAGAATTCGCGAATTGTATCATCGTATTAGCAGGCAAGCGGCTGCCAACATAAAGTAGCTTCTTTTGGAGTGCTGGGATTCATCCCAGCTTTTAGATCACCCTGACGAAGTTACCGCAATCCGAGGTGGTCTTTGTGATAGAACTGTCTATGCTCTGTAGCCAGAACAACCCATGCGAAACGCCACCCAAAACGGTTCTCACCCATCGGACGATCGGTCACGGCTAGGTCGCAAAGAGCCTGGACGTGGGTCGGCGGAGCGACTGACCCACGTAGGCGAATTCGCTCCGCGAAAGTCCGTCGTAGCTGAATTCCTACGATTTCAGCTACGGTAGGTTATTAGGCGAGCGGCGATGTGAAAACTACCAATCGTAACCCGATACGTAAGTGAGGGACCTGCGGAATTGTCCCTCGCTTACGCATCGGGTTGGGATATTCCAATCCGCCGCTCGCCTTATCCGCCACTCGCGTTACATCCAAGCTTCATCAGCAAAGATCGAATCAAGCGAACTTTCCGATCGTTTGGGTTTGGATATCCAACTTGCTAAGTAGCTTTCCAGTGAATCATCCGATTCATCGTCTCCGCTCGCTGATGCTAATGCTGGACCATATCGAAGCGACTCTCCTGCCACCGCAGAAACAGCCAAGTCAATTTGCCCTTCATCGCTCGAACGGTATTCCGACTGCTGGATTCCCATGACGATCTCTTCCTTGGTCGGTGTCCGCACGATTTCTTGGCTATAGCCGAGTTTCGCCAGTGACGACTCACCTTCACCCGCTCCCGCATTGCCACTTTCATTGATGTGATTGATGATCAACAGAACGTCGAGCGGATCGATGGAACCGTTACCGTTTGGATCCAAGAAAGGTGGTGTTGGGAGCGTCGAGGGGAGTCTTCTCTCACCGTTGAAATTGATGTCGTTAATTAAAATCAATACGTCGATTGGCGAAATGCTTCCGTCCCCATTCACATCCAAATTGTTCGATGGATTTTGATGAATCGAACCACCTACGATAATCGTGACGGTTGCAAGATTGCTTGCCAGGCCATCGTTGTCGAGTACTGAATACTGCAAGGTGGCTGTCCCGCCAAAACCGGCTGACGGCGAGTATCGAATCGACCCGTCCGCTTGAACAGCCGCCGATCCGACGTCTGGGCCACTCGCAATGGTGACGGAACCTCGATTGAGTGTTCCATCAGGATCG
>JANPNA010000417.1:0-40841 GCA_031427235.1 Pirellula sp.
GGTGGGCGTCCATAATCCACTAATGATTTTACTGTTTCCTATACTATTTAACGCGCCCCCCATTAAGACCGCCGCCGCTGAAAACGGCTCCACCGCAAATACTCACAGCCATATTATATTAAGTGTGTTAAGATCGAAGAATGACGTACCTATAAGAATACCGCAATTCCTATCTTCCGACGGACGACTCGTGAGCTCAATTCTTTTCTTCAATGGGACCGTCGTACTGCCTGATCAGCTTTTGACGAATGCGGAGTTGGAATGTGACAAGGGGAAGATAATCTTTGTTGGGAAATCGCGAAAGAGATCACCGAGGGACAGGACGATCATTGACGCGGATGGAGGTTACATCTCGCCGGGGTTCATCGATATTCATGTTCATGGCGGCAATGGGTCAGATTTCATGGATGGTACCATTGAGGCTGTTCAGACAGCTTGTCGGGCGCACTCGAAACATGGAACCACGACGATTTTCCCAACGACGACGACCGGTACGCAAAAACAGATCATGGCCATGCTTGAAGCTTGCGCTGCCGCGCAAAAGCGGATGGATACCGGTGCGCGCATCGCAGGTGTGCATTTGTACGGACCTTACTTTGCTGAGGACAAAGTGGGTTGCCATCCGATCCAGGGGCGTCGCTCCCCGGCGGGAAACGAGTTCAACCTCTACTTCGAAACGGGACTGATAAAGGTTGCCACCTGCGCTGCGGAGTTGCCGGGAGCTGAGGCGTTCTACCGTGCGGCCAAGAAGCGTCGCTGTCTCGTCACCTGCGGACACTCGAATTCAAGTTGGACGGAAATGGAACAAGCCTTCGATGCCGGGATGCGTCATGTGGATCACTTCTGGTGCGCCATGAGTTCCGTTCCCTCGATGCGTCAACGGTTCAACGTCCCCATGCAAGGCAGCATGGCGGAGTTTGTTTTGATGCATCCGGAAATGAGCACCGAGATCATCGCAGATGGCTTTCATCTAGCGCCGGAGTTGTTGGAGTTTGCCTACCGAATGAAAGGGGCAAATCGATTGCTGCTCGTCACGGACAGCAATCGCGCTCTCGACCTACCCGCTGGTCGATATCGATTTGGCTCGGAAGCCGATGGCTCCTGGTTTGAAAGCGATGGAAAGGTAGGTTGGGCACCCAATGGGAGTCTTGCGAGCTCTATCATGGGGATGGATCACATGGTTCGGCACATGATGGAAAAATCTTCAGCGACGCTTCCCGAAGTCATTCGCATGGCCAGCCTGACTCCTGCCCAGCGCACAGGCATATCCAGGCAAACCGGGAGCCTAGCATTAGGAAAACGGGCCGACGTCCTGATCCTCAATAGCCGTCTGGAGGTTAAGCGAGTCTTTGTCGGTGGTAAAGAGCACCTGCCATGACATTATTGTGGAACAGCGAGGCCCTTCGCTCGTTGTATACCTATTGAAGCTGAGCGAAGGCCTCGCTCAGCCACAAAAACAATGACCAGGTAAACGCACTTTTGCGGAGCAAAAGGCGACAATGGTGGTAAAATGAAGTGCATCCAAGGAATCCAACAACGATGGTAACCTATTTGCATAAGTCGATGCTCATGCCCTTACTCTACAGACAAACGATTTTTTTTGGACTTTTCTATTTTTGTTTCGCTACGGTGTTGGTGTTGGCCGAGAGGACGCATGCCGACTTCGTGATTTATCGATTGCCGGGAACAAAATTGGTCACGGTACTCGAGGGTAAAACCAAGGTTTTGGCTGGCCGGCTTCTTGAGTACACCCATCCGACTTTTGGTTCGATGGCCTTGAGCCTGGATGATGCAGTTATTGTCAAAGCTCCGACGCGACAGGAGGAGTTTAAAAAGCTCCTCATTCAAGCAAATAGGTCGAGGAAAGTCAAAGACTATTTGGAGGCAGCAAGCCAAGCGCTCAAACGTGGGCTGCTTAAGGAGTTTTACGAATGTTGCAGTCTCGCGTACAAGATCGAGCCAGAAAACCCGACGGTCAAGCGATTGATCGAAACCAGAAAGCGAGTCAAGCAGTCATTGGGCGATCCCACGGCGGTAGAGCAGAATCTCCGGGAAGCCACTAATCTCAAGAAATTGAAGGTTGAGTTCAGTTCACATTATGTGTTGTTGCACGATACGAGCGACGTTAAGGTCGGACGAAAAACAAGATCTCAGACTCGACTTGAATTGTTGGAAACGGTCTTCGAATCTTTCTTCATGAAATTCGCCTTGGATGGAATGGTGCTTGAACCTCCCAAAGAGCACATGATGGTTTTGCTTTTTTCGGAGGAGGAAACCTTTCAGCGTTACTCGACGTTGCTTGCGCCAGAACTAAAAATGGCGGCTGGATTTTGGTCTCCCAAAGACAACATTAGCGTGTTCTACGATCAGGGCACCACCAAGCAAATGATGCTCATGAAGGATTTGGCAAAGGACATGCAAAAAAACAAGTTGAAGCTCCGTGGGACTGCGGTTTCGCAGGGCATGGCTCACTTAGCCAATTCATTTGAACTGTTGGTCAAAGTGGCACGCGAGGAATCGGACATCGAAGTGGTCTCGCACGAGGCGACGCACCAACTGGCCGGCAACTCAGGCCTGATGCCGCGCGGTACGATTGGCGCACGATGGGCGCACGAGGGATTGGCCAGTTATTTTGAAACACCTTCTGGCGCCGGGTGGGGTGGAATCGGAGCTATGAATCAGACGCGATTAACGGATTACAAGATTATTTCCCGCGATCCTGCCAGGAGAAACCTGGAATGGGTTGTTTCGGATCGTCTGTTCTATACGGCGAAGAACCTTGGGGAAGCCGTCGAAGCGTATGGCCAAGCTTGGGCGCTCACCTACTTTTTAATGGAGACGCGGTTTGAGAAGTTAATGGTCTACTACCAAAAGTGTTCTCAGTTTGAAGATGAATTACCTGCTTCCAGTCGTATCAAAGCCTTCACGGAAATATTTGGCGATTTGCGGACTCTCGAGGACGAGTTCAATGATTTCATGTCGTCGCTCAAGAGCGATCTAGATCGAATCCGAGACGCTGCTCGATAAGTGTAGAACGGCACTCCGTGCCGTTTATCTCGGCACGGAGTGCCGAGCTACACTTCATTGATCATGTTGATCAATTGTCGTAGTCGACCAATGTTCCGACGGTTGAAATGCAGATACAGCCTTGGCAGGTCATTGAGTTCCGGTTCGTTGGATTCCTCAGGCAAAGCATTGCGTTGTTCTATCTTCCCAGACACCAAAATGTCCTTGAACTCCATATTCAAGGCTTCCAGTTTGGCGTCGGACTGATTCGCATTCATTCGAATGACCAGCAAGTCGTTTACGTAGCGCATGCTATGGTAAACGCGATAGAACCGAAGAATCTCGGCGACGGCTAGGTCTGCGTTATCGGTCAAGTAATACAAATGGATATCTTCCAGGCTGATCAACTGCTGGCTGAGCAATTGCTCCCTAAAAAAAGCCTCGAGCCCTGTCCAGAATTTCCCGCCCGGCTCATCCAGCAACACCAAAGGAAACATAGCTTGTTTTCCGGTTTGCAGAAGCGTCAAAACCTCGAGAGTCTCGTCCAGCGTTCCAAATCCACCTGGACAGCAAATCACGGCGCTGCATTCCTTGACGAACATCAATTTGCGAGTGAAAAAATACTTCAACGTGACCAACTTGGGGTCACCCTCGATGTAGGGATTGGCTGATTGTTCAAAGGGGAGCATGATGTTAAGCCCCATCGACATTTCGCGACCGGCCCCTTTATGCCCCGCTTCCATTATCCCGCTTCCGGCACCGGTAATGACCATCCATCCGTGTTCCACAATCTTTTGGCAGACTTCTGCGGCTTGGATATAGTTTGGGTGATTTGGATGGGTCCGGGCGGATCCGAAAAGAGTAACTTTTCGTCTTCGTCGAAACGGCTGGAAGACTTTGAATGCATACCGCAACTCTCGCAAAGTACGGCTCAGAATCTTCAGGTCGCCACGAGCGGTCCCATCTAAATAAAGTCGGTCGACCGTCCGCCGCATCATGTCGATCAGGTCATCGCTTTCGAGCGTCGAAGGCAATTCATCGGCAGGTTGCGGTCGCGACTTTTCGTCTTCACCAAGTGCCTCAGGTTGGATGGGTAGTTCGGGAGCTTCATCGCTCATGAAGAGTTTCCTAGACTTTTTCAAAGTTTCAAGCCAACGACGCTTCTCGTCGCTTATTCTCGGTCCATGCCGTATTTCAGGACCATTGTACTCGAATATTTAGGTTATTAGCCCAAGGGGCTTTAACTTCATCATGCGAGGGCAGAGCGCAGCGCCGCCCTGGGTTAGCAACAAACAACATGCCAAATGCCCTGAAAGGGCCAAACTAACAAACCATCGTTGACGAAAAGAACGTGTTAAGCCCCTTCAGGGCAACGTATGGACGTTATGCAATTACCCAGGGCGGCGCTTCGCGACGTTTCGTCGCTACGCTCTGCCCTGGGCTATGATGTTGCTGCCCCATTCGGGGCGTCTTCCACAATGGGCGGCGACCCAGGGCTTGGTTCAACACATCGAGCCTTCAACCGACGTTTGAAAAAAAATAGGCATTGGTTTCCCAATGCCTATTTTTGATTTTTTTTAACAAACCGATGGCTACTGAACGACTGCTTTGGTTTCTGGTTTGGCTGGGACCATTGCCAAAAGCGCTGCCTTGTACTTGGCGCGAGCCAAGTTCAAACGAGCCGTTTGTTCGCATTCGGTTTCGTCGGTGCCGACGACAAACAAAGTCTTCGCCTTCTTTGCGGCAGCCAAGGTCTTGGCTTCGACTGGACAATTGCAGCTCTTGTCGCCGACTTTGTAGGAGATAGCCACGCTATCCATAGCCTTCTTGACCTTAGTTGCCACTTCGCCAGCGGCGACGGAGCAAGTCAAACACTCGCCTGCAATAGTTGTCGTGCCGGAAACGCTGCAAGTGCTTGGAGTCGCAAATGCCGAAACGAATTTTTCTGTCTGGGTGACTAGGCTAGCAAAAGCCTTGTCGGAGCTAGCGAACTTCTCGGTGCCAACCACGTATTCGACTTTAGCGGCTGTTTCGGCCGCAGTGGCTTTCGCGGATTCTTCGCAACAAAGCGATTTCGTCCCAACCATGTAGGAAAGCTTAGGTAGCTTTGCCATTCCTGCAGTCACAGGACAAATTCCGGCGCCGGCGGCACATGCGGCATCGCATTTGGCTTTGGAATCATCCGCGTGCAACGTTGCGCCAGCGGAAACCAAAGCCAACGCCATTAGACCTAACTTAAAAGACTTCATTCTTGAACGTTCTCCTGAAAGAAATGGACAGCAGTGGATTGAAAATGCCGTGACGTTGAAAATTCTTCAAAACCCACACAATTCTCACGACATACGCAATCGCAACCGCGTTGGTTCGAATTACGTCAATTACGCAATTTCTGACGGGATTATACCAGGGGGCCAATCGATAAACAAGTTTAACAAGTTTTAAGGCGAGCGGCAGAGTGGAGTATCCCAACCCGATGCGTAAGCGAGGGACAATATCGCAAGTCCCTCACTTACGTATCGGGTTATGATTGTTGGTTTTCCGTTCGCCTACGAACCTCCGCGCGAATGTCGGCTAGCGAACGGAACGCAAGCACTCCGCAATTGTCTCGAAATGGGTGGTAAATAGTGACGAAATTACAGCGAATTCTCGTAACCGGCGGTGCTGGCTTTCTCGGCTCGCACATGTGTGAACGGCTGGTGGACGAAGGTCATGACGTTATTTGCCTCGATAATTTTTTCACCGCCCAAAAGGGCAACGTGGCACATCTGCTTCCCCGTCCCAACTTTGAATTGATCCGGCACGATGTCACCTTGCCGATTTTCTTGGAAGTGGACCAGATCTATCACATGGCGTGCCCTGCTGCGCCCGGTCACTACCAGTTCAATCCGATCAAGACGATAAAAACGTCCGTGCTAGGCTCCATCAACATGTTGGGTATCGCAAAACGTTGCGGTGCCCGCGTGCTACTGGCCAGCACCAGCGAGATTTACGGAGATCCACTCATCCATCCACAGCCAGAGTCCTACTGGGGCAACGTGAATACCATCGGCATTCGGTCTTGCTACGATGAGGGAAAACGGGTCGCTGAGACACTGTTCATGGACTACCACCGATCCAACAAAGTCGACATCCGTATCGTTCGGATTTTCAACACCTACGGCCCACGAATGCACCCGTACGATGGGCGCGTGGTTTCCAATTTCATTCGGCAAGCGATTCAAGGGCAACCGATCACCATTTTTGGCGAGGGGGAGCAAACGCGTTCGTTCTGCTACCGCAATGACTTGGTGGAAGGTATCTTCCGACTGATGAACAACGAAGAGAACTTCATCGGTCCAGTCAATATCGGCAATCCTGGCGAGTTTACCATTCGCGAATTGGCAGAGCTCGTCATGGAGATTTCAGGCTGTAGGGTACCGATTGAGAAGCGTCCGCTCCCGCCCGACGATCCGGCTCGTCGTCGACCGGATATCACACTTGCGAAGAAACATCTAAACTGGGAGCCGCAGATACCGCTTCGTGATGGCCTCAAGAAGACCATCGATTGGTTCCGGACCATCGATTTGGATCACTATCGGCCCCCGACTCCGAACTACGTTTCCTAACTAAGTTTAATGCCTTGGTGATTCCAAACTCCATCAAACCAAAGAATGTCTCGACTGTCTCGACTCGCTGGCGCTTGCGAACGCGGGAATTGGTTTTCGGCCGAATGCCGTTGATCATGGGCATTCTGAATCTGACCCCCGATAGTTTTTCCGATGGCGGTCGTTTCTTTACGATTCAATCGGCGGTCGATCAAGCCAAACGGCTCGAAGACGAGGGAGCTGACATTTTGGACATCGGTGGCGAGAGCACCCGTCCCTATAGTCAGGCTGTGGACATCGCAGATGAACTCAGCCGCGTTGTGCCTGTTTTGGAGAGAATCTTGGACAAGGTCAAGATACCCATCTCCATCGATACGACCAAAGCGGGAGTGGCCGCAGCCGCCATCGATTTAGGGGCGGAGATCATCAATGACGTGTCCGGCCTCGAAGCGGATCCGGCCATGGTTGAAATCGCCCGATCGCGGCAAACAGGTGTCTGTGCCATGCACATGCAAGGCACCCCGCAGACCATGCAAGACAATCCAAGCTATAACAACGTCGTCGCCGAAATTGTTGACTACTTAAAAAAACGCGACGAATGGCTAATTGCACAAGGTATTGCACCCGAGAGGGTTTGCTTGGACCCTGGAATCGGGTTCGGTAAGTCGCATGCTCACAATCTAGAGCTCGTGCAAAAAGCGGGAGAATTCCATGCGATTGGGCGTCCCATCTTGATTGGACATTCTCGCAAAGGATTCATAGCCAAGGTGCTCGGAAACAAAGATATCGATCGCTGTTTTGGAACGGTCGGCGTATCTCTGGCTCTCGCCTTGCAGCGGATTCAAGTTTTGAGAGTGCACGACGTAGCTGCCAATAAACAAGCCCTACAATTGTTTCTTGCAAGTACATTCTAGAGCAAATGGTCAGAACCCTCGGCGTAAAGCCGACGGCATGCAAATGCCCCCGCGTTTATCTCGGGGAATTTTTACCTTCACTCTAGAAAAAATGGTCAGCACCTTCGGCATAAAGCCGACGGCATGCGAATGCCCTCGAGTTTATCTCGGGGGATTTTTACCTTCCCTCTAAGAAAAAATCCCAATGGATACACGCTGCCGCAATGATCTGGTTGGTTGTCGGAGTCGGCTACAAAGCACGCTCAGCAAATGGGGCGAAACCACTGCCATTATCGAAGAAACCTGGAAAGACGAAACCGCTAAGAGTTTTTACACTCAAAGTCTCGGCGAAGTCGAACCGGTTCTCAAAAGAATGATGTCGTCGCTGCTAGAAGCGGCTGACTTGGTTCACAAAATGGAAAAAATGGTCGTAGACACGGACAAGCACGAGTAAAGAAACCCTTACTTGCGAGGTTTCTTTTTACCATTCTTGTTCTTTAGCCGACTCGACAACGCATCGCTTTTCGAAGCAGAGTTGTGTCCTTTGGAACGCTTTTTCCCTTCGCTTTTGTCACCCTTCCTCTTTTCCTTTTTGGAATCCAACGAAACAGGCAATGCGTGGCGGGTAAGTCTTTCAAAACCGAAGATAAGATGCCGTTTGGCCGTGTCGATGCGCTCGACTCGGACAATCAGCTCGTCCCCTAATCGGAATCGGTTGCCAGACTTGAAGCCTTCCAAAGTATGCGTGTCGCGATCGAATCGATAGCGATCATTCGGCAAGGATTTGACCGGAATAAGGCCATCGACTGGGATCTCGATGGCGCGTACGGTCACTCCTGTGGGCCGAACACCGGATACGACCCCGGTGAGTAGCTCGCCTTGTTTCTTGGCCATGAAGTGGAGAAGTTTCACGCGGATTAACTCGCGCTCCGCAAGTTCCGCATTCTGTTCCGCGTCGCTGCATTGTTGTCCCAAATGCTCGAGAACGTTCTCGTCTTCACGAGCAGGTTTACCCTCGATCAGCTTCTGAACAATGCGATGCACTACCAAATCTGGGTAGCGTCGAATTGGGCTGGTGAAGTGACAATAGTGCGTCATGTCGAGCGCGTAGTGGCGTTCAAACTCGGCCTGGTACACGGCCTTCGACATGCTCTTCAAGATGGCAAAGTTCACTGCATATTCCGTCGTCATGCCGCGGACGGCATTCACAACTCGCTGGATCTCGAATCGATCCTCCATGTTTTCCGCAGGAATGCCGAGTGCTCTTACGAAATCGTTAAGCCGTCGCATCTTCATCCGATTCGGTGGAGCGTGGGCTCTACGTAGGAAAGGGAGTTCCAGAGAATCAAGCCAGGAAGCGACTGCTTGATTGGCGGCCAACATAAACTCTTCGATCATCTGATGGCTCTCGGTGTGCAGAACCAAATGAGCACCGCGGACTTTTCCGGTTTTGTCCAGGTCGATTTTGACTTCGGGCAGCGTTAGTTCCAACGCCCCCTTTGAGTTGCGAATCTGCCGCAGTAACATGGCTAGTTCGTGCATATCGGCGACGACTTGAAAAATCTCCGGCGTGAGCTTGTCTCGCCACGCTTCGCGGTCTTCCAGATAGTTGTCGATTTGTTCGTAGTTGAACCGATACTGATTGCGAATCACACTGTTGAACGTGTGCGTATGAATGAGCGTTCCATCCGGCGTGAACTCCATGAATACCGTCTTGGCCAATCGATTGTGATCGGGCTGCAACGAGGCAAGATGGTTGCTGATCGTTTCCGGGATCATTGGGATCACACGATCGGGCAAATAGACGCTGGTACCGCGTTTGCGAGCTTCTTCGTCTAATGCCGATCCGAGCGGGACGAAGTGCGAAACATCCGCAATATGAACTTGAAGTTCCCAGTTTCCCTTTTCATTCTTGCTCAGCGAAATGGCATCGTCGAAATCGCGTGCATCGACGGGGTCGATCGTCAACGTTGGAACGAGCCTTAAGTCGGTTCGACCCTGGGGAATGACTTGATCATCAAACAAATCCGCTTGATGTCGGGCCACTTCCAGAGCGGCTTCTGGATACGTTTCCGGCAAACCGAATTGGTGCATGACCGCCATCGTGTCGACGGCAGGGTTCTTGCTGCTGCCCAGAACTTTGAGGATGACTCCTTCGCCAACGTGAACTGCATCGGGGAAACGCACGAGTTCGACAATGACTTTGTCTTTGTCGTTTAGGGGCAGTCCACGGATATCACCGATTTCAATGGGGTGCTCCAGGTTAGCTCCGTCGAGCCAAACAAAGGACTTGCCATCAACGAGCTGATAGGTTCCGGAGAACTCGCGACGAGCTCGAACCACAATTTCTTCGACCGATCCCTCTGTTTTTCCATCTTTGCCCGATCGGACGATTCGAATCCGAACAGTGTCCCCTTCCATAGCCCCGCGGGTTGCAGGAGGAGGAATAAACACATCCTCGATTTTGGCTTCACCCGTGACCGGCGAAAGCCGTACAAACCCAAAATCTCTGGCAGGAGCGGTTCGGAAAATGCCGACAACCTCACTACGATCCCGTTTTGGTTTGACGGGTTTTGGAATCGTTTCAAGATTCTCCGAGCTGGCTTCAGGCTCGGCGACCTGTATGTCAGGGTGCTTTTTTGCAAGTATGCTGTCGCCCGCAGGATTAGCACGGAGCACCAAATGATTCGGGCCAAATGTGACCAGACCGTCTCGGACCAGTTGTTTGATGGCGCGCCGTAATGGGCGATAATCCTCGTCAGGGAGTTTTAGATTTTTGTGAATGACGCGGGGCTTACACGGCTTGTAATCAGCCGCGTGCACAAGTTTTAAGACTTGCTGAACAATTGGTTCTGAATTCATATGGCATAAGCATAACTGCTTTCCACGGCAAGACTAGAGGAAATCCGTGGCGGATGCTGCCAGCATCCGAGCCGACGCTCGCAGCGTCGGCCACGACACTGCCACGACAAATCTACGAAAACTTCAGCACTCCCTTGCTATCCCCAAAGCTATCGGCTTTGACACCGGATTGATTTAGCATCCACAAATACAAGTCGCACAGGGGGGTGTCTTTGGGAAAACGCCAATGGGAAGCTTTCTTGATTTTTCCGCCAGCCTTGCCCGCCATGATAATCGGCAAATCGTCGTGATTGTGTCGGTCGCCATCGGAAATGCCACTGCCGTAAAGGATCATGCAATTGTCGAGCAGTTTGCCTCCGGCCTCTTCCACGTCTGCGAAATGGTCGAGCAGATAAGCGAAATGCTGCATGTGAAACAGATTGATCTTCTGTATTTTGGCTTGTTTCTCGTCGCTTTTGCCGTGGTGCGACAAATCATGGTGCCCCTCGGGCGCCCCAATTTCAGGATAGCCCCAGTTGTTTCCCTCATTTGCAAATCCAAAGGTAAGCACTCGCGTTGAATCACTTCGAATGGCAAGTGCGACCATATCCAACATTAACTTGCAATGCTGACTTCGATCTTTAGGAATTCCGGAGGGACGCTGGATGTTAGGAATTCCGTCTTGTCCAATGTTCAGCGTTCTCGAGTTCGACAATCGATTTTCGACTTCACGAACTGCGTACAAGTATTCATCCATTTTGCGTTGATCTGCGACGCCAAGTTTTTTGTGCAACAACTTTGCGTCTTCTTGGACAAAATCCAAAACACTTTTGCGCCGTTCGATTCGAGCTGCCCGGCTCTTGCCCTCGCCCACTTTTTCGCCATTCCCGAACAAGCGATCAAAGACGGCAGCAGGATCATTCTCTTTCGGCAAGGGACTGTTTTCATTTCGCCAAGCGAGATTGCTTGAATAGGCGCAAGAATATCCGCTATCGCATCCACCCGCTTGCGTAGAACCCTCGAGACCCAATTCCAGGGAAGCAAATCGTGTTTTCGAACCGATGACCTGGGCAGCAACTTGATCCACCGAAACACTGTTCTTGATATCTGCTCCGTCTGTCTTTTTGGGGTGCGCACCGGTAAGAAATGAGGCCCCCGAACGGGCATGGTCGCCAGCCCCGTCCTCATGAGCCCTCGCACCATCGAGGGTCAGCCCACTAAAAACAGAAATGGTATCACGGTGCTTGGCCAGCGGTTCCATCGTTGGCGACAAGGCGTATCCGGGCCCCTCCGCCGTTGGCGTCCAAGCTGGCATGTGGGCGCCGTTGGGGACCATGAAGTACATGGTTCGCAAAGGAGCTTGTGGCCCGGCTGCCGCTGCTAATCGGCCGACCGGAAGCATCGCATCTAACAGGGGCAAACTCATGGCAGAGCCCAAGCCGCGGAGTACCGTTCGGCGAGAAAGGCGTTGATTGTTCATAATGCGTCACGAACTCCTTTGCGTTGAAATGGATCGCTGACCACGATCTCGTAAATGAGAGTTGAAAACTTGGTGTCGTCTTGAATTAGTTTTGCTTGGATCTTGTCAATCGCACATCGATCGTAATATTCCAGTCCACGCCCCAAAGCATAGACCAGCATTTTCTGCGAAAGGCAGCGAACAAATTTATCAGCGTTCTTGGTCCCAATATTTCGGATCAAATCGGCTGGCCCCTTGATTTTATCGCCACCAGGCAATTCGCCTGAAGTGTCGATGGGTTGACCATAATCCAGCGTTCGCCAACGACCAATTGCATCGTAATTCTCCAAGGCCATTCCGATGGGGTCCATTAATTTGTGGCACGAAGCACACGCGGGATCGGCGCGATGTTGCTCCATCCTTTGACGCAGAGTTCCGGCAAGTTCAGCCTTGTCTAACTCTGGAACCCCAGGCGGAGCGGCTGGCGGAGGAGTGCCAAGCAGATTATCGAGAACCCACTTGCCTCGTTTGACTGGACTGGTTCGCGTTGGATTACTTGTAACCGCAAGTATCGATGCATGTGTCAGCAAGCCCAACCGCTTGTGCCCTTTGGTAGAAACCATTCGGAACTCGTCACCCTCGACTCCCGGGATTTCGTAGAACTTTGCCAGCTTGTCGTTCATAAAGGAATAGTCCGCGTCCAGGAGGCGCATCATACTTTTGTTCCCCTGCACGATATCGGCGATGAAGAGATAAGTCTCACGGCGTGCCAAATCACGGATCTCCGTGGTCCACTTTGGAAACAAATTCGCATCCGGAATAAACTGGTCGAGTTTTCGCAAGGTAAGCCACTGACCAGCGAAGTTTTCGACGAAGGCATTCGATCGTTTGTGCTTGATCATCCGCTCAATTTGTTGTTTCAAGATCAAGGAATCTCTTAACTGTTTCTTCTGAGCTAACCCAAGCAGTTCTTGATCGGGCATTGAACTCCATAAAAAATAACTAAGCCTCGTTGCCAACTCGAAATCGGTCAGCAATGGAAACTGACCGGCAACTTGCGGAGCCGGCTCTTCCACTTTAAAGAGAAAGCTTGGCGAAACCAGAATAGCTTGTAACGCTACTTGCAAGCCGCCCTCGTACGATTCTCCTGCCTCGATCACGTCGTTGGCTAATTTTGCTAATCGTTTCACTTCCTGAGTCGTGGCTGGTCGGCGAAATGCCTTGCTAGCGAGTGGACGAAGGACCTCGGTTGCCGCTTGTTCGACGGAAACGCCCGTACTTGGGATCGCTTTGACGATCTTGCGATGGCTCTCTGGCAATTGGGTATCCGGGATCGGATCGGTCGGTTTTTGGCCAGAAATTTTCAGATCGTAAATCGCGATATTCCTGTCTTCCGCCAGCTTTCCGTTTTTGGCCTCGACCGTCTTGTCGTTAGTAAACTCCAGCGTGATGCTTCGTTTACCCCCCTTGCTTATTCGAATCGGCACGACGAAGTTCTTGGGTGTGTCCGGTTCGCTTTGCACGAAAAACTCTTTGGCTTTTTTTCCGTCGACAGAAACAAGCATACGAGGGTATTCGCCCGCTGCAGGCGAGCCTGTCATCCCAAGTTCGAGCGAGAACTCCCCTTTCCATGGAAGCTGCTCTTCAATCGTTATCTTTCCATTCGAATAAAACGAAAAATAGCCGTCGTTCGCTTTGCCTGAATTTCCAGCCGTAAGCTGCTTGGGCTTGCGAATCGACTCAAAGACCGGTCCAGGCTCGGGTGCAAGAATGGCTTTTCGACTGATGTCCTCGGCAGCCGATAAATACTTTTCCATCAACAACGGTGGCAAAGTCAAAACGTCCCCAATGTTGTCAAATCCGTACCCAACGTCATCACCCGGAAACCCGGCAGCAAGTGCATAGTCAATTCCCAACAGATCGCGGACCGTATTTCGGTATTCCGCCCGGTTGAGTCGGCGCAAGGTAACACTCCCTGGGTTCGGAGTTCGCCCACAATCGATGTCGTTGATCGCGGACTTGAGCCAATCAACCAGCTTTTTGCGGTCCGGCCCTGCAAGCGGCGCGGCATCTTTGGGCGGCATGTCTTCCAACTCAAGACGCTGAATGACCTTTTCCCAAGTATGGCGTTCATTGAGAATCGACTTGGACGATTTAAAATTGCTCAGTGCCAGCCCGGCCTCAGCTTCCGATCCGGAATGGCATTCAAGGCAGGCGGATTTCAAAATAGGCTGGATTTTCTCGAAAAATTCCTTATCTCGAGCGACCCAATCGATTCCAAGGGCCGGTTGCATAGTTGACCCTAATAGAGAATAGGTCAAAAGGATCGTGACTGTTGCAGTGACTATCTGCGCACGCTTGTAACTTGCATTAAAATCAAAAGATCGGATTGAGGAATCGTGGAGCAACATTTCTTCGATGCGGTTTGAGTTTTTAAGGCGGGCACCAACTCATTTTACGTCCTTGACTAGACTTTACGACACAAAACGAGCGGATGAACTATGCAAATTGTACCAGCAGCGGAATTGATTTTGAAAAAATGTGTTCCGTGCGAAGGGGATGTTGAGGCTTTTACGGTTGAGCACTCTCGAAAACAGTTGGAATTGCTCCCCGCTTGGAATCTTAGCGCTGACGGGAAATGGATTCATCGCAAGATCGTTTTCAAGAATTTCGTTCAGGCGGTCGCGTGTATTAATTATATCGCTGATCTTGCCGAAGCAGAAGCGCATCACCCGGATCTCCATCTGACGGGCTATCGCAATTTGGAAATTGCGATCTCAACACACGCCATCGGTGGCTTGAGTGAAAACGACTTCATCCTGGCCTCCAAGATCGACGTTTTGATCGCAAACGAGTTTCCTAAAGCGGCAACCGTCAAGTCTGGAACGACCAGCTAATGGGGCCGATGCTCCTCAATTCTAACGAGTCCGCTTTGCAATTTGAGCCCCCGATCATTTCGTGCAAGGGAATCGAGCTTGCTTTTGGAACTGGATCGGCCAAGCAGAAGGTCCTGCATGATCTGAACTTAGAGGTGCGATCGAGTCAGATTGTGTCCCTGCTTGGCCCCAGCGGATGCGGTAAGAGCACTTTGCTGCGAGTGGTAGCTGGCCTCATTGAACCGGACGCTGGCGAAGTCATGGTTGACGGCGAACGCGTTTCTACGGTGATGCCGAAATCCGCACGCGAAAAGCTTTCGTTTGTTTTTCAAGAGCCAGCGTTGTTACCATGGCGAACCGTCTGGCAGAATGTTATGTTGCCATGCCAACTTAAAGGCACTCACAAAAAGCAAGAGACAACTGACTTTGTGGAACATCTGCTCGAACTGGTCGGATTTCAAAAATCGGATTGGCGAAAATTTCCATCGCAACTCTCTGGTGGAATGAAAATGCGAGCTTCGATTGCTCGAGCCATGTCAACTCATCCGACGATTCTACTGCTCGACGAACCCTTTGCTGCGTTGGACGACATGTTGCGTTCCAAGCTCAACGACCTGCTGCTGGCGGTTGCAATGGAACAGAGATGCACCATGCTCTTTGTTACGCATAACATCTCCGAGGCCATCTACTTGAGCCAAGCCATCGCGATCATGAGCCGAGGCCGAATCGCGGAGCGAATGGAGGTGCCATTTTCGTTTCCTCGCCAGGCAGGACTGCGAAGTACGAGCGAGTTTGCTGCGTTCTATGGCCAAGTTGCCGCTTCGCTTTCCGGAGGGAACTCATGAACGCACCGACCAACAATTCGATCAACAAATGGATGATCTATCTAGCGCCCGTTCTGGTCTTTGCGATCGTGGCGACGGTCTGGCACCTGATCGTTGTGTGTCTGAAAATCCCGAGCATAATCCTGCCAACCCCCATCGCGGTCATGAACGCATTGTGGCTGGAACGCGCGGTGCTGCTCAAAGCGAGTTGGGTAACACTTCAAGCAGCGGCCGTAGGCTTGCTTTGCAGCGCCTTCTTCGGCAGTTTGATTGCAATCGTGTTCAGCCAATCTTCGCTCTTGCGAGTCGCGTTTTATCCGTATGTGATTTTTTTGCAAACGGTACCTATCGTGGCGATTGCCCCGCTTTTGATCATTTGGTCAGGGAACAATTTTCGGACGATTGTTTTGGTCGCAACCATCATCAGTATCTTTCCAGTCATTGCCAACGTGACGAGTGGTCTGCTTTCGATCAATGAAAATCTTCGGGAACTTTTTCGTATGCAGTCGGCAACGCGCTGGCAGATGCTAACCAAACTACGCATTCCTGCGGCGGTACCTCAGTTGATCCTTGGGCTGCGGATCAGCTCGGGGCTTGCGGTTATCGGAGCGATTGTGGCGGAGTTTTTTGTGGGCAATAGCGGCGAATACGATGGGCTAGGAACGATCATGACAGCCAGGCAAGCCAATCTCAAAACAGCCGAATTGATCGCCGCCTTGATGGCTTGCACAGGCTTAGGGATTTTGCTATTCGCCTGTGTGAATCTATTGGGTGCAACCTTGCTTCGACGGTGGACCCGAACCTCAGGATTCGAATCGGACAAATAGGCATTTGCTTATCATTGTCGCCCTTCGCTCCGCGAAAGTGCGAATGCCTTTTGCCCGAATCGAGCAAAGATCAAGCCGGGGATATTTACCATCGCTCTAGAACAGATGGTCAGAACCCTCGGCATAAAGCCGACGGCATGTAAATGCCCCCGAGTTTAACTCGGGGGATGTTTACCATCGCTCTAGAACAGATGGTCAGAACCCACGGCATAAAGCCGACGGCATGCATATCGTCCCACGATGCGTTCATCGGGTGCGCTACGGCGGGCTCTTTCATGGAAAGGGACGCACGGCACGACTCGATCAATGCCGCAAACTGCTAATCGAATACAACGAGAAGAACGACATCCACTACGATTCGTCATCCGCGGCCAGTTCGACACCAGCATCAACACCGCCAGCAACAACAACGCGAGCCATAATCGCCATCACCCAGCGAGTCATCGCGATGTATGCATTGAGCTGGACGACGCTCGAAGATTGGAGCCAGTACTTTCGAAAGAACGTTCGAATCAAAAAGGAGATTCGAGGGATCGAATAGACTTGGTTCGAGTTCGATAAACATCTTCAGCAGCAAGTTGTTTATGGCGTGCCGGACTGCCTCACGACGATAGCCATCGACTGCCCAAAATCGCGAAAATAGTGGGCGACTCGTTCTCCGAAGCCTTGTCGACGAGGTTAGGCAAACAGAGTTGGTTGGTCCGATTGTAGTTCGACACTCTGGATTGAGCCGAACCAGTGCCCAATTAAAGCTTGCCTTCCCTGGACCAAAGCCTATATTTGACCGAGCATGAGGGATTTCCGAAATGGAGCCTTCCGCAATTCGGAGAACAGGACAAAACGTTGCCGGCATGGTGCAGGGATCGTGTTGCATAGTAAGCCGACGATGTTGAGTGCACAAGTATTTCAATAACGTCGGCTTTTTTCGTTTTTCGAACCACAGATGGAGTTGGCGTTCTACAAGATCCTTCGGCTGCCCAATTTGGCTCCGAAAATTCGCCTTTCAAAGAAATACTTCGAGATATTCGCATGAGCTTCGTTGGTCCACTGTTTCGGAATCCTGAGTTCCATTCAACTGTCCAGTTGCGGCAAAGTTTTAGCAAATTTAAAACCGCCATTGCGTGGTGGTCTATGTTCGCTTGCAGCGCTACTGCCTTGGTGACCAGTTGCTATTTGGCATGGGCATCGTTAACTTCGTCCGCCGTAGCGGGCTGTGATGGCGGGAGCGTATTCGACTGCAGCCACGTTTTGCACAGCCGTTGGTCCAACGTGATGTCGATTCCTGTCAGTATTCCGGCCATGGCCGTCCATATGACGGTCCTAGCGATGTTGCTGGTCAAGCCGGTCTCGGCGCGAATGGAACAAGCCCGTTGTTCAATCCTCGGATTTGCAGCTCTCTCGGCGGGTGCGGCTGCGGTCTGGTTCGTAGGCCTGCAAGTACTCTGGATTGAACACTTGTGTCTATACTGCCTAATCGCTCATGCGTGTGGAGTCGTTCTCGCATTTGTTTTCCTTTGGAATCGGCCACAAATGCAGGCCCTCGGATGGGTCGTTGCGGCTGCCACCGCCGCGATCACCGGGCTTATTTTATTGCAAACACTCAGCCTAGGCCCGCAAACGTTTGAGCTTATTGACCACTCGGAAAAACGCGAGTCGCCGGGGGCGATGAAGGAAGAGGATGCATCCATTTTTGAAGCTCCCAAGACTGCGACCGAACCGCAAGCATCGTTAATGCGAGATCGTTTTGAGCTACGAGTTTCACAGGTTTCTAGTTGCGTCGCCATGCTTTTGAATCCCGCAATCCTAACGACTTGTGAGATCGCAAATGAGGCAGACGACGGACAAGTCAAGGCGGCACGCATTTTGAACAACCTCAAACTCGAAACCAATGTTTGGCCACTTCTAGGAAAACCTGACGCGGAAATGGTATTTGTCGAGCTGTTCGATTATACCTGCGAGCATTGTCAACGAACTCACAAAGCCATCGAAGGCGTCCGACAGAAATTCGGGGATCGGCTGGCGATCATTGCGTTGCCTGTGCCGCTCGACAGCAAATGCAACTCGACGGTCAAGGTAACGGATGCTGCTCATGCCGAATCTTGTGCGCTTGCAAAACTAGCCGTCGCCGTTTGGTCCGTCGATCACGACAAATATGCAGAGTTTCACCATTACCTGTTCACGTCAAAACCCACCCATGCGGTCGCATTGATCAAAGCAAACGAAATGGTTGACGGCGAAAAGCTGAAGGCAATGCTCAGTAGTAACCTACCAAGCGAATACATTGCCAAACATGTTGCCATCTACCAGAAAGCCGGCGGCGGAACGATTCCCAAGTTGATGTTTCCAAAGACAACGACGGTCGGTGCCATTGAGTCAACCGACGTTATTGTTCAGCTAATCGAGCAACACTTGCGATAGGTAATACAAGACTCCGAGGCCTTCCTCAATCCGTTGCAACTTCCCCGCCAGCGCGGGTCCCCAGTGCTCGGTAGGATTCCAGCGAAATATTGTTGCTAAAGAAACGTATTGAGCCGTCCATGAGCATGGCGTTGACGCCACCCGAGTGGAAACTTCGAGTTGTCACCGCGGCATAGGTGTCCCCCGCATTCGATTCGGTGGCCATGACCAAATCGATGTCATAGTTGGCTCCACCCATGTTGTATGTGACCTTGGAGTTTGGTGTGAAGACAGTCGTAAATCCTGTCTCGTGAACTTTCCCATCTACCCACTCTACGTGCGTGAAGGACGTGTTGTTGAAAGAGCCCAGCGAAAGCGATGCCAGCGTCGAAGGTGGTTTGAGAGGGGTCGGGAAAGTAGCGGAGACACTTGCTCCGGCTATTCGATTCGTAAATGCTTTGACTTCCGATATCGCGAGCGTATTGCTTAAACCGTCGGTAAAATCCGCTGGCCTGTTTGATTGGTTCGGTCCGAACGCACCATCGCCCGTTCGCATGCCAGTCGCTTTGCCAATCAGCACAGCCCAAGTGCCATGATTCAAGGCGTAGTTGGTGGGCCAATATTTGTTACCAAAAGTTGGATCCGACCCGTAACCTCGGTCATTCACCTCACTGGGGCACATGAACGTGCCGACTCGTTTGGACGAAGTACCCGGTTGCGCGCTGTAGCTAATAGCAAAGTCGATCCCTCGGAAAAGGTTTTCCTGCTCGATGTGGGGTAGGATACGGGCTAGTCCCGACCAAGCGTTGGTGGTGGTTACGGCTGACCCGTTCCAAACGTAGTTTCCGTTGGATGGTAACCCTTTCTTAAGATCCATGTGCATGTGCATCGCAAGACCGATCTGCCTCATGTTATTGGCGCATTGAATTCGCCTGACCGCTTCGCGGGCCGCTTGGACGGCTGGCAGCAGCAGTCCAACCAAGATGCCAATGATGGCGATGACGACCAAGAGTTCGACCAGTGTAAAACCACGAGCTGGCACAACCATGCCGATGCCAGACTTCCTAACTCGTTGTTGACAAACCATTCATAAAACTCCCATAGTACCCAGGAAACGGACTGCCCTATCGGCTCAACGTTGAGTCGTAGCGGCGGGACCGAGCGTGGCTGGCTAGGGAGTTCGTGTGGCGGACAATTCGCTCGAATCCAGTGGCTTGCTGCGTCGTCGGGTCACTTTTGTTGCAACTGAGAATCAATCTCAATAGCATTGTTGCGTATTGGTTGGTTTGCGTCAATAATGCTTTTTGGTTTTCGCAAGCTGAGGAGCGAAAAATGTTCTAGTCCTGAAAAAGAAACCTTCCATAGAGAATTTGACCGATGACTACGCCTGATTCGAATGAACGAACGGTTCCAATTCACCCAAACGTGGTTTGCCAATCGAACAACGCCAATCCTCGATTTCCAAAAATCATCGCATTCAACGACTTGTGCCGCTGTGGCGAAGAAGTCTGGATTGAGAATGAAGGCCAAATCTATCGCCTTCGTCGAACTCGGCAGGGAAAGTTAATCCTGACGAAGTAGATGCGGTCAAAGTTACTTGAAATATTCCTAAATTGCTTGCAATTGAATGGCCTTATTTGGTAGCGGCAAAGCGTCGATAATTTCCAAACGAGCTGTCGACAAAAAGTTTTTTGGAATCGGATTTCAATATGTTACGCATACCTACGTTGCTGTTTGCATCCGTTGCGATTTTTACATGGGAACTAAATGCACGCGGACAGGAGTCCTATTTTCAGCCACCCTTTGGTTCCGGAATTGCAAGCAATCGAGCGGATTCGGAATCGGAATCGCAATACGCTTCGTCACCAACTTTGGTGGATCAATCGACAGTTACTTTGGAAGAACTCACGACGCGTTTACGAGCACTCGAATCAAAAGAGAACCTAACTGAGGCCGAGCTAAAGAAATTGGCGGATGCCAAAAAGCCAGCCCCTGAGAAACCAAAATATCCCAACGTCGCTCTTAGCGGTGTTTTTCAAGCGGACGCGGTTAGCTTCAACCAGCTTGAGTCAAGCCGGCAAGCGTATGGATCGGTCGAGAGTGGCGCCGATTTTCGTCGAGCAAGACTCGGGGCGAAGGGTGCCGTGTCGGATCGGATGGATTACTTCATGCAAATGGACTTTGGGTTCTTTGGACGTCCAACGTTTACGGACCTTTGGGCGGATTTCAAGGATGTCGGACCACTCGGTACGGTTCGCGTCGGACAATGGAAACAACCCTTCAGCTTGGAAGTGGTGAGCAGTTTTCGATACACAACATTCATGGAACGTTCGTCTATGTTTCAAGCCTTCACACCGTTCCGTCACATTGGTGTAGGTTTCTACAATAACTCGGACGATTTGATCTGGACTTGGGCTGCCTCCTATTTTCGAACTGGGCAAGATCAATTCGGTGGCTCTTTGAGCACGGATGGCGGTAATGGTGGCGCAGGTCGATTGACACACTTGCTGTGGCATGATGGTGCCAAAGGGGAAGACTATTTGCATCTTGGGGCTGGCTATTTTCTCAATGCACCACCCAATGAAAGAGTGCGATTTCGAAGCGTGCCGGAAATATTTGTCGGCGAGTTTGTGGTGCCAACAGGCTCCCCAATCGGAACCAGCGGCCAACCGGTTCCCTCGGTCGCCAACGGAACTCCTTTCTTTGCGGATACTGGAACGATTGGATCCAGTTTGACGCAAACATTTGGGTTGGAATCCATGTGGGTTCGCGGTCCACTTTCTTGGCAAAGCGAAGCCATGGGGTGTTTCGTAGACACCGCAGGCAATGGAAACTCATTTTTGAATGGTGCTTATTCTCAAGTGGGTTGGTTCCTTACAGGTGAGCATAGACCCTACGATCGCAAAGCGGGAGCGATCGATCGAGTGATGCCGTTTCATAGCGTATCGAAATGCGGCGGCGGATGGGGTGCTTGGGAGATCGCCGGACGTTGGTCGTATTTGGATGTGACCGACAAACAGATCCAAGGCGGAATGATGCAAAACATGACTGCTGGTTTGAACTGGTATGTAAATCCGAATTGCAAGTGCGTCTTCAACTACATCCATTCCTGGGCGGATTCCCGCCCAATTCGCAATGGAACCATCCTTTCTAACGATTTCATCAGCTCGCAAACAGATGCGTACGGGATGCGATGCCAACTTGACTTCTAAGGCGAGCGGCGATGTGAAAACTACCAATCATAACCCGATACGTAAGTGAGGGACCTGCGAAATGGTCCCTCGCTTACGCTTCGGGTTGGGATACTCCACTCTGCCGCTCGCCCTAAGGCGAGTCCGTCTTAGGAAATGGAACAATGGCATTAAAACACGCTCTGCCCAACGAGGTAATCAACTTGTGAACGGATAGCGATCATTCTGATCAAAACGCTTGCGCAATCGCATTTGGAATCACGCTGATTTCAGTCTTATTTCGTTACAAACTGGAAAGAGTTGGCTGCGTAGGTTAAACCTGCCCTATTTTGGTTGTTTGCCCAAAAAACGTGATGTAGACTGGCATAATGCCTTCATCCCAAGAGTTTTTATCAGCAATTAGCCTGATGGTTCCGTTGTCGTTGGGATAATGGAAGAGGTTGTTCGATGCCACCTCGAGGTTTGGCCTCTTGTTTGCTCTTTACAAGAAGTCCCAGTTTTACAACACACAAATTGGCATGCAGCGCATGCCTCGGAGAAAGAATCATGTTGAACCAAATCTTAAGATCTTCATACTTGCGGCAGATTTCGACGTTTGGTTTTGCGTCGGCGATTGCGTTCTGCTCTTTGACGACAGTCTTCGGTCAACATGGCGGAGGTCACGGTGGCGGAGGTCATTCCGGTGGAGGTCATGGCGGAGGTCATAGCGGAGGTCATGGCGGAGGTCATGGCGGAGGTCAACTGGGTGGCCACGCTGGCGGCCATTCCGGTGCCGTCCATTCCGGTGGAGGTTCGCACTATTCAGGACACAGCAACTACGGTGGCTTCGGCAACTACGGTGGCTTCGGCAACTATGGTGGCCTGAGTAACTACGGTGGCTTCGGCAACTATGGCGGCTATGGTGGCGGTTACGGTCTAGGCGGAATCAGTATTGGCATAGGCAGCTACCCAGGTTTCGGCATCAACTCGGGTTATGGCGGCTACGGTTCGTCCTATGGTTACGGCGGTTCACGTTTAGGTTACTCCAATCTAGGGTATTCCGGACTCGGGTATTCCGGACTTGGATATTCAAACTACTACTCAGGCCAGCCATCCACATACTACTCGCCCTCGTACTCATCGAGTTATGTTTCGCCGCAGTATGTCGCGCCCTATGTTGTCAGCCGACCAAGTGTCACCGTACAACGGAGCAATCCAAACGTGTATTCAGGTCCTATGTCGGCAGATGGGCAGCCTACGGGGGATTTGAGGCCGGGTATGGTGCTCCCCGATGGATCCGTAGTCGTTTCGGTTGGATCTGGGGCGAAATAATCCGTTTGCGTCCAAGGTGACACACGTGCCAACCAGAAGGCCCTTCGCTCGGTTTGTTTCTACCAAGCCTGAGCGAGGGCCTCGCTCCGTTACGACTTCAGACCATTTCAGGATTATAGTTGGGATTGAAATGCGGTCGGTTGTTTAGCGGCCTTTGAAAACGAGGGTGGGAATTTCGTCAATTCGAAAACGGCCCCATAGTCGTTGCCACTCGATGGGCTTGGCAGCTGCGCTCCAAGCGAGATCTGCCATCCCTTCTTTTCGGAAATCGTCCATTGCCCGCCGATGACAGCCACGCTTGCACTATTTGTTCCTGAGATGAAGTCTGCGACGAAACTCAAGTCTTCACGCCATAAGGGATACTCGAGTCCGACCATCCATCCGAATTCGTTGCCTACGCCTAAATAGTTCGTATTACCATAATACACGCCTGAAACGAGGGTTCCCTCGAATCGGCTTTCCTCGGGTGCCCAACGCGCCACACTCCACGTGAAATTGAGGTAGTCGACTTTTTGAGTCCCATTGTTAGCACTTATTCCTTGCTGGGTTCCAATCTCAAATATTAGTGTCTCGAAAGGCCGGAATCCTTTTTGAAGATTGAACATGAAGGCATCTTCATTGGACTCTCCAGGAAGCGGATTGACGTTTCCGGGATAGAGGTTGACCTTGAAGATGTTAAGTCCCATCTCCCAGTCGTTGCCTAATCCATAGTCGATGGTCGTGTTCGATTCACCGAATCGTCCAAGATTCATTTGTTCTTGGAGGAACACCTCATCCTTTCGCGTAACTGTGCCAGATGGAACGTTGAATAGGTTTTGCTGTGCCAGCCCGGTCTGGCAAAAAACCATCCATCCAAGCGATGCAATAACAAATCTGGCTATCCCCCATCGTCGCCGTAGTTGGGTGCTTTTTGTCTTAGCTGAATACAAGCAAAACTGCATTAAAAACCATACTCAGATGGGATGACGTGAAAGGTCCACCAAAAATCTGTAATACGTCGTTTTGCGTTGCTTTGCAAGCCAACCTTGGACCTTCAGGCAATTTAGGTTGTTTGAATGCTACAGTTGGGATCAAGAACTCTCGGAGGATTTGGGTTTCTTTTCGCGGGCTGGTTGGAATGACGGCCGCACGGAGTCTTGAGCCTTCACTGAGATCGATCGGACTTTTACCGTTGGAGCACGGATTAAAGGAACACGATGGCATCGCAGGGACGATGAAATCGGCCTAGGAATCGCGGTCAATGGCCTCTCGCCTCAGCATCGAGCTTATCTGGCCGCTGGCGGACTAGGGTTCATTCTCGGCGATGGAAAATTAAACTACGGACTTGAGAACGCATACGAGACGTACTATCGATGGAAGATTTCTTCCAACGTTTTCCTTACCGCAAACTTTCAGCTTATCGTCAATCCCGGTTTTAACCAAGATCGTGGCCCTGTCTTCCTCGAAGCCCTCCGAGCGCACGCCGAGTTCTAGGATTCCAATTCGGACTTGCTAGTTAGCCGATGGATCGTGTAGACATTTCGAACGCATCCCATCGCTTTGCAGCTGAAAATGGACCACCATGATACGACAGCAGAGAGTTCCTTCCCCAAGGCCTACTTACGGTATTCAACGGCATCATATTATCGGTGCAGGCTTGTTGGCCAGCCTTTTCGGGATCTACCAATATGCTTCTCAGAACACGTTGTTGCCGAATCCAACAGCCGCTCCGACTGCAAATTCAAGCGGGCCAGCTACCAGTAGCGCAAGCCCTCCGGGTAGCCCTGTTTCCTACAATGGAATCTCAAATCCGAACGAGTCGCAGCCGCTCCGCGACAACTATTCCCAAAATGGAAACGCTTGGCAATCACCTAGTTCTATGCAGGGCGACATCCGTGTCTACTTTTCCCCCATGGGAGGTTGCACGGATGCGATCGTTAACGAACTCAATCAGGCTCAAAGGCAAATATTGATCCAAGCTTATTCCTTTACGTCAGAACCGATCGCAGCAGCTTGCATTGCCGCTCACCATCGTGGCGTTTCCGTCTATGCTGTGCTCGATAGAAGCCAAGAGACAGAGCAGTATTCTGCAGCGGACCTGTTGATCAACTCTGGAATCACCACTCTCATTGATGCGCAGCATGCAATTGCACACAACAAAGTTATCTTGATCGATGGGCTTACTCTCATTACCGGGAGCTTCAATTTCACGAGCAACGCCGAACGCTCTAACGCCGAGAATCTCTTGATCATTCGCAATCGACCTGATCTCTATTCTGCTTACGAGGGCAATCTACGCCATCATTTCGAACACAGCAAACAATATGTTGCTCGATCAGCCCGTTCAACGTCGAAGCAAACCGGCCACAACCATTGAATCGAACGACAACCTAATACTGATCCGCGATTTCCCTATATCCATTTCCTGTGAAGTAGCCACGTTTTGACGGCCTGGGTAAGAACGACGTAACACAACAGAGACACCCCCAAAAGTGGCCAGTAGAGTTTTGGCAACACCGTAAAGCCAAGGTAGTCTCCCACGAGAGTAAACGGGATGGCAATCCCGATGAGCATGATCAGGAACGACGTTACCAGTAGGGGCCAAGAAGCCCAGCTTTGCAGGAAAGGGATCTTGTTCGTGCGTATGACGTGGATGATCAAAGTCTGCGTAATTAGACTTTCGACGAACCATCCCGTTTGGAAGAGGCTTTGACTGTGAGCTGCCAACGCTGGAGTGGTTACATCCCAACATCCGAAGATATGGAGCATCATCAAAAAGGTAGTGTAGTCGAATATCGAGGAACAAGGCCCAATAAAAATGATGAACCGGGTAAGCTGCTTAATGTCCCACGGTTGGGGTTTTTCGATCTGATCGACGTCCACGTTGTCGGTTGGAATTGTGGTCTGACTAATGTCGTAAAGCAAGTTATTGGCTAGGATTTGTATCGGCGCCATCGGCAAAAACGGTACAAAAATGCTCGCGCCAAGCATGCTAAACATATTGCCAAAATTGCTGCTCGCACCCATCCGTACATACTTACGGATATTAACAAATACCTTGCGCCCTTCGATAACGCCCGACTCAAGAACCATCAGGGACTTTTCCAACAGAATCATGTCCGCAGACTCTTTGGCGATATCGACAGCCGTGTCCACGCTGATGCCAACGTCGGCCGTTCGCAGAGCGGGGGCATCATTGATGCCATCCCCCATAAATCCAACTACGTGATCTCGCGATTGCAGAGCCTTGATAATGCGTTGCTTGTGCGAAGGCGACACGCGCGCAAACAAAGTGGTTTTCATAGCGACGTCTGCCAATTGAGAGTCATCCATGGCTTCCACGTCGCTTCCAAGAAGAACGAACTCCGTAGGCAGGCCCACTTCTTTGCATATTTTGCGGGCCACCAAGTCATTGTCACCAGTGACCACTTTGACGACGACTCCATGGCCGTACAAGGCTTTGATAGCCTCCGTCGCTGACTCCTTAGGTGGATCGAGGAAGGCGATATAGCCATTGAGCACTAGGTCGGATTCATCCACCTTGGTGTAAGGGGTTGTGTGTTGACCAACGTCCTCCCTCGCCTCAACATCCTTGCTGGCAATTGCGAGTACTCTGAATCCATCCTTGGAGAGTTCCTCAAACTCCTCGGAAAGGTCCCGCAGAATCAACGGGTCCATAGGAAAGTGCTCGCCATCCAATTCAAAAGTCACACAACGAGGGAAGATCGCTTCCGGTGCCCCTTTGCTGATGATTCGGTCCTTGCCTTCTGGCGTCCGCACGACGACGGACATGATTCGACGCTCGAAATCGAATGGGATTTCATCGACTTTCCGATAATCGGGAATGTTCGCATGCTGGTGCGTTTCGGTATGAGATAATACAGCTCGATCCAGTACGTTCTTTAGCCCCGTTTGGAAATGGCTATTCGTATAGGCCAACGCGAGAATTCCCTGGTCCTCCCTTAGAACCACATCGCAGTATCGCTCGAGGATTACTTGATCCATGGTCAACGTCCCTGTCTTGTCCGTGCAGAGAACGTCCATGGCTCCTAAGTTTTGAATCGCATTGAGCCGCTTGACAATGACTTTTTTGCGACTCATTGCAATGGCTCCCTTCGACAAACAGACGGAAACGATCATCGGCAACATTTCCGGCGTTAAGCCAACTGCGACTGCAATGGCAAAGAAGAACGCTTCCCCCCAATTGCCTTTGGTGAGGCCATTGATGACAAATACCAAGGGTACCATCACAAGAACAAAACGGAGCATCAACCAAGTGAAATTGGCAATCCCTTTATCGAATGCCGTTTCGGCTGGCTGCTCCGCGATCGACTGAGCCATTCCTCCCAAGTACGTGTCTTTTCCTGTCGCAACCACGATGCCTAACGCGGAACCGCTCTCAACGCTGGTTCCCAGGAATGCAATGCTCGATAGCTCGACGGCAACTTTGGTGGTGAGGTTGTGCTCGACCTCAAATTTTTCGACAGGAAAACTTTCGCCCGTGAGCGAGCCTTGTGTAACGAACAAGTCCTTTGCGTTGAGGATACGAACGTCGGCTGGAATCATATCCCCGGCTGCCAATGTGACGACATCTCCGCGAACCAAGTGCGAAACAGGTATCTCACGCTGGCTCCCGTCGCGCATTACGGTCGCCGTCACCGAAATCATCGCCTTGAGCTTGGCGGCCGCACTGTCCGCTTTGGCTTCCTGCACCAATTTGAGTCCAACCCCTAAGGCGATCATCACTGACATCACGATCCCTGCCCTAATGTCGTCCGTTGCAAATGAAATGCCTGCCAATACGGCAAGCAATATCACTAACGGGTTTAAGACCGCATGCCAAATGAGTGTCCCAATGCTTGCTCGATGTTCCTTTGCAAATACATTTGGACCGTACTCAACCAGACGCTCACTCGCCTGTGCTTCGGAAAGTCCTTCGGGACGAGTTTCGAATTTTTGAAAGATCGCGCCGGAGTCCATGGTGGCGGAATCGACCAGAGCTTGAGAGACTTCGATGCGAGTCAATGATCTGTGGATGCCAGCAAAAACCGTCTTGGGGATTACCGTTGTTGGAATTCTCGGCATGGAATCGCGATGCAGATGTGGTAGAACAAAGAAAGGAGAATGCAAACTAGGGCTATGGCGTTCCAAATTGTAGCGACCTGTTGAACTTGCCAAACCATGAACCGTCACAGAATCCGAACTTTGATACGCCAGTTTGCTTTTACCCTCCTGCTCATTCTTTCCATATCGTTATGTTCAGCCGCCACGAGTCGGTCCGATGGTAGCCTGTATCCAGACAATGTGTCAAATCTTGGACTCGCCCCACGTCACCTAGTTTCGGGTGAGCTAGTGCGAGTTATTACGAGCGTTTTTTTAACCCATGATTGGTCGCACCTAACGGCGGCCGTCGTCATGGCTTCTCTCGCTGTCGGTGGGTGTGAGTTCACGCTCGGTACGAAAGTCGCGGTTTGCACCTTTAGCTTATCCCATTTGACTTCAGTGTTGATTTTTGCGGTTGGTATTGGCTTTTTGCATTGGATGCAACTTGGTCAGACCATTTCGACTTTGTATTCGCTTCACGATGTCGGCCCATCGGCAGGTTACTACGGATGCCTATCCAGAACGATTGTCGCCAGCAAGATACCGAGTCGGAGAATGTGGACAATAAGCCTATTTGCAGTATTGACCGTTCGCACCCTTGTCTCGTTTTTTCAAATGCCTGACTCTCAAATCCGATTGTCGGCCGACGTCGTCCATCTAATTGCCGCAAGTGTAGGCGTCGTCCTGCATGCCTTGTTTCACCAGAACAACTTGTTTCACCAGAACAAGGAGTAACGATTGCAAGCATTTCGTTCTCCAATTGCGTGGCATGGAGCACGTGGATGGATTGTATGAATACATGGTTTCGTCAGTGATTTGAAAAGGAGCAGCGAGCTTGAATACAAAGTTGCAACGGAACAACTTGCAGCTAAGTCGATCTTTTCCTCGCAATCAGTTGTGTCAAGTCTGCAAGGATTCTTGGAAGGGCCAGTCCTCCCGGCGACGCGAGGTACTTGGGTTGCCACACCGGATCGAATTTCTGCTTGTATTGCCGCAAGCCTTCGAAGCTATAGAAATGGTCGCCGTGCCGGTAAACCAAATTGATCGCTTTGTTCCAAATCGGAGCCAATGGACGACTATCCAAACCGGAAAGCGGAGCCATGCCCATATTGAACGCTTGGAACCCCTCAGCTTTGCCCCAAAGAAGTAACTCAGTGAAAAGGAAGTCCATGAGGCCATTGGGCCCATTGGGCACGTACCGCATCAGATCAATAGAAAGTTCCGACTTCTCGGCACCTTGCAAAATATTGGCAAAAGCGATGATTTGGTCGTTCTGCTTGATGACGGCACAGGGGTACCGCTTCAAATAAGACTCCGAAAAGTAGCCCAAGGAAAATCCCTTTTCGGACGCGTTTTTTTCTGAGAGCCAAACGTCCGAGATCTCGCGAAGTCGAGGAAGAATCCCTGGAACATCCTCTTGGAGAATCACCTCAAAGTGGCAGCCTGATTTCTGAATCTTGTTTCGATTGGTCCGCAAATTCCTATGTTGTCCTTCGAGCGAAAACTGTTGGAGCGGCACTTGTGCTTCCTCCCCTATTTTTAACAGTGTCAGCCCCTGATCCAAGTAAAACGTCAAATACTCCTTATCCACTTGATAGAATACGGGCCATCCATCATAAAGGTCACAGGTTTCACGAAACTTCCAAATAAGTTCGGCAAACTGATCGCTCGGACCAACGGGATCTCCCATCGTTATCCACGATCGCTTTTCCACCGCATACATGATGAAACTTCGTCGATCATTGCTTAGTAAAAATCGCTTGTCGCCGAGTAGACTGAGATTGGAATTGGTCTTGGTCGATAATCCAACGATGCTCTGTATTGCCTGCAAGTCCTCTTCAGATGGTACCATTAAGTCCTTCGGGGCTGTTTGCCTTGAAAGGCGCCAGACCATGAAACAAAGGAACGCCGATGCCACACCAACGCTTGCTCGCAAAAACCTTGGTGCATCACCTCGGAATGTAAATTGCCACCAGAGTTCATGTTGATACTCCACATGTTTGAAAGCGAAGGCCCCCAGCCAAAGCGAACAGAGTATGACCAAGCCAATGGCGGTGATCCAACCTGGTGTGAACCGTTGGTGCAATAAAAAACCCTTCCGGTAGAATCTCTTACGACTCAATATAAGGACGACAAGGACCATGGCCAATAGAGTCGCTTCTTCGTAATCAAAGCCCTTGACAAGTGAGGTGGCGATTCCAACAACGGACAATGAAGTCGCGATCCACCAGGCCGAATCCAACTTGCGTTGAAGACCTCGTGCAACCACCAACATTGCTGCTCCAACTAAGCTTCCCAAAAAATGGGAAACTTCGATGAAGGGGAGCGGCAGCCAAGAGCGAAGAAATCGAACTCTACCCTCCGCACTAGGCGTTGCGCCTGATAGCAGCAGTACAGCGCCGCCCATGAGCACGACCCCAGCGATCAGGCTTGGCGCGATGGTGGCCGCTGCCCGGCTTAATTGCAATAGCACAGGGTTGATTCGCTCGCGGCGCTGGCGATATTCGAAACAGCCTAGCATCGAACCCGCGATCAGCAGTGGGAACAGGTAATAGACTACTCGGAAGACCAGAAGGGAAGCAACTACGTCGCCGTTGGCCTCTGCACCAAGCATGGTCAATACGACCAACTCAAATATCCCAACCCCGCCGGGAATATGCGTAAGAACGACTGCAATCATGGCAAGCAAGAAAATACACACGAACTGCAGGTAGGATATCGTGATCGCATTGGGAAGCAACACATAAAGAGTCCCTGCCGCGATGAAAAAGTCGGATGCTGCAACGCCGAATTGAGCCAAAGTCATTTTGGGACTCGGCAATCGAAATTCCTTGCCGCCCATCCGAATTGCTCGTTGGAGGAACATGGTCATGGAGAAGTAGATTGCCGCGATTCCCAACAAAACCCAGCCCAATCCATAGACCGTCTCAAAAGGTAGCTGCAACCGCGCCGGGACATGGATGGGTGCGATGACAAATGCGGCACCGGCTAAAGCAAATTCACCGATCCAAAACGTAACGCCAAGCATCACTGACAATTGGACGATCTGAATCGCTGTCAAGCCATACGAAGAATAGATGCGGTACCTAATTGGAACACCGCCTAGGGTCGCGCCGAAATTGTAACTTGCAACAAATCCCGCAAAAGAGGCGAATGCAACCTTTGCAAATTCCAATCGCACCCCAATTGCTTTAAGTGCTAGCCAGTCGTACCCAATTAGGACGAGATAATTCAACACAACCAAACTGCAGGCAGCGAGAATCTTCGAAAATGCAATCGAACTGAGGCTTTGCTCAATCTCTTGCCATCGATAACTCGCAATTTCGTGATACAGCAGCCAGATGGCGATCCCGAAAAAAGTTGCGGGTATTAAAGGCAGAATTCGTTTCCAGCTAAACTCCACTTTGGTGATCTCGTCCCTCGGGATTCATTGTGCAATGAGGCTTGTATGGTGGTGATCAACGAGCTGGCTGTACAATCAGTGTGCTCGGGCATTCCAAATCGTAACGACCGAGCATGCTCAGCTAATGATCGTCTTCCAATTCAATCTGAATCCGTTCGTCGACCACGCGAACTCGGTAGGTCCGGATATTGAATTTGGGTTTCTTCTCATCTAGGTAAGTACCGTTGCGAATGCAGAAACGCCAGTGATGGATTCGGCAGCGAACCACGTCGCCTTCGATAATCCCATGGGACAACGACGCACCGGCATGCGGACATGCATTATCCATCGCAAAGAACTGGCCCGCTTGATGGAAAACACCAACCATTACGTCGTTCACTTCGAACATTCGAGCCTCACCCATTGGAATGTCGCTCACTTTGCAGACGTCGAAGAACTGTGACATATTATTTTGTGTTGAATTGGCTAAGCGAGGCCCTCGCTCATGCATTCGGCCCCTTTCTTTTGGGAAGCACGTGCAGCAACGACAAAACGTCTGCTCGCCATTCCGGTAAGACCCAGGTGATTGCAGTAGCCTCCAAATTCGTTAGAGTACCGCCGAGCATGGCTATGCGCAAGGGCCATACGGAATAATCCAATAGTATGCATAAAGCCGCGACCAACACGAACCACTGCGATATTTTGGCACCGTAGGTATGGTAGCTCGGGACCCGACCATATTTCCAAAGTCCGGCTCCAGTCGTCAAAAAGTAACTTAGCACTCCAACGATCAACCAAACCAACTCGTGCTTTAGGACATCCCATTTAAGCCAAAGCAATCCGAATAACAGCCCACCGTAGAGGACCGAATCTGCAAAACTGTCCAGCCTCGCGCCAAAGTCCGATCTCTGCTTTAGCCATCTTGCTAATCGTCCGTCAATCCAATCACTTAGACTGAGAGCCACGAAAACGCCGGTAAAAAGATGCAATTGGTTTTGTATCGCCAACCAAAACAACCAGATAGCCCCAACCAAACGGATGGTACAAATGACGTTGGGTACGGTCACGTATTTATTTCGGTACGCACCTTCCTCATCGCTTGCTTGCCCCACCGGGGGCGAATCAGGGGCATCATCTTTTGAAGGTGGCTGGTTGGAGTCCATAGTTTCCATTTTTTCTCAACGATTTTCTTAGGTCAGCGGTAGTTCATCATTCTGTCGTTCGCCTTACGAGCGTACCAGGACAAACCCAACGAAGTAGTAGAAAACGGGGGCAGAAAAAGTCAAGCTATCGATTCGATCCATCATTCCACCTTGACCTGGCAAAATCGTTCCACTGTCTTTGACGCCTACATCGCGCTTGATACCCGACTTGTTGATATCGCCAAGAAATCCAAACAGAGCAATCAAGATGCCAGACAGCATTGCGAAAAGACCACCAATCCTCCACGATCTATCCTGCATAAAAGTCGTTAGCCATGGTGCGATCAAGATAGCCAGCAGAATGGTAACCGTAAGCCCGCCTAGTAGGCCTTCCAGTGACTTGTTCGGCGAAATCTGCGGTGTCAGTTTCGTCCTGCCAAAGCGACGACCTACCAACGCTTGTGAGATATCATTGACCTCAGTAAGCAAAACCAAATAGAGGAACCAGCCCGCCTCGCCAACCCATGGCTTTTCGTGCATGGGCAATTCAAACAAAAAGAGAGCGTGAGACAAGCAGTAAACGAATAGCAAAAGCCCCCAAGTCATGCCTGCTGTTGTTCGTATATAATCGTTCGTCCGGCCAAGCGAAGCCCTCAAGGCTCCGAATACCAACACCATAAAAATTGGCGCCAGTGTACGCAAACCATCGACATGCCCGTACCATGCGAGCAGGTAGTACACAGGAACAACCGAGTATACCACCGCAGTCGTTGGAACTCCGACCTGTTTGGTACCGACCAGACGCAGATACTCCCGGAGGCTTAAGGTGCCTACAATCGCTAGCAGAATAGCCACTCCCGCACGATCCAAGATCACCGCCAAAGCAAGGGCTGCGGCCAATCCCCACCATGATTTCAGACTATTCCGATTCGATTTCGACTTCTTATCGGAAACACCGCGAAGACTGGCGATCCGAATAAACGTGCCAACCGTTAACACCAAGAACAAGCATGCAATAGCTAGTAGTAATGGCCTGGACGCAAAGTTCATGCTTTCTCCTAGGGCGAGTGCGGAAAATGGACCTGCGCTTAGTTTCCCTCTTTAGGTTACCATTAGTTGGTGTCCTGAATACTCGCTGGAATTGTTTTTTTGTTGTCGGCTGCCCCACGGAATTACGAAATAGTGAATAGTATTGCGGAGAACCCAATCAAATTATTGCATATTTCCGACCTTCATTTCGGTCCTCCTTATGTACCAGAGGTCGGCGAAGCTGCGTTGCGGATCGCATCGAAATTGAACACGGATGCAGTGATTATCAGCGGCGACTTAACGCAGCGTGCCAGGAGGGAGCAATTTGTATCGGCCAAACAGTTCTTGGATCGATTGCCGAAGTCCCCTCAATTGGTCATTCCCGGTAATCACGACGTCCCGCTTTATCGAATTTACGACCGCTTGTTTCGGCCACTCGCCCTGTACCAAGAGATTATCACGGCCGAGCTCAACCCAGTACTCAAGATCCGCGGAGCAGTCATCGCTGGGCTCGATTCGACGGCACCTCGTACCGCAATCAGCAATGGCCAGATTTTTAAATGGCAATTGGACGCATGCGAACAAGCTTTTTGCGATGTGCCGAGTGACCATGCGAGAATTGTCGTGGCTCACCATCATTTTGCACCTGCTCCCGATTATCTTCATGATAGCAACATGCCTAAGGCAAAACGAGCCATCGAGCGTTTTGCAGATTTGAAGGTCGATATGATCCTCGGCGGGCATCTGCATCGGGCCTATATTGGAAATTCGCTGGACTTTTACCCTGGATCACACCGAGACCGAGGGATCATCATCGCCCAATGCGGAACAACCACCTCGAGACGCGGACGAGGCCGCGAACGGGAAAAGAATTCACTCAATCAAATTGAAATTTGGGCCAACAAGATCACGATTACACACTATGTCTACTTCCATGAAAGCGGGGATTTTGAATCGATAAGTAGACATTCCTTTCGTCGCGGTTCCCTTCCGACACCTAACGGCTTCGATTAATCCTCCATGTCGAGCGGCAGGTGCATTAGAGGCTTTAATGTCTATTTGCGGATGAAGGCCACTTTTTAGGCGGTGCTTCCGCGGCAAAACTCTTGCTGGTCGCCTTATTGCAAGTCTCGTCGCGGACTGCTTAACTATAAACTTGTGCGTTTAACTAGTTGCATGGCTTCGATTGCGTAGCCACACCGTGCATCCTTTGAAAAATCCCTATGCCAATCTCAGTAACCTGCCCCGGCTGCCTATCTCGATTCACGGTTAGCGATAAATACGCTGGCAAGAAGGGCCCTTGCCCCAAATGCAAGAAGGACCTGATGGTTCCGGACAAGTCTCAGGAAGTGGTCATCCACGCTCCGGAAATAGGTCCCAAAGATTCCAAGGGAGTTTCTGTTCTCAAGCCCCTGAAGAGAGCAGAATTCAAGCTTTCCACTCGTGAAATGATTGTGGCTGGAGTCCTAGCCGTCTTATCGCTGGGCTTTGCCATTTTCGCTCGCCAATTTACTGAGCCACCCACGTTGTTAATGGCATTCGGAATCCTCGCGCTCGCATTTCCGTTGGCGTGGGTCGGTTATTCCTTTTTTCATGACGACGAGTTAGAAGAGTATTCGGGGAAGGAGCGATCGGCTCGGGTCGGCGTTTGTGCGTTGATATTCGCCGTCACATGGGGGCTCTATTGGTTCTTAGCATTCTACTTTGGCAACAAAACGTTGGCGGATGTCGATGCGGTTCAGTTTGCAATCTATTTGGGGATTATGTTCGTCGTAGGATCCCTGGGATCGTTGGTCGCTATGGACCTAGCTTTTGGCCAAGCGCTGCTTCATTACGCCATGTATTTTACCGTGACCTTGTTGTTGGCCATTCTTGCGGGTGTGCAGCTTTCAGAGCCAATGTCGAGCGGAAAGAGCAAGTCCCCGTTCCCAACCATAAATCAACAGCAGAAGGGACTTGGCAATCCGCAGGCTGTCCCCATCCAGGTAAAGTAAGGCGAGCGGCAGATTGGAATATCCCAACCCGATGCGTAAGCTTGGAATATCCCAACCCGATGCGTAAGCGAGGGACAATTCCGCAGGTCCCTCACTTACGTATCGGGTTACGATTGGTAGTTTTCACATCGCCGCTCGGCTAAAGTAATTCTTGGCTTTTCAAGAATTCTTGAATTCGTTTGGCCGCCAACCCATAACGTTCATTGCTCGTTCCTTCGGGTTGGTTTAATCTAGAGAATCCTCGAGTTGGCTGTTTGTAATCCACAGTTAACAGCGAGTGGGTTCTTTTTTCACACAGGGTTTGAGGTAGAGCATCGAAATGGCGACTCATAGGCGAATTACTGTTTCCGACAATAACGGCATAAGTGTTGTTCGATTTGTCGACAAGAAGATCGTTGACTCCGGCAGTATAGAACAACTCGGTGAAGAGTTGAATTCTCTGGTGACTGTCGATAAGCGGAACAAGATACTGTTGAATTTCGACGGAGTTGAGTTCATGTCCAGTGCCGCTCTCAACAAGCTGATTTCATTAAACACCAAGGTCAAGGCGGCCGCAGGCCGTTTGAAGTTGTGCTGCTTGCGTGCGGAAATCAAGGAAGTCTTCACCATTACTCGTTTGGATCGCGTTTTTGACTTGCGAAAGTCGGAAGAAGAAGCAATCGAAGCGTTTAAGCTTTAGGCAAGACACTTGGGACAAGCATGACGACTGTTCAAGAACATTGGTTTTTCGATAAGTTTTTGCCTAGCGACTTGGAAGTGGGGCATGCCGCAATCGAAGAACTCGTGACGGCACTTGAGGCTGCAGGCTGGATAGGGATGGATGTTTTCCGAATTCAGATGGCAATCGAAGAAGCGGTCGTCAACGCTATCGAACATGGCAACCAACGCGAACCCGACAAGTTGGTGCGACTGGTATTTCATGTGACGCCGCAAAAAGCCACCATGGTTATTTCCGACGAAGGGGCGGGATTCGATCATCGAAACCTGACAGACCCCACTTCCGAAGAACGACTAGACAAACCTCGCGGCAGAGGCGTTTTGTTAATGCGTGAATTGATGACCGAAGCCATCTTCAACGAGGTTGGCAATCAAGTCTCAATGACCAAGATCCGATCTTTCGAAGTGCCCGCGAAGTAGCACTCCCTCGAGACGCTATGATGTCCGACACAAATAAGCTGTGATGTTGCAAAACATTGTAGCCTTTTGCTCCGCAAAAGTGCGTTCATAGCGAGGCCCACTTTCGCAGAACGAAAGGCGACAATAATAAAAACACATACTCGGAGATGCGGACCTACTTAATCTTGGCTCGGCTGCCGCGATGTCGCGAAACAAGCAATTTAAACAGCGATTGCATATCCCCTTCGGCGCCCAGCAATTGATCAATCTGGATTCCTTCGGTAGACCATTCGGCCAAGGCGGCATAGAGTTCCAGCGGTTTATGCACCGCTACAATGGCGCGATTCTCAGTATGCTCGATACGAAGCGATTCTACCCATAATTGATTGGCGAGCCTAGCGGCTAATTCTCTGACTTGCGGGCTAACGATCGATAGCTCTTGCGGCAGATCTGCTAACATTCCACGCAGTTCACCAGCCGTTCCCGATGCTAGAAGCCTGCCACCGTAAATGAGAATGAACGAGTCGGTCACTTGCTCCACTTCATGCAATACATGACTTGCGAGCAGCAAGCTACGACCGCAATTTGCCCACTCGACCAAGAGTTCTGTCATTTGATGTCGCCCAACAGGGTCCAAACCATTGAATGGTTCGTCCAAAATCAGCAGTTGAGGTTCCGTAGCGATTGCTTGGGCTAGTTTGCAGCGTTGGCGCATCCCGAGCGAGTAGGTGTTGATCGGTCGATCCATGGCTTCTTTGATCCCGACCCGTTCTAAAACCTCGCTGGTTCTCGTACGTGCATCTCGAGGGCACCAACCACTCAGGGCTAGCAGTTGCTCGATCCATAGTCGGGCGGTGACGCCTGGCAGCAAAATGTCGCTAGCAGGACACAAGCCGATGTTTTTAAGGACTCTGGAATTCGCGTAGGGATCTTCGCCAAAAACACGAACCGATCCGAGGGTTGGACGAAGGGCGCCTGTGATCAATCCGATCAGCGTCGATTTCCCGGCTCCATTAGGGCCAACCAAGCCATACGCACCCTTAGACAGTTCGAAATTTAGATCGTTGACCCCAATCACATTTCCGTACAATCGGGTCGTGTGGTTCAATTCGATGATGGGTTGAGTGGCATCCACGACTAAACCTTTAACATTCTTGCGACACGCCAACGAGCAATGCCAAACCCGACCAGACTGACCGCCCCGCAAAGGATCCATGGCGCCATCTGATGTTGGTTCTCCGGCAACAAACCAAATATCTCTTCTTGAAGATGGCCCAAAACGTGATAGGGAGATATCAAAAGCCATCGTTGCTGAAGAGTCACAAGATCATCTGCCTTGAACATCGCGGACCCAGTCAGAACCAGGTACGTGACCCAACCAACAATCCACACTGCGAACCATGCGAATGCAGCAAAACGACTTTCCTGGGTTAGCGACGAGAACGCCAATGCGATGGCAGACGTTGGTAAGACCAGAACGGCTGTCGACAGAAGGATGCGAAACGGTATGTCTCAAGTTTGCAAGAATGCGGCCGAATCATTTGACAGAAGCAGTCCAAAGGAATAGACGGCGATCGCAGGAAACGTTGTGATCATGGCCAGTAAGAAAAACAAAACGCACGCTTTCCCAAACACATAACTACTCGGTGAAAGCGGTCGCGAAAGATACAGCAAATAACCACGACTGCGCAGATCATAACTGATCAATCTGGGAGCAACCAATCCGATAACGACCACGATCCAAAGGGCTTGAGGGTATCGAAAGTACCACAACAGCATGTGGGACCATGCTAAGTGTCGTTGCGTTGCAGGGTCCGCACTAACAGGGATGATCGGTTGACGATTTCTGGCGCCCTCTCGGGAGCGATCTCTCATTCGGTTCCGCGGCCCCATCGGCTCAATTCTCGAAGCCAGGAACTGGTTGAACATCATCCGATAGCCTTCGTCACGTGTGCTCTGTTCAAATAGGCCTACTCCAAACATCGTCACAACAGCCGGAAAGGACGCGAAAAGCAAGAATCTCTTGAGCCAAGTCCCTCTCCAAACCAATGAGATTCCTGTTCTTGCTACGACAGACCACCGCATCCACTCGCGAGTGCGATTACCTGTCCACTTCCGATATCCGAGATCAAGGATGGGCATAATTCTTCTCCCTAACGATTTCAAGAAAGGAGTGTTCGAGGGAATTGCGAGCTTCGTCCATCCGCTCGACAAGTACGCTCTGCTCTTTGCTTGCGGCCCATATGGTTCTTGCTATTACGGACGATTCCCCTTCTACCAGTAACTCGGAATCGCTGCCACAATGGACTGTCAGTCCGTGAATTCGCAGACTTGCTGCCAATCGGACAGCATCGCGTACCACTCGGACTTGGATGCCTGATTGTATGGGTCGTTGCATGTTGGCGATTGAGTCCGCTAACCGTACTTGGCCGCGAACCAGAATGATGACCTGGTCGCAGACTTGCTGAACATCGTGCAAGATGTGGGTTGACAACAGGATAGATTTTTCGAACCTGTTGGCCAGAGCATGAATACGGTCCAGGAATTCCTCACGCTGGGTGGGATCCAGTCCCGTGGTGGGCTCATCCAAGATGATCAGTTGCGGGTCATGAACAAGTGCTTGGGCAAATTTTAATTTCTGCCGCATTCCAGTGGAATAGGTTTCGACGTTTCGATAACGCTCTTGCCCAACGTCGCAAAAATCGAGTACTTCGTGTGCACGTCTCAAGGCTTCGGTAGTCGGCAGCCCCGATAACCTTGCCATCATCTGCACGGATTCGACCCCTTGCAACCCGAGGATATAGCAATCGTCTTCGGGGAGGTAGCCAATTTGATCTCGGATCGATTTGACTTGCTTCGGCCATGGTTTTCCGAGAACGGTGCCCGTCCCCGAGTCGACTTGGACTAGCCCCAAAACAGCCTTGATAAACGTACTCTTTCCCGATCCGTTCGGACCGAGCAAGCCTGTCACGCCGACCGGTACCGCGAGATCGACATTCTTCAATGCGAAATTGCCAGCATACCGTTTGGTCAATCCGGTTATGTCAATGATAGCAGGCTGGATAATGGCGACTTCGTTCCAACAGGTGTTAGGAATAGGTCTGTCCGACGACAGACGGCATGCCTAGTTTAACTACGTATTCGAAAGTTGCCTTATCAGCTTGGGGAAATTATGCATTTGTCGCAGTTTGTTCCGCCGCTTTGTTTTTTTTATGGTCGCCTTTCGCTCCGCGAAAGTGTGCCGTGTTAACGCACATTCGCGGAGCGAAATGCGACCAAGGCCTTGACCGGCTACGGTCGTTCGCGTTGCTTTGGCGCTTCCGATGACTTCGCGTATCGTGTAATCGCCAAGCTCAACTTCTTGCTTAGGCGAGGCGAATTGAACCACCGAGACATGAGGAACACAGAGTCTTTTTTGGTCCCGTTGTTCCCGACTGTGAGCCTCGAGCTACAGAGTGATCACCGGTAAAGCGCGATTGAGCGAGCCGGATTGGCGCCCCATCAAGTCGAGCGTTACGAACTTGAATCCCAACTGTTGCATTCGGTCATTGATGGCCGTTCGCGTGGTTGATTGGCAAGCCAACGGCAAGTCGTTTAGGCTTAGCTCCAAACGAACTAAGCCATCGGCGTGCAAGCGAACGCGGACATCTTGAAATCCCAAGGAAGCAAGAAACAACTCGGCCTGCTCGATACTCTGAAGCCGTTCGCTGGTGACCGATTGGCCGTATGCGATGCGGCTCGCCAAGCATGGAGATGCTGGCTTGTCTGCTACCTCTAGTCGGAAGTACGCCGCAAGCTCTCGCACGCGTTTTTTGGTTATTCCTAAGTTGACTAGCGGTGCGACCACGAAATACTCGGCAGCAGCTTGCAGGCCGGGTCGATAGTCC
>JANPNA010000418.1:0-26637 GCA_031427235.1 Pirellula sp.
CTTAAGGCGGGCCGATTTAAATCGTAGCGGAAGCTGTCAAAGCTTTCGTGAATGCTGGACGCCAACGAAATGCTTGACGCATTCCGCTACTAGGGAACGCTAGCGAAAGTGTTTCGCGGCCCAGCTTAAGATCGACGCCTAGGTATTGCAAAGATGTTTACAGGGTTGGGGTGAAGGTGAGACGCCCGCTCTAGGACGCCAATTCTCCAATTCTCCAATTCTCCAATTCTCCAATTCTCCAATTCTCCAATCCTCCACCGCTCCACCGCTCCACCGCCGCGAGCCTACTACTTACTTCTCGCAATTCCCGCTTCGGACAACAGCTTTTGCACTTCCTCTGAATTGCCCGTTAGCTTGTCAGCGATCGCCAACGCTGTTTGCTTCGCGTCCTCTTTCAGCTCCTCCACTTTCAACGCCTTGATGGCAATTTTGAGCATTTCGACATCCGGAAAAAGCTTCAAAAGTTCTAGAACCAACTTTTGCTCGGCAGGTTGTCGAGCTGCATCGAACGCGTTTTGGCACATCACAACTCGCTCAGGTTGGCTTTTAGCAAATTGCTTCGCCATTCGAAGATAACCCTTAAATAGACGACCTTGAAACTTGTCCGCCGGTCCATCCTTGACCAAGTCCAACAACACAGGTGCTGCGTCAACCGTCAACCATTCACCCAACAACCGACTGCTGGCATCTCGTAACTGCGGATCGGAGCTCTTGGCTGCGGCGTTCATGGCTTCTAAGGCTTTAGTTCCACCCACAGCCCCCAACACGTCCAACATGGCACTCTGAGTCGGGAGCGATGCGGAATCCATTGACTTTACGAGTTGAGCAGCGCAAGCCTCGCGATCGGGCATGCGGACCGCAGCGGTCTTGAGGGCTTGCTTGGCTGCCTCAAAATCCTCTGCAAAACCTGGACGTTCCACTTGTGAAATCAGCACCGAAAGGCTATCCGCCGGAACAGTCGCACCGAGCGACTTGAGGGCAGAAGCACGTACCGATTTATCCGAATTACCCAACGTCGCGACGAGTTCTTTGGTCGCTTCAATGCGTCTTTGTCCCACTACCGCGATCAGGACGGAAAGTACTTTGCCTTCGGCTTTCGGAAGCCGAGCTAGGATATCCTTGTTGATGCTCTGGTCTGGCAGATCCGCCAATGCAGTCAACGCGGCATCGGTCAATTCCGCATCTTGTTCCCCGGCGATTCCAACGAGGGGCGAAACACAAGTTGCATCACCGACACGTGCAAGGGCATTGATGGCTGACAACCGCACTTGTTTTGGACCCGCTGTAGCGGCTTTCACGATGGCAGCTAAATGGACGGTTGCTTTGCGATCCGCCATGGCTTGAATGACCAATCCAGCCCGATCCGGTGTTGCGAGTGCCAACTCTGCTGCCAAAGCACTATCGACCTCTTTTCCAGACATCTCACGCGCTGTTTTGAGAGCAACCTGGAACAGCACTTTTTCTGGACTGCGTAGGTTTTCCAGCAAAAGCGGAAGCCCATCCTGCTTCCGGGCGAGGATGGCTCCTCTCGTTGCTTCCACAATCCTTTGCATTGGCACATCCGCTTTGCGCACGTCGTCGTAAATGGAGGCCGCAAGTGTCGTATTGCCTTCTTGCATGGATCGCTCAGCGCAAAGGACACAGCCCTCTGCTACCGCCGAACGAACATTCGCAGGTGCACTTACGATCGCCTTTCTAAGAATCTGTGTGGCGGCGGTGTTTCCGATTCGTCCGAGGGCGACTGCCGCTGCCGACGCAACATCGGCGTCCTTGTCTTTCAAACGGGTGCTCATCAATTCGACCGCACCCGAATCTCGGCGGACACCAATCGAATTGATCGTCCCAATAAGCAGCTTTCCGTCCAAAAACTCACTAGCTTTTCGCAGTGATTCATCTACCTTCGCCCCTGGGATGACTTCCAACGCAATTCGCGACCAGGATGCAAGCTTTTCGTCCGATAGGAGTTTGACCAATTCCGGTGCTGCTTCGGCTGTTCCGTATATGGCCAAGCGCTTGCATGCAATGGCCTTGTCGGCCCCAGGACTTTCCGACGACTTCAGAACGCCAATCAAGTCGCTCTCTTTCTCCATAGTGAGGACTTGGCACAAGCCGATTCGGCTCGAAGCAATTGTCATCGCCATGCAGATTGATAGGAAAAACAAACCACGCTTCAATCGTCTATTCATTATTCTGTTCCGTTAGTGATTTTTTGAGAGTGATGTGCCTGCGGTTGAGCCGACGCTGGCAGCGTCGGCCACGTTTAGCGTCGGCCAGGTTGGTTGTGTTCTAGACTCGCCATGGTTCTCGCAACGCTTCGGAGCGCAAACGATTGGCCGGTTCATCGTTGATGAATTCGTTTTTGGCCAAGTCGTATTTCACTTGATGATTTAGGAACAAAGCGATGTTGGCTGCATGGCATGCGATGTGCGCGTTGCAGGCTGCCTGAGCATTTCCCTTTGGCAGACCTCGAGTCTTCACGCAATCGATGAAGTCACGGACATGGAAGGTAGCTGGGTAACCACCAATTTCTTCGACTTCCCTGCCCGCGAGCAACGCAGGTGAACTAAGCACCAGCTTGCCGCTGTCACCTGCTTCCACCCAGCCCGTTTCGCCTTCAAATCGAACTGGACATGAGCCCAATGGGATCCAGCCCTTCTCTCGGAAGATCAACTCGACACCACTCTCATAGCGAGCAACCAATTCTCCGTTGCTGGGAGCGTTGTATTCGATTGGAGGAGGACAATCGTCGACTGCCCATTGGCATAAGTCCACGCAATGCGACCCCCATTCCAAAACTCCACCGCCAACGAGGCCACCACCCTTTTCAAAATTAAAACCGTCCTTGAGCGTCTTGGTGTTGAAGGGACGCCAAGCCGCTGGGCCTAGGTACATGTCCCAGTCGGCGATCTGTTTGTCCGGTGCGGTTTCCGCTGGCAACCAACCGCTCATCATGGCTTGCATGCCAGCCGGATGTGCGTACACCTTTTTGAGCTTGCCAAGCTTGCCAGTTCGAGCCAGATAACAAGCGAATGCAAAATGAGGTAGATTGCGTCGCTGAGTCCCTGCCTGAAATACACGTGCCGTGCGTCGGATGGTGTCGGCCAAAATCAAGCTTTGGGAAATGTTCTTCGTGCAAGGCTTTTCGCAATAGATGTCCTTACCAGCACGAGCGGCTTGCATGGTCATCGTCGCGTGCCAGTTGGGTCCTGTCGCGATCAAAACCGCATCGATATCTTTCCGGTCCAAAAGCTCGCGAAAGTCAGCGTACATATCGCAATCCACGGTGCTATATTTGCCGTCAACCTTTTTCTTTACGTTGATGCGTTGCGATTGCTTAACGTCGCATACAGCAACAAACTGAACATCTTTTTGTTGCAAGAAGCAATCGAGGTCATAATTCCCTCGGTTTCCGATGCCGATGCCACCCACGACGACCCGTTCGCTAGGCGGAACGGCACCATCACGGCCAATAGCAGAACTAGGAATAATAGTTGGCGCGAGGACGGCGGCGCTGGCTGCCGTCAGACCTGTCTTCAAAAACCGACGCCGTTTAAGTTGCTTTGCTTTTTGTATCATCGCTGCTCTCCGAACCCATGGCCGTAAGAATACCGCTAAACTGCCTGAACGCGTTTCAGGTAACCCTACAAGATGGTACCATAGAGCCGACCTGTGTGCATGCTCCATCCGTTTTTTTCCGTTTCGATCAAGCAACAAGACCGCAATTATGAGCCTCAACATGGATAAGCCAAAAAACATGCTAATTTCGTTGTTCGGTTTGCTCTTTGCCATGATCTTTTCGCTCTCGCCGTCCATCGCAGATGAAACCTTGAATGTATGGCCCGATTTGGCCCCAGGTGAAACGAGTCGTGAAACGGGGACTCTCTTGCCTTCAAAGGCTGGCGAGGCCAAGCCAATCAGTCGAGTCTCTGGCGTACGACGCCCTACCATCGACGTTTACCCTGCAAAGAACAACCCGTCTGGCACAGCAGTCTTAATCTTGCCAGGTGGCGGATTCACATACGTCGTCCCTGACCTCGAAGGTTCCGAAGCAGCCCCTTGGCTCAATGAACTCGGCATCACTGTCTTCGTCCTGCGTTATCGCACCAAAGAATCCGCTCTGTCCGGTGAGCCTCTTTGGCAAAGGCCCCTGCAAGACACGCAACGAGCCATGCGGCTTATTCGAAGCGAAGCTCAACGCTGGCAACTCCAAACCAACCGAATCGGTATCCTTGGGTTTTCAGCCGGCGGCCAAGTCGGGGCCATCGCGCATTCGAAGGCAGACCAATCGACCTACCCAGCCATCGATGCCATCGATCAACTGACTTGCAAGCCTGACTTCTCCTTGTTGATCTATCCCTGGCAAGTGCTTGACCCCAAAACCGGCGAACTCCTCGAACAGATTCAAATAACGGATCAATCGGCCCCAGCGTTCATCGTGCACACGCATGACGACGCCTCCAGTTCCGTCGGAGCTGCCAAACTTTATATTGAGTTGAAACAACATAAAGTACCCGCCGAATTGCACGTCTACCAAAACGGTGGCCATGGCTACGGGGTTCGCGAACGTCCCGATTCGGTTATTTCCTCCTGGCCTGATCGAGCCACCGATTGGCTCAAAATCCGAAAACTGCTCGACCCGAAAAAATTGTAGAACAGTTGTCCTCAACTGTTCCCACGCTGCGCTTGATTCTTGTGACTAAACGAGGCCCTCGCTCTGTTACCATTGTCGCCTTTCGCTCCGCGAAAGTGCGCCCCGTTAACGCACTTTCGCGGAGCGAAAGGCGACGATAAGCGACGATAAGCGACACTAATGGAGTCATCTCTGAATCCAATGGTACTGTGCATTCACGCGCTGCTCCCAACCCTTGCGTTCCAGCTCCGGAACTTCATCCACCGCATCCTCCGGAAAACCGATGCACAAATAAGCAATCAGTTGCCAAGTCGACGGGACATCCAGCATCTCAGCAATCACCTCGGGGCGAAGAATCGAGACCCAACCGACCCCAACCCCTTCACTTCTCGCCGCAAGCCAGAAATTCTGAATGGCCGCAACCACCGAATAGGCAATCGATTCGGGCATCGTCGCTCGACCCAAACCGTGGCCTTGCTGCGGTTCGAGATCCACAAATACAGCAAGCTGCTCTGGCGATTCACGAAGCCCCGCTAATTTCAGGGCCCGATAACGTGTGGCTGTCTCGTCGTCGTATCCGGTGGCCGCAATCTCGTTTTGCTTCTCAAATTCGGCGACAACGCTTGCACGCATGTGAGCTGACGAAACGGATACGAAACGCCATGGCTGTGAGAGACCAACCGACGGTGCTAAACACGCCGCCTCGATCCATCGCAACAGCCAGCCTTCTGGTATCGCATCCCGCCGAAATCGACGGACGTCCCGCCGTCGACGAAACAACATATTGAGCCCGTCACGAAAGTCTTCATTCCATTCCGCTGCCTGCTGCAGTTGCGATGATGCTGTTCTTTCCACTGGCGAGTCCGGCGTAGAAGTTTCTACCAGCAAGCCGGAAGCGTTGATTCCCTGTTTCAATTTCAACAGCGCCTGCACAAGTCGGAGATTGTGGACCGGTTCATGTACCGCAATTCGCAAATGATTCTCCATGCCAAACGATCGGCAGTCCCGCACAACCAATCCTTCTCGAAGCAGTGCATTTCGAACAACCGCGGGGTCATCCATCGAAATCAAAAAGAAGCAAGTATCACTCTCTAGCGGCTGAAATCCATGCCGTTCGAAATTCTCCAGCATGGACTGCGTTGCGTCGTGAAGCCGCCTCATGGCCTCCCCATAATAAGCCTGATCCTTAATCGCCGCCAAACCCGCTGTTTGCGCGATCGAATTGACCGACCAAGGTGCTCGTCGACCGCGAATCGTTTGATGCAAAGAGTCGCACATGACCGCATAACCTAGCCGCAAACCAGCCATCGCATAGGCCTTCGTCATCGACCGAAGCACAATCAGATTCTCAAATTCGCAATCGATCATCGACCCAACGGTGTCAGCAAACTCGATATACGCTTCGTCAATAATGAAGATCGTACGAGGGTACTTTCTAAGCCACTCAATCAATTGCCCGCGTGTGACGCTTTGCCCCGTCGGATTGTTCGGATTGCAAATCCATACCACTTTTATCGTCAACGTCCTAAGCGTCGAATCGATGGCGTCACAGGGAACTGCAAACCCTTTCTCTGCGACGGCCACGCACCGGTGCACAATTCCATTTGCCAAATGCGTGGCCCGCTCATACTCCGAAAACGTTGGCCCCACAACCAAAACGGGATCACCGGGCCGAACAATCGAACTCGCAATCAAATGAATCAACTCGCTGCATCCGTTGCCTACTAAGATGCGATCGGCATCCATCGAATGCAACTCGGCGATCGCATTCCTAAGCAATCGACACTCACGATCAGGATACCGATCGATCGGTGTCGTCCGAATCGCCTCAAGCACACGCGGTGAAGGCCCAAAGGGCAAAATATTGGAGCTAAAATCGATAGCGCACTCTGGTTCGATATTAAGTCGAACGAGTTCCGCTGAGTCGATCCCACCGTGGTACGCTTCGATGGACGGATCAAACGGCTTGCTCATGGCGTTTGCCCCCAACCGCAAAGGAAAACCGTTGCAATGAAAAGCAAACCACCGGCCAGCGACGTTTCCCATAGCAACCGAATCGATTGTTCGATCGTGGCAGCCGTAGGCTTAGACTCACCTGCTCCGAGGACATAATGTCCCTCTTTTTCTAAAACCACCCCAAGCACACCCGCCGCAGCACTCATCGGATGCCCCGCGTTAGGACTGGCGGTCAAACGATGATCCCGCATCCAAATCGCCATCGCTTTGCGAAACCTACCATTGCGTATTCCTTCTACCAAAAGAATCAGGATTGCGGTGATGCGCGCCGGAAGCCAATTCAACACATCATCGGTCCGAGCCGCTGCTTTTCCAAACCATTCTAGCTCCGCAGTGCGATAACCAATCATCGCATCGCAGGTGTTAACGAATCGATATGCGAGCGCTCCCGGCAAGCCTGCAATCGCGAAATAGAACAAAGGCGCAATAACTGAATCGCTCGTATTCTCGGCCACCGACTCGATCGTAGCAGCCGATAGTTTCGATGCGTCCAATTTGGAAACATCACGGCTGACCAAGTGATAGGCGACCTCATGTCGAGCTGCATCGATATCCTCGTTGCGAAGGGCCGTGCTGACACCTTTCGCAGCTTTGGACAGCGAACTGATACTAAACGAACATTTCAACACTACTGATTGAACAACGATGCTAACCACTGCCGGATAGAACTGGCAGGTACGTTGGACGATCCACCCAACGACACCCATGAAAACCATACCACCACAAACCAACCCTATTCCCCACCCAAAACGAACTAAATCACCTGATTTGGGTGCCGAGCGTCGGACCAGTCCGATCGCGTTGCCCATCCAAGCGACCGGATGAAACCGATTTGGCGGGTCCCCCAATACGATATCACCCAGGTAAGCCAATACGACCACAGCAGCGAAGTGAAGCTCAGTCATCGCGCACCGCGTTACTGCTCTCGGTGTCCCCACAAGTTGGATACATCGGCACCACAAACGGAGTCCCATGCACCGGATGATCGATAACCGTTACCGAGACGTCGAACGCCTGTCGAATCAAGCTAGGTGTCAAAACCTCTCGCGCGGTTCCTATCGCGATCAATGCGTGATTCGATAACAGCGCCAATCGATCACCGAACATCGCGGCGTGATTCAAATCGTGAAGCGTTACGACAACCACCAAGTTGCGTTCCTTGGCCATCCGACGCACCCTGTCCAGCACGTCAAACTGGTACTTCAAATCGAGACCAGCGGTTGGTTCGTCCAATAGCAAGATGGGAGCGTCCTGAGCAAGGGCTCGGGCTAAGATCATTCGCCGCCATTCGCCCCCCGACAGTTGCGTGATGAGGCGTTGCCGATATTCCGAAAGCCCAGTGGCCTTGAGCGATTCCTCTACGACTTCACGATCGTGTTTTGATAGTGGCATCCACCATCCGCAGTGGGGCGTGCGACCGAGTGAAACGACGTCGTGGACCGTTAATTCCGATTGGCGATTTTCGTGCTGTGGCATGAATGCGATGTTCTGTGCCAACGAACGCCGCGTAAAAAGCTTGATGTCCCGCTCGGCCACCTCAACCGTGCCGGACTCAGGTCGAAGCTGGCGACACAGCGATTGCAGTAAAGTCGTCTTGCCTGCCCCATTGGCACCGAGCAACACGACCACTTCGCTGGCTTTCAACTCCATCGAAATGCGATCCAGAATCAATCGGTTCGCATACGAAAACGTCAGGTCTTTGCTCGTAAGCTGACTCATGCGGCACCGTCTTGCACTTCCTTGCGTGACTTCAGCAGGAACAAAAAGAACGGACAACCCAATAGGGCCGTCAAAATCCCAACTGGTAGTTCCGCTGGCGCAACCACGGTCCTGGCCGCCACATCCGCCACCATCATGACGGCAGCCCCGACGCACGCGCTCATCGGTACCAACCACAAATGGCGAGGCCCAACCAGACGTCGAGCAACGTGCGGTGCAATCAATCCGACAAACCCGATGATCCCCGCCGACGCCACTGCGGCCGCAGTGGCGATACTCGAACCCACCACCAACAGAATGCGAAATCGAAACAAATCCAAACCCAGCGATTCCGATGTGACGTCGCCGAGCAAAAAGACATCCAACGGCCGTGACATGCTCCACAATATTGCAAAGCCAACAAACGATGAAGCCGTCGTCGCCATCACCACACTCCAGTCGTTGCCTGCCAGGCTACCCATCAGCCAAGCCAAGATCACCACCACGCTATCGTCATTCAAGTACATGAGCAACGAGGCGATGGCATTGATCATGCTGCTGACCGCGACACCAGCCAACAACAATGTCAATACCGAACTACCTCGCCCCACGGAACCGATCGCGAATACGACGGATACCGCCAACAACGAGCCAACGACAGCCGCTAGTGCCACGCCGCTCAGCCCTGCAAAACCAGCTTGGAAACCTAGTACCACCGCCAACGTAACCCCCAGCCCAGCCCCGCTCGACGCACCGATCACATACGGATCGGCGAGTGGATTGCGAAACAAGCCTTGAAAGCCGACACCCGCAATTCCAAGCGAGCAACCCACCAAACATGCCGTGATGACACGAGGCAAACGCAATTGCATCAGAATCGTGCGCTCCGTATTGGTGAGCGATGGTGCTTCGAATCCAACGAGCCACTGCAGAACTCCATAAGCGGAAATCGAAACGGCCCCGGACACTAGGCTGACGATGGCAAGTGCCAGCAAGAACACAAACGCAATTGCAAACGTGACGATCGGATACTTCAACGGTCGGCGTCCTGTTTTGCATGGTTGCCCAGGTCCGCACCTTCGTCATTCGGTTCCTTCGAAGGTGCGTGAGGTAGCCTATCGGGATAGACCGCGCGAATCATTTCCTCCAAAGCATCCAGCATGCGTGGGCCGCACCGTGACACTTGATCGCCATCGATCAAGAACACTTGCCGATCTCGAACTGCCGTAATCCGGTCCCAACCTTGACGCGTGGCCAAGATTTCCAGGCTGACCTTTGCGCGATGCGTGGAGGGTGCAAGAATCACTTCAGGATCTCGATCCAGAACCACCTCATCGCTGATACGAGGGTACCGGACCGTTGTGTCGTCGAAAATATTTTTCATCCCCCCCATCTCAAGCATCTCTCCGATAAACGATTTTGGCCCAGCAGTCATTAAAGGTTCATCCCATACCTCATAGAATGCGCGTCTTCGCTGATCCATCGGAACCGAATCGACCCACGATGTCAAAGCCACAACCCGCCGCTTCATCTGTTCGATCAATTGGCTAGCCCCTGCTTCCTGCCCCGTTACTCGGCCAAGCAACATAGCTTCCTCATACAGTTCGGCCAGTGTATCGGCACCGATCGCCATGATCGGTACCTTGAAGCGCTCAAACGGCTCAATGAGTGGCTGATGGCTGTCCCATTTGCATAGAATCAGATCGGGGTTCAGGCTAAGAATGGTTTCTCGGCTAATTCCTTGCAACGTCCCGCCACCAACTCGCTTGAGTTGGGTCGCTGCAAGCGGGTAGTTGCAATGTTCCGTGGCTCCAACCAACTGCTCCCCAGCCCCGATTGCGTACAGCAGTTCGGTGGTGGATGGTGACAGCGAGACAATTCTTTTCGGTGCTTCGGTGAAACGAATGGTTCGTTTCAGTCGATCTATCGCCGCCGTCTCAAGTTTAGCTTCTTCGGTCGATCGGTTTGCCGATGGTTGCAGTGATATCGGCTCACTATTACGGCAACCCAACGCAAGGACAAGAGAAAACAAGAGGAAAGCTGAGATGGCTCGTTTTGGAGTGCGGAAATTCATTTCCGCTTTGAGATCTGTGCGGTACCATCGAAAAGCTCCGATAAATCGGAGCACTCCCAATTGGGTTGCGTTCCCCGACTTCATTTTTGTGCTCCTGTTTGAAGATCGTTTGCAAGTTCTTCGGCGGCTTGTTGCACCGAACATCCGAGCGACGACACGTTGATTGGTATGCCTGCGACCATGAGGTAAGTCGAGGTCGCACAGGCTGCGAGCCGTTGGTTGGACCAGCCGAGCAAGTCGCGAAATAATCGGCCTAACGCGTTTTCTGGAACTAGTCCCATGCCCACTTCGCCTGAAACTACGATCAAATGGATCTCGCGATTCTTGGCGATTGCAATGAGATCATCGATTTCGGCATGCATCCGGTTTTCGATCGCAGCAATCCCCGCCGGCGCGTCGAGATCGGATTCGTTTTCCAACAGTACATTGCTAACCAACAACGTTAAACAATCGACCAAAACAACTTTTGACAATGACTCGACGAAGTTAATCGTCTTGCCCGTTCCCAGTGGTTGTTCGAGCGTCCGCCAAGTTTCAGGCCGTGATTGCCGATGCTTGTCAATTCGGCGTGCCATTTCTTCGTCGCGTGATTCCGCCGTGGCAACGAACAGCACATCGTCGTTGCCCAACCGATGCGCGAGCTCTTGTCCGAAGCGGCTCTTGCCGCTTCGCACTCCGCCCAAGATTAATGTAAGTGTGCCATTGAGTTTGGAATTCGACATGGAAGGTTAGAATTCGACTCCTCGCTGCGGTTTAATCCCTCGAGAATAAGGGTGTTTAATGACTTTCATTTCCGAAACCAGATCCGCGATCTCAATCAACTCAGGGCTGGCGTTGCGGCCGGTGATCACCACGTGAAGCATCGGTCGCTTTTGCAGAAATTCCTCGATCACCGTGGCGGTCGAAATGTATTCGTACTTCGTTGCAATATTCAGTTCGTCCAAGATCACCAAATCGATCGTGGGGTCACGCATTAGCTCCACAGCCTTTTGCCAGCCCTTTTGGGCGGTGGCGATGTCGCGATCGCGATCCTGAGTCTTCCATGTAAAACCTTCGCCGAGTGTGTGCATCTCAATGGACATGCCCAGCTTTGCAAGCTTGTCGATGAAGGCTCCTTCGCCGGTCGGGATGGCACCCTTGATGAATTGGACAATGGCTACCTTCATGCCTTGCCCAAGCGAACGAATGGCCATGCCGAATGCTGCCGTCGACTTGCCTTTGCCTGCCCCGGTATGGACGATGATGAGCCCTTTCTCTTCCGTGGCTTCGGCGAGCTGTCGGTCCTTGACTTCGTTGATCCGGACCATTCGCTCTTTGTGTTTTTGATTGATTTCATCCGACATGGGTTATTGCGAGCTCCTGGCTCCAAATGATTTTTTCGAGGTGGTTCATATCGATATGCGTTTCGAACGCATCCGCCAGTCGATCGAGCGAGCGCAAGATCGATTCGTTTGCGTTTGGTGATCGCGACTCCGAGATAGCAACACCCAGCGAACGCAGCCACGCCGACCGGAACCGATCGTTGTGAAACAGCCCATGCAGGTAGCATCCCCACACTCGGCCATCGTCGGACCGGGCTCCATCGAGTTTGGATGGATTGATTTTCGACGGGGCCGATTCCTCACTTGCATTTCTCAAGCGAAGCCAAGACGATGTCGAAGTCGTGTGGCCGACATGGATTTCATAGCCGCTAATCGATTCGCCCAGTGTCCCTGGTGCAATTGCGTCGTCAAGAATCTCGGCTTTGATTTGGCAAGTCTGCTTTTCCGTTTGAAAGATGGTCTCAACATCGAGCAGGCCGAGTCCGGTGGCGGAATGCCAATCGTTTTCGACGCGATTCGGATTTCTCAAGTGCTGGCCAAGCATTTGGTACCCGCCGCAAATCCCGATGACCACGGTGCCTTGCGTTTGCAACGCTACAACGCGTTCGGCAAGGCCGGTCATTCGCAACCAATTCAGATCGTTAAGCGTGTTCTTGGTTCCCGGCAAGATGACCACATCGGGGCGTCCAAGTTGTTGCGAATTTTTTACATATCGAAGCCTTACCGAGGCCTCGCTCGCAATTGGATCAAAGTCATCGAAGTTGGAGATGTGCGGAAAGCGAATCACCGCAATATCGAGTCTTGGAGCGGAATCATCGGCGCCTCGATCGATGTTTGGAATAGCATCCGTCAAGGCAACGGCATCTTCTTCGGGGAGTTCTAATGCATCGAGCCAAGGCATCACGCCTAGCACCGGAACAGCTCCGCGTTCTTCAAGTATTTCAACGCCGCGATCGAACAGTCTCAAATCGCCTCGAAACTTGTTGACAACGAGGCCCTTGATCAAAGCACGCTCCTCGGGTGGCAAGAGCCAAAGGGTACCAAGCAACTGTGCAAAGACGCCTCCTCGTTCGATATCACCGACCAGCATCACCGGCGAGTTTGCATAACGAGCGACCGCCATGTTAACGATCTCGACCGACGACAAGTTGAGTTCGGCAGGGCTTCCGGCCCCCTCGATAACGACCAGTTCGAACTGCTCACGCAATCGATCTAAAGCCCCAGTGACGTGCGGCCAGAATTCTTTTTTGCGTTGGAAGTACTCTTGGGCTTGGAGCGATTTTAGCGGTCGACCGTTGAGGATGATTTGCGAGTGCGTGTCCCCCTCAGGTTTCAGCAAGATTGGATTCATATCCGAATGGGGCGGGACCGATGCAGCCAAGGCTTGGAACGCTTGAGATCGTCCGATTTCGGATCCGTCGGCGCAGACCGCTGAGTTGTTGGACATGTTTTGAGCTTTGAACGGTGCAACGCGGACACCCCGTCGCGCGAAGCACCGGCAGATCGCGGCCGTCAACAGGCTCTTACCAGCCGAGGAACTCGTGCCCATGACCATCAACGTTTTCGCTGTCATGAAAGTTGCTCCTGGGCTCAATCGTTGGTAAGAGGTGTCAAGACGATGAAGCCATTCTTACTCGTAAGCGATGACTTCTTGGCCATTGCGGCTTGCCAAGGCGACGAGCTGTTCAATCGGAGTGGATTTGGCGACAAATCGGACGGATCCATCTGCCATTAGGATCGTGGCTCCACCCGTGTGGAACGCATAGACTTCGTTGTCATTGCTGCAATTGATAGAGCAAGTGCCTGGTCGGATAAGCGTGTTGCCATCGGACTGCGAACCGTCGAGGAGAAATCCTTTGTTATGGCTGGACCATACGCCACCCGTGGGAAAGGGGCGCGTAACAGTGGATGAGCCGCTCCAAGTCTTGGGTGTCGCACCATCGGGAACGAGACGACCGTTTTGATACAAATTGGGACGTCCAGCGCATTCGACGACGAGGAACGTGTTGGATAGGCCGTCGCTGACCTCAGACAGCTTGACGGCAGTCCCTTTCAAAATGCCACAATTGAGCGGGTCCGAAAGTCGCTGGCCAACCGGTAGGACAGCGTTCAACTGAGTGCTAATACCACCCACATTGGCGTAGTCGGTAGTCGCGCCCGGATAAAAACTGCGAGGACCGAAGGTTGCGTTAGTGGTGGTCGCGTTGGCATAGTCAACCAGAACCGTCCATTCAAATCCGTCTCGCGGAATTGCCGAAGGACACGAAAGGCTCGGAACCGATGTCTTGACCGAAGCTAGATTTCCCGCATCGTGCCAATGGAGCTGTGGATTGAATTGCTGGTACAGACCGGATTGTTCAAAGTAAGGCAATGAGGCTGTGAACCAACTGCCTCGACGAGCATTGAAATTCCGACCTGGCTCTGGGCCAGTCGATTGCGATGGCCAGACACGAAAGGCGGATTCGTAGTTAAGCAAAGCCAGCCCGATTTGCTTGACATTGTTGCTACACTGCATACGACGAGCTGCTTCGCGTGCGGCTTGAACGGCGGGTAAGAGCAGACCCACCAAAATCCCGATGATAGCGATCACGACCAAGAGCTCAACCAACGTAAAACCGCGGGAGCGGCCAAAAAGCTTGTTCATCATTTTCCTCGATGATGATGCGGAGTCGAAACTCCTACGGAGCGCCAGCGAGTGAGAGATTGCCATCGACGAATCAGGCTAAGCAGGAACACACCCATTCACGCGGGAAAAGCGCAGCGATTGATGAGTACGAGCAAACGAAACGCGACAGTCCCCAATTCCCGAGGGTACTACCACTAAAAAACAGACGATCGGGCAGGTCTTCTGACTTCCGGCATGATCCTCAGCCCACGCCTTCCCACAGTCGATCGACCGTAGTGGCAATTGTGTTGGCTTCGTTTCCGGTTACAGCGGCGGGACCGCAACGGATTTTCACCGTTTTCCCTATTCTCCGAGCCAGCGACACGCTGGCTCAGCACCCGAGTCCAGTTGCGAGTCTAAACGACTCGCCTCATTTGTCAACGGCTAACCGTAGATCCGTCGCCCACGTAGATCCGTCGCTCCGCCGACGAATGTCCTCTATAATGGAACCTGATTGGATCCAATTCGTATTTCCAGCAAAGCACGGAATTCCAACCCGTCCCGAGCGGACCACGTTTTTCGAGAAGGAACGCTGCCTCGGGTCGTGGGGTACACTGACCGCGAGTCGCGGAGTGACGGATGTTTCTTTCGTGTATTTCGTGGTTGGCCGACGCGGTTGACGAAGTCTAGGATCCCTGTTTTTTCTTGCCTGGGTAATCGAGCGAAACCTTCGCTTCCCTGCGAGTCCTACACCACTATGGCTTCTGGGCTACAAACGACAATGGTCTCGCTGTGCCGCTATCGAGATTATGATAGAGTCGTAAGATATTCGTCCGAGAAGTTTTTTGAGCTGAGAGAAAATGCGAATGACGCAGCTTTGGAAATACGTACCACTTAACATCGTGCGGAAAATAAGTGGCATAGGCTTGCAGCCTTTGGTCCTCAAATCACAGGCTGGAAGCCTATGCCACATTCAAGAACGGACAATAATTTTCCGCACAATGCTTACTCTACTTACTTTGAGCTTCGCGATAACGCTTGGCCATCGTGGTAACGCAGAGGATGAGGTCACACCGACGCTGTTGGCACCGAACGGAATCGTGCGACTGTTGGATGGTAGTTTGTTAATCTCCGATATTGAATCTCATCGCATTTTGCAGCTCGATGCGTCCGGTCGATTGACATTTTGGGGCGGAACGGGTCACGCGAGTTTTTCGGGGGACGGTGAACTTGTATCACAAGCAGCCTTCAACGCACCGAACGATTTGAAACTGGATGTGGCCAATAACGCTGTTTTGATTGCGGACTCCAACAATCATCGCATTCGCAAAGTGGATCTGCCGACGCTTACGATTACAACCGTGGCTGGCAACGGATCCTCGGAATTGAGCGGCGATCATGGACCCGCCATTCAAGCCGGTTTGAACAACCCACAAGGTATAGCGGTCGATCCTCTGGGCAATTTGCTCGTAGCCGATACCTACAATCATGTCGTTCGGCGAATCGGAATCGATGGCATCATTACTACGATAGGTGGTTCGACAGCGGGACTATCGGGTGATGGCGGACCCGCAACGTCGGCTCAAATCAGTCTGCCGACGGCGGTTGCCTTCGGCTGCGACAACAAATCGTTCTACATTAGCGATTCCGGGAATAGCCGAATTCGACATGTGTCGTCCGATGGGATAATCGAGACGGTATGCGGAATTGGAAAGGGTTCAGATGATGCCGGTGCGGGCTTTTCTGGTGACGGCGATTTAGCTACCAAAGCAAAAATCTTATCGGCGCTTGATCTAGCCGTCGTCTCACCCAATTTCTTCTATTTTTCAGACAGCGGAAATCATCGCATCCGTTCCGTCGTACACGGTATCGTCTTTTCGGTAGCTGGCTCCGGTCACCCGAGCGCAGCGGTCAAAATACCAATAAATATCGACAGGGGTGAGTCGATTCCAACGCTATTTGTGCCGGCAAAGGTCGCAATCGCCCCCGATGGCGGCCTCTATGTTTGCGATCGCGGAAATAGAACTATTCGACTTCTTACGAAAGATGGTAGGATGGAAACGTTGTCTATTCGAGCAGATTCCACGGCCGTTCCATCGGAGTTGGAAAGCCGCAAACCGGAAAAGGAAGAGTCGAAATGAATGTCGTTATTTCAATTCAACGTTTCCATGCCTTGCGTGCGACCTGGCTTTGCATACCCTTCCTTTTCTGGGGGATGTCTCCTTCCGTATTAGCTCAAGAAAAGGAAACCGCGAAAAAACCGATTCCGGTACTGCCCAAGGACGCAGAACATGCGCCTGAAAAAGTCAACCGAGCCCGACCTGATGCCGAAATCAGTCAGCAGACTTCTTCGGTTGTTGAAAAACTCCCTAAGCCAGCAAATGCGAATCTTGAAATCGTTCGTCGCAATCTTATCGACGATCATTTGTTCGAAGCGATGCAACGGAATAAGATTCCACACGCCGCTGTGTCCGATGACACCACCTTTCTACGTCGCGTTCATTTGGATTTGACCGGACGAATTCCGACACCTGATCAAATCGCAACGTTCGTCAGCGATGCCGACGCCGCCAAGCGAGATCGGGAGATCGACCGCTTAATCGCTTCGGACGCATGGGTCGACAAATGGGCCTACTGGTACGGTGACCTGTTTCGAAACTGCGCCAATCGCATTGGCAATCCTTCCACGGAAAATTTAGACAAGTGGATTCGACAGTCACTTAGCCAGGACAAACCCTATGATCAAATGGTAACGGAGTTATTGACAGCCACTGCGTCAAACTCGGTTTGGATGCCCGATGCAGCCCCCTCCGGTTATTTGGCCAGATGGCATATTCCCGGTGACACGATGTATTCCGATCGGCACGAGGATACCTCCGATGAAATTGTTATCCAATCTTCGAAGTTCTTTCTGGGTCTCAATTTCCAATGCATTTCGTGTCATGGTGGAGCGGGCTTTTTAGAGAAAGTCGATTTGGGACTTTCTAGGAAGAAACGCGAAGACCTTTGGTCGTTGGCCGCATTCTTCGGCAAGACCCGGGTCCGCATCGTACCGTTTCAGGATCGATTTACGATATCCGAAGACGGTAGTGGTTATGATTCCCAGTCCGCGAGCTCAGTCCGATTGCATCGGAGCGGAGAACCTGTCCAACCGACCTTTATGCTATCGGGTGAGTCCGCGGATCCGAATCGTCCTTTGCGCACTCAATTTGCAAAGATGTTGACCACGCATCCGCAGTTTGCCAAAGCCACTGCTAATCTCTTTTGGAAGGAATTCTTTGGGCTTGGAATTGTAGAACCAGTCGACGGTTTTGATCTCGCTAGACAGGATCCAGACAACCCGCCACCGGCGCCGTGGACCATTCAACCGACCAATCCGCAACTTCTAGAAGACCTCGGGAAATATTTTGCGGACAATCGTTTCAGTCTCAGGTCCCTCATGCGAGTCTTAACCCAATCTTCAGCCTATCAGCTTTCCTCCCATTTTGACTCCGAATGGCAAGCATCCTACACTCCGTACTTTGCCCGACACTACGTTCGCATGTTAAGTTCCGAGGAACTTCACGATGCCATCGTGGAAGCCACGGGAGTCTACCCAGACTACCCGAGGAAGCACATGCTTTATGGGACGCCGCAATCCCCCATTCGCTATTGGACACAAGCTGCCACGCCGGAAAACATCGGAGACGGGGATGCGAAACAGTTGTTGAGAACGTTCGGTCAGTCGAATCGCGAATGGGCAAATCCCGCCAAGAACGGGTCGATTCTCCAAGCCATGATGATGATGAATAGCAAGTTCGTCACCAGTCGCGTGTCCGCCAGCGGCACAAGTTTTTCGAAAACGATGATCGATTCCAATCTATCCAATGACCAGATTATTGAAGCCATGTACTTGCGATCGTTGTCGAGGAAACCGACAGAACTTGAACTCGAAATCGCTCGAACTTGGATTGCCGAGAATCGTCAAATCGGTATCGAGGACCTTCAATGGAGCTTGTTGAACAAGCTCGACTTTCTTTTCAACTACTAGCGGATTGTTGATTCCAGCACTGGTGCACGAGCATGACCCATTCTTTTGATAAACGATCTCCTTTTTATCTACACCGTCGGGAACTGCTTCGGCTTGGTGGACTAAGCGTGGTGGGTGGTTCACTACCCTGGATGGCCACCACGCGCGTTAAGGCAGCCGACGACAAGCTGCCGCAGGGCACGGCGCGCCAAGTCATCTTTATTAACCTTGAGGGTGGCATGAGCCAGTTGGATTCGCTGGACGCAAAGCAAGGCCCCTGGACCCCCAATTATTTTGACATCCAAACTTGCGGTAACGGTGTGATGTTACCGGTGGGCGTATTCCCAAATCTACCCAAGATTCTGGACAAAGTGAGCGTCGTCCGATCGATGGCGGCGTGGGATGCGGTGCACGGACGCGCTCAATATTACATTCAAACGGGACATCCGTTAAACCCGGCACTGTCTAAGGAAGTGCCTGCAATTGGCGCAGTCGTCTGTCATGAACTGGCCGATGAGCGGCGAACGACCGATTCGCTGCCAGCTTATATCTCAATGAATATGTCCGGGAATCAAGCGGGTCTGATCAACAATGGATTTCTCTCGGCTGAATATGGACCGCTGAATCTCTCCATCGACAAAGGACCACCTGACCTTGCGCCTCGCAAAGAGATGGCAGAAACCATGCAACGCCGCTGGGGTCGACTCCAAACATTGGATCAAGGGCTGCGACAAAGCCAACCGGGCGTCGACCGCAGTTTTACCGATTACCACCAATACTATCGTGGCGCGTGGAATATTATGAACGATCCTCGCGTACCGGATATTTTTTCGATAAACGACGACGACAAAACGCGTTATGGACAATCCTCGATTGGCACTTCGCTTGCGCTTGCGAGAAACTTGTTGCGAGCCGACGCGGGGACTCGATTTATCCTGGCCAGTCATGGTGGTTGGGACCATCATAGCGATATTTATAAACCAAGCTCACGCAATCACCCGGTGTTGATGAGCGAGTTGGATAAAGCCTTCACGTCGCTGGTTCTCGATTTGGCTGCTTTACCAGGGAGTCGTGATCGTTCTAAGTCGCTTTTGGATGAAACGTTGATTGTTTGCATGAGTGAATTTGGAAGAACGCCTGGTGAAGTTAGCGCAACTCGGGCGGGTCGCGAACACTATATCCACGCTCATTGCGGTATGTTCGCAGGTGGCGGAATTGTGCAAGGTGGCGTCATCGGCAAGACGGATGCAGTCGGGGGTACGATCACAGATTTCGGTTGGTCCCCTGGCAGACCCATCTACATGGAGGATGTCGCTTGCACCATCTATTCTGCAATGGGGATCGACTGGACGAAAAAAGTCGAGGAAACGCCGTCGGGACGCGCGTTTCACTTCGTGGAAACCGCCTCAGGGACAAGCTATGTAGACTTTCAACCTATCAACGAATTATTCAGGTAATGGAACCTGATCCGTCGACATCAGGTAACCAATCAAATCCCGAATCTGTTCTCGCGTTTGATTTTGGAGCAAACCATCAGGCATAAGCGACGTCGTAGACTGTTTGATCGATGCGATCTCCTTCCGATCGAGGGTCACGGGTTCTTGAACGGTTTGCAGTGTTAGAGTCCGCTCGGTTGTCGCGGTGACCACGCCATTGACAACTCGGCCATCCTCAAGCAAAGCGATCATGGTTCGGAAATCGGCCCCGACGCTCGCACTTGGATCGATCATGTTCTCTAAGAGATAATCCAGATTCTTTCGATTCGAACCGGTAAGATCCGGGCCAATCTTGATTCCGACTCCATAGAGCACGTGGCAGTTGGCGCAGTTCTTTTGAAAGAGGGCTCGACCAGCACGCAGATTGCTCTTGGCAACAGTATCGGCAGGCAGTTCCGATCGAAGGTGCTCGATCAGCTTTCTTTTGTCATCCGCGGTGCCGCGAACGTCTCCCCATAGTTCCGTCAGCTCCTGGTTCAACGCCTCATCATCGAACGAACGAATTTGACGTGCATGAAAAGCTGAGACCTCATTCGGTGCAATCGACTTCTCCCGAACGGCTGCCAGAAGTGCTTTTGCAAATATTGGACGCGAGGAAAGGGTATTGATCATTTCGACACGTTCGGCGGGACCAAAACTCTTCGATCGGTTGAGAATCTGTTTTGGAGCGTCCACGTGATCGTACTGCGCAAGCCCACGGATCGCTTCTCGCACCATCGCTCGGTCTCCGAGCAATTTGAAAAGCGTGGGAGCAAATTCGGGCGGGCGTCCACTCAAAAGGGAACGGAGCGCCTGACGACGCGCCTCCGCGTCTGCGTTGGTATCGTCGATGATCTTCGTCAATTCGACGATGGCTCGGCCATCACCGAAGACCAGACGCAAGCCTTGTATGTCCCGCATAAGATCCTTCGAATCGCTTTTTTCGAATCGTTTTACGAAAGAACTCCAGTTGGCAGGCGGTGTTGCCTTCTGCCAACCGTTGAGCGCCTTGGCCATTCCCACCACGACTTGCTCCGGAAACGGGAATTTTTCGCTCTTGGCTTCGGCCAGCAATGGAACCACCACTTCTGGTCGGGATTCGATTTCCAGTGTCAATCGGCGAGCAATGTTCTCCGTCAATCGAGGGATCGAAGAGTTTTTGGCGAGCGAAACCGCCTGTGCGGGATCGCGAGGTACTGCAGATTCTATTCCATACCAAAGCATCGACGGAAACATGCGATCCTCACGCAGTTCCGATTTCGATGCGAGCCTCATCGCGATCGGCCATCGATCGGCGTCTGACAATCGCTGAAGTGCCGAAGCCAAATAGAGATGGACTAAGCCGGACGGGTCTTGACCTGCAAGTTGGAGCAACGCATCCTTCACGCTATTGGATGGTGAAATTTCGTTGGGCAACAATCGATCGACGAGGAATCGAAGCGCAGTAACTCGTTCATGCTCATTGTTCGCCGCGAGTCTTGCCAGCAACCAATCCTCGTCCGCAGCCCCGACAGCGTAACAAGTTTCAATCAATCGAAGCCGCGTCGGGACATCGGTCGCCGTATCGAGACTCGCTTGAATCTGCTTGCGAATTCCTAATCGATCCGAGGCCGATTTGTCTTTCGCATAACGTTCCGTCAAGACCCGCCGGGCAGTTCTTGGCCACCAACTGTTCGAATGCGATTGGAACGCAATCAACTCAGCGTCCGACTTGGTGAACAGATCTACCGATTTGGCCGAGTTGGTTTTGCCATGCGTGAGTTTATAGATGCGACCGCTGGTCCGATGGACCCCATCGTGATCATGGCATTCGCCGGTATCGCTCCAATCCGCCATGTAGACTCCGCCATCCTGCCCTGTGATCAAATCCATCCCGCGAAACCAAGGATCGGATATGAAGCAGAAGTCGGGAGCACGCTTGCCGACATAGCCAGCCCCTTGTCGCTCCAAGAGATTGCTATTGATGCGGAGGCCGTGCAGGTTTAGAGTAAACAGGCGATTGCGATAGTCTTCAGGCCAGTTGTCCCCCTGGTAGATCATCAAGCCGATATGGGCGTGCCCACCACCTGCCGCATTGGTTTTGTCCGACATGCCTTTTTGAACGGTGTTCCATTTTTCGCCATTGTCCCAATGAACATGATCGGCCGTCTGTTCGATCAATTGATACGTATGCGGATTCAAGTCGACACCGTACATGCGTTCTACGTGCGATCCAGGGACAACATGCCAGAGGTGGCCGATAACCGTGTTGATGACGAACATCTCGCCGTGCTGATCGAAATCGAATCCCCACGAGTTGGTCATTCCGTACATCACTGGTTCGACGGAACCATGGATGGGATGGTATCGCCAAACACCGGTATTGATCTTGATGCGCTGCGAGTCGCTCGAGCCTGGTTTGCCGATATTGCTGGTCGCTTGGATCCCGTGTCGAGCGTATAGCCAACCATCGGGTCCCCATTTCAGACCGTTGGCTGGCGTGTGACCGATGCCCCCTTCATCGAATCCGTCGAGCATGACGACCGGAGGTCCATCAGGAATATCATCCCGGTTTCGGTCGGGAAAGAAAAGAAGATGCGGCAAGCAGATGGCCCAAACCCCTCCGTTGCCAACTTCGATGCTGGTCAGTTTCCTCGCATCGTCCCAAAAGACAGTTCGCTTATCGTGCTTTCCATCGCCATCCTGATCTTCAAGGACGATGATTCGGTCTCGCTGATTTCCGTCGAAGCCACCTGCTCCACCACCCGCCCAACTATAGTTCTCTGCTACCCAAAGGCGGCCCCGTTCATCGGTGGTAATCGCGATCGGATTTTGGACGTTGGGTTCTGATGCAAAGACCGCAAGCTCGAATCCAGGCGGCAGTTTGGCCGATTTGACGACCTCCTCAGGAAGCATCGGACTCGTAGTCGACTTTTCAGAATTGAGCGGAGTTGGGAAATCGTCCGCGTTGGATCGTGGAATCGAGATGCCGTAAACAATCAAAAGAGCCAGCTTTAGCCAGTTACGTTGGGAGGGAGGCACAATGGTTTCCTGCTGAAGTCGTGGAAGGGTGGGAGAAATCAGTTTACACGAAAGATTGGAAGAAATAGAGAGGTTTGACGGATCGCGAGACGGATTCAAAATTCCCTAGTGCGTTGTCCATGACTAAAAAGCGGGGTTGCAATAAAGAGTAGCTCGGCACTCCGTGCCGAGAAAAACGGCACGGAGTGCCGTTCTACACTGTGGCGCTCCAAGGGCATTGCCCTTTCAAAATTGTCGCTTTTGGAAGTTTGACACCCTTGAAATCAGTTGTCATAATCCCCTCTTCATACTTCTCTTCAATTCTAATCTTAATGGAGTTCATTATGCCTAAGGCTGCTATCTGGCAACGTTTCGGACGTCGAGGATCACGTAAAACCAAGAGGCGGTTTGCCTTCGAGCTACTCGAACCTCGATTGAACTTGGCCTTGGACGTTCCCGCCTTTGCTAGCCTACCCGGCGCGAACCATACGATATACCTCGACTTCGACGGTCACGTGACGACCGGAACTTCTTGGAACAGTTCCTATAACGTGACCAACATCAATTCGCCAGCCTATAGTACCGATGCTGATAAAGCCAACTTCAGTGCGACGGAACTAACGACTATTGAAAGAACATGGAAGCGAGTGTCGGAGGACTTTGCACCTTTCCAAGTCAACGTAACAACGATTGCGCCGACGGTGGACGACCTCCGCAATACCGGCAATGGCGACGCCAAATGGGGCATTCGTACGGTCGTGACTGCAGACGTTGCGTTCAATTGCGGTTGCGGTGGAATCGCTTACATCAACAGTTTTAACTGGAATACCGATACACCCGTCTTCGTATTCAATACGGGTGAAGTTGGGGTTGCGGAAGCGGCAAGTCACGAGGTCGGTCATAGCCTAGGTTTGTCGCACGATGGGACCTCGACGGCTAGTTATTATTCTGGGCATGGATTGGGCACCGACAGCACGTACTGGTCGACGATCATGGGCGTGGGCTACTATGTGGATGTGTCTCAATGGGATAAAGGCGAGTATTTCGGTTCGAACAATGCTGGGGCAGGCGCCAATTACAACAAAGGTCCCGACGACCTAAACGTCATCACGAGTTACAACGGATTCAGCTACAAAACCGATGACCATGGCAACACATCGGCGACGGCAACAGCCCTTTCCATTGTCGGCACAACCGTCTCGGGCAGTGGATTGATTTCAACTCGCACGGACTCCGATTATTTTCAGTTTACGACTGGAGCGGGGACCGTCACGCTGAACGTGAATCCTGCCGAGGTCGGGGCTAATTTGGACCTCGAAGCCAGTCTGTACGACAGTAGCGGCACGTTGGTCACTTCCTCGAATCCCTTGCAGGCATTGAGTGCAAGTCTCAGTGCCAATTTGGCCGCCGGTCAGTACTATCTGAAAATTGATGGTGTAGGCGCAGGCAATCCAACGACCAATCCGCCGACAGGGTTCACCGATTACGCTAGTCTTGGGCAATATGCGATCAGCGGCTCGATTGTCGCGATTGGCGGTGCCTCACTCAGTATTGCGGCCACCGATGCTTCCAAAATGGAAACCAATAGCGGCAGCAACTCTTACACGTTTACGGTCAACCGGACCGGCGACACGTCAGGTACATCCACCGTCACTTATACGGTGACAGGATCAGGCAGTTCCCCGGCAACTGGATCGGATTTTGTGGGAAATGCACTGCCCAGTGGGACGGTGTCGTTCGCTGCGAATGAAACAACCAAAGTCATCACGATTGATGTTCAAGGCGATACGACTGTCGAGAGCGACGAGGGGTTCACGGTCACACTGTCGGCACCATCGGCATCAACCAGCATCGGCGTCAGCTTTGCTTCAGGCACAATCGTGAACGACGATTCCGCACCCGCACCGCCGACGTTTGCGATTTCTGCAACCGATGCATCGAAATACGAAGGGACCGGTAGCGCTTCGACTCCCTTTGTATTTACGATCACGCGATCAGGCAATGATCTTTCCGGCACTTCAAGTGTACGCTACACAGTATCGGGAACGGGTTCGAACAATGCCAATAGCAAGGACATTGTCGGTGGGTTCTCGAGCAATGTGCTAGTCAATTTTGCGAGCAACGTGCCCAGCGTCGATGTTGTGGTCAATGTCAAAGCGGATTCCAGCGTAGAACAAAACGAGACATTCAAGGTTACGTTAGCGAATGCCGTTGGGGCAACGATTGCGATTGCAACCGTCAACGGAACGATTCTCAACGACGACGGAGTCGGAGCTAGAGCAACGAACGGAGAGGATGAAGAACTGATCGCCGTAGCCGATCCATTCTGGATGTTTGTGCCACCCGAGTTTCTCACTCAAGAGCAATTGGCGGTACCAGTTGTCACTTGGATCAACGGCCAGTCCTTTGTTGGTGACTTGGCACATGCGCATGGCGATGACGAGTCGACATTTGGAGATGACGAAGAATCGGAACCAGCATTGGCGGCAGCCTGGAATTTCCATACCGTCGAAGAACGGCTCGCATTGGTAAGCTCCCCAAGAAATGACTTGATGAATTGGGCCATCGATTCGACAGTCGATTCGTTGGTGGATGGATCGTGGTCGGTGCACCTGGATTCTAGCGACTTTGAGTCTCTGCCAAAGAAGTCGAAAGCCGATGCCGACAAGGGCTCTCGTGCTTTATCTAGGTTGCTATCGAAGATCACAAGCCGGTCGATTCAGGCCGTCGACGAAGCATTCGCGAATCGGAACTTTACGGATTCAACCGCTGGGTAAGGCTCGAACCAAACGAACGGATAGTGAATGCCCCCGAGTTCTACTCGGGGGATATTTACCTTCCCTCTAGATTGGATGGTCATAACCCCTGGCGTGAAGCCAGGGACATGCCGAAAGTGGGGTAGGCATCTTGCCTGCCATCGAATTGATCTTGGGAAATCGCAAGCTGGAAGCTTACGCCACTTTGATAAACCCAAAAATTGTCGCCTTTCGCTCCGCGAAAGTGTGCCGCGTTAACGCACTTTTGCGGAGCAAAAGGCGACAATGTTTTACGACGCTCCCACCCATAAATACTCGAGTAGATCCAGGATTTCGTCGGCTTGAAAACCATCGACCAGACCGGACGGCATCGGTGAAACCGCCGATTCCTGAATCGACTCGATCTCGCTTTTCTCAATTTCAATCGTTTCCGATGCTTTGAGTGAGTCCGTTGCAATGTGCAGCATCTGTGAACGATAGTCCCCTGCGATCAGCACCCGACCAACCAGGACTCGTCCATCTTTCGTCGCTACTTGCACTTTGCGATAATTTTCGGCAACCACATGCGACGGTTCGAGGATGGAATGCAAAATATCTTTGCGACTGAAGCGATTTGCGACCTGCGTTAAGTCCGGGCCAACGGCAGGTCCACGTGCACCGCTTCGATGACAGCGACTGCACATCGCCTCAACGAAAATAACAGCACCGCGCTGGCGGTCAGGCTTGTACGGATCTGCCGATAGCCTTGGGACGAGATCGTTCATGCTCCATTGCTTTACCGTCGGACGCGAGACAATCACCGGCGGCATATCGGTGGTGTCGACGCTTGGTTCCAGCAAATCGGCCAGTTCGATTCGTTCGTCTTCGGTTAGTTTGGCCGTGGCATCGCTCCGGATTTGTTTCAAGAATTTCTCCATCCCTTCGCCCCGTACAAAACTCGATCCCTCGTTGAGCGATTGAAAGTACTTTTTTCGGGTCTCGAGCGTCCAGCCTGAATCTACGTTTCGCAAAGCCAATAAAGCGTGTAGGCGTTGCTCCTGAACCGGGCTATT
>JANPNA010000419.1:0-5572 GCA_031427235.1 Pirellula sp.
TATCGTGTTGCAAAACGCGAATATGCTCCCCTGTTTCCATTTGAATGGGCAACCATATCGAAGGTAACACTCGGCCGTTCTAACGAAGCAAACGTTGGCGAACCCGGTGTTACCACAAGTGACACCGGGTTTTTTCGTGCCTATTTCCAACGTTTTAACTACAGATGGACTGGTAGCTGAGACGGTATAGCGCTGGCTTGAAGAGCCGGAGAGGAGGGTTCGAGCACCTCCCAGTCCACTGAATGCGTTGCTTATAAAAACACATAGATAACAACTGCGCTAGAGGTGCGCACCTACATAACCAATACGGCTCGTTCAACTTCTGGTGAGGTTGCTGGTCTTTCAAGCCAGCTAGTTCGGGTTCAAATCCCTGCAGGTCCACTGACAAAACAACTATCGGGCGTGAAGTGTAATGGCTAGCACAGGTCGTTTGGGGCGATCGAGAGCGGTTCGATTCCGACACACCCGACTAAAGTCGCCTTGCACTCCGTGAACGTAGCGCAACTTTCGCGTAGCGGAAGGCAACAAACGGTAGTCGAGGGCTGGAGCCCATATCCGTCTGATTAGCGGATCGCGCTGAGTTCAATTCTCAGGGCTACCACTAAACAACAAATCACAAAGGAGAACACGATGCAATCACTTAGTCGCTTGAAACGCATAGCCATAACCATTCATCAGGTTGTGGTGTAGCGGCAGCACAGTGAACTTTCCGGAGAAACTTTACCGGCGCAAAGCGTGGGTTCGAGTCCCACTCGCACCACTCGAGCATGACGTGGTACGCGAACTGGTACAGCGGCGAAGCTTAAACCTTCGCGATTGCGGGTTCGAATCCCGCCTGCGTCACTTGGAATTTATTTGGGTCGATTGGACTTGGGAGTCCAAGCTGTCTGTAAAACAGGTCCATGCTGGTGCGAATCCAGTCGTCGGCTCTGAAGTTTGAACTGCCTGTTCGGATTACATCATTGCAACCGAAACGTCTGAACTAACACTTCGTTCAAATGATTTTGTTTTGACTCGCTGTTGTCTCACGGGCGCGGCGAGTCATTTTTTACTTCCCACACGAATTACTGCGAAGGAGCTCTACCATGCGCGACGAAACTTTTGATGATTCCTTTTTTCGAAACCATGAGTAAACGACGACGAGGTTTCCCATCGGAAACCAAAGTCAAACGCGGCGTTCGCATCGTACACGGCGACAAGTTGCTGGAAACGGGCCCATCTTATTGCTTAGCCTCGCGCAGAAACGGTTCTTTGCTCCCGATTTCGTTACCATACCTGCCAGACTCTGCCAAAGTGACAACTCCGTCCTTGTCGACATCAGCGGCATCGAAATGCAAAAGTAGTCGATCCGTGCGATGCGGCTTCTGTGTCACAAATAGCGCCATTTCATCCCGTGTTAAAATACCGTCGCGATTATGATCCGCTGCCTCCCAAGCGGAACTAGGTCCCCAAGGTTGAACAACAAAAACGAGACTCCCAAACCCAATTAACACCATTAACGTTATCGCTATTAGCCATCTCCAGCCGTTCGTGCTAAGGCGGCGTTGGGTGTGGTCCGAAATTAACTTGTTGGTCTGCTCGATCATAGCTCTGATTCCAATTGCTGCGGAGGTGCTGAAGGCAAAACGTGCGAGAGATCTATCTTTTTGCAAGAATATCATACGAACCTTAAGCCACGATGAAGGCTCTTCGTGTACGTATAGCCGCATGTGTAACGATAGTAGCTAGACTCGCGAAATGCTCTGTGGTTAATTCGTTCATCCCAAAAGGATAACAAATCCCTGGACTTTTCCTACCGACCCACTAAATCCCCCTAAGAACCACGCCTACTGGACACCAGGGATAAACGCCAACGGCACGCTGAATGCCTTCGCTGTATTGGCCAAAGACAATCTCGGTGCACTATCGACCGGCGGGGTAACAGCTCAAGTCCAAGTCGTCCCGGCGGCGGTCTACAATTTCTCGTTCGCCACGTTTTCGGCCAACGAAGGCAACGGGACCAACACAACTAGCCTCGTGACTGTCACCCGCTCCGTCAATACCACGGGCGCTACCAGCGTCCAATTGAGTTTAGCGTCCGGTTTCAGCAATGGAGCCACGGTCGGTACGGACATTATCGCCGGGCCGATCACGGTCAGCTTTACCAATGGCGAAACGAGCCGGACGGTACCGATCGAATTCCTGAGAGACACCACGGTCGAGTTGAACGAGACGATCGCATTGTCGTTGGCAAATCCTAGCGACAACGGCAACGTCGGTACGACGAATCCGACCTCTACACTTACCATCACCAACGACGACACCGCGATAATATCCATCAGCAATTCCAACATCGTCGAAAATGGCATGCTTGCTTTTAGCGTGACGATCGACAATCCAGTCGACGTAGCGGTCACCGCCGATCGAGCAACGCGAGATGTTACGGCCATGACCATCGACAGCGACTATACGGGCATATCATCCGCCAATGTAACTTTGTTCGCTGCTGGCTTTAGTGCTCCCTTTACTGTCAATGTAAGCACAACCGGCGATAGTAAGGTAGAGCTTGACGAAACGCTCAAGCTGATCCTTTCCAACTTGGCGGTTGGTGGTCGCTCCGTGTCGTTCAGCGGTAGTGGAATTACTTTGGAAGGCACGGGTACGATCACAAACGATGATACTGCAACAATCACCATCGATAACGTTCTCAACGCCAATGAAGCAGGTCCGGTAGCCGGGAAGTTCACCATAACCCAATCGAAGGTCAGTTCGACCAACACCGCCGTGAGCTACAGCGTTCAGGCGGGTAGCACGGCAACCGCAGGCGTGGATTACACGACTCTCAGCGGTACGGTCACGATCCTGGCAGGCAGCACTACAGCTAATATTGATGTGACTGCAATTGATGATTTGATTGTTGAAGCAGACGAGACGGTGGTGGTAAAGATTAACAGCGTCAGTGGTGATCCGCAAATCACGGTCGATGCTGTCAACACAGCCACGGTTGCCCAATGGGGATCGACTAAAAACCTATTCGGTTCATACGCACCGGCCCACGTCACCTGCAGCCGATCAAACTCCCATGAAGAGTCAATCGATGGATTTCATTGAAGACAAAGGCGCATGGGGCGAGACATTAAAACAGAGGGTAACATCGCTACGAAAGGTCAAGTCTTGGGTGCCCTGGCCAGCATTATTGCACAGAATTAAGCTGAATTTATCCTCGCGAATATCGAGCCTATCCTCGCGGAATGGGAAGCGTTTTCGCGCAGCCTTTTGCGGGCGAGAATATCATCTGCATCACGACGGTTGTGAGCCGAACGCGCCCGTTCTGAAAGGTGGTTCATCTCGACCGAATGCCGTATTCAACGATTTGTGCCAACTTGCAAAAATTGCCCTGAAACGCGATCAGGAAACCTATATGCGACTGGTTGGTAATGAGGGTGGACAGAACTGGCAAAATCGAGGCCACTTTTTCGCAGCGGCAGCAGAAGCGATGCGTCGAATTTTAGTCGAGAGCGCTCGGCGCAAGGCTCGCATCAAACATGGTGGGGAGCTTAAGCGGATTGACTTCACCAACCTGGATGTCGAAATGGTAGCGCAACCGGAAATGGTACTGGCGATCGATGATCCTTTAGAGCGCTTCGCCAAAGAGGATGCTCTCTGTGCTGAGCTCGTCAAGCTTCGGTATTTCGCAGGACTATCCGTCGAGGAAGCTGGCAACGCCCTCTCGCTTTCGAGGGCCAGTACACGATCGTTCGCAGCTTCCTCAAATCGCATCGACTCAAGCCAAAACCTGCCACGATCCGCTTCGAAACCGCTCCGGGTGCTCAAGCTCAGATGGACTGGTCGACTTACCATATCGATTTCAGCCAAGAAGGACGCCGCCGAGTTGAACTGTTCAGCTACATCTTGGGTTATTCGCGGCGTCAATACATTCACTTCACCGAACGCCAAGACTTTGAAACGACAGTCAGGCAACACATCGCGGCCTTCGAGCATCTAGGTGGAGTGGCCGCTACTTGCCTTTACGACAATATGAAAGTGGTTGTAAACCGTTGGGAAGATGGGCAACCGATCTACAACACGCGGTTCTTAGCTTTCGCCACGCACTGTGGCTACAAGCCGTGGGCCTGCCAAGTTTATCGCCCTCAAACCAAAGGCAAAGTGGAAAGGCCATTTGATTACGTCGAAAAAAATCTTCTCAATGGCAGAACGTTTCGATCGCTGGAGCATCTCCATGAAGTCTCGCGTTGGTGGCTTTCGGAGATCAACGATCGGCGTATACCCGAACTAACCAAACCTTACCAAAGTTTTGCATGATTGCCATTGAGTCGTACCAAACCCGCATGCATAAAAATTCAAAAGGAAGTCGGCGGCTGCGCCGCCGAAAGCGTCGCCAGCTTGTTGCGAGCGGCGATATGAAAACTACCAATCATAACCCGATACGTAAGTGAGGGACCTGCGAATTTGTCCCTTTGCCCGTGGAGCAATGGCCGTCGGTAGAGCATTTGGTTACGGAGGGCAACAAGCCCGTGGATAATCTCTTTTGCGAGAAGCAACGGCGACTCTTGACGGAGCCGCTTTACACGAGTTGGAGGACCGAGGTTCCTTTCATTGCGATGGCCAACGTGGGCCTTTTTTACGCCATTCGAGTCCCCCCGTATGTTCCCGATGTTCTGTTGAGCCTGAACGTGCAGGCGCCTGAGAATCTTTTCCCAAAGTCCAATCGTTCGTACTTTGTTTGGGAATATGGCAAGCCGCCCGAAGTAGTCATTGAGATCGTTTCCAACCGCGAAGGAAACGAAGATGGAGACAAACTGACAGGTTATGCTCGCATTGGAATTCCGTTCTACGTTATCTATGATCCGGAACTTTGGTTGCGAGCAGAGAAGTTGAGGTTCTTCGAGTTGCGAGGTGGACGTTATGAACATATCCAGGGCGAAACACTTTTGATGCCATCGATGGAGTTGGGATTGGCTTTATGGAAAGGTAATTACGAAGGGCACACAGAAGAATGGCTGCGTTGGACGGATCTCGCCGGTGAGTCTATAGCTACAGGTGCCGAACGCGTTGCACAGGAACAGCAGCGGGCGGATGCAGAACAGCAGCGGGCGGACGCAGAACGGAAACGGGCTGAAAGCCTAGCTGAGCAGCTTCGGCGACTTGGCGTTAAGCCTGGGGATCGTTCATGAGTATTATTTGCAATAGTCCAGGGTCACCAAACCCGTGAGGCAAGCCCTGCGCCGTGCAGGATTTTCGGTAACAATTTCTCGGGTTGAGCGGGAGCTTGTCTCCCCTCAACCATGTTTTGGCGTCCTACTAGCAACACGCCACCTGACACACCCCGCTCTCGCCTCGACCGCCGTTGGCGGTCGAGGCGAGAGCGGGGTGTGTGAATTTGCGGGCTGATCCGCACTCGTAGGACGCCAAAACGGTGTCCGTCGGAGACGAGCTCCGAACGGACGGTCGCGGCTCAGGCGGGAGCTTGTCTCCCCCATGGGCGCGTTTGGGTGTTATATGGTTGGAGGCAAGAACGGTGTCCGTCGGAGGGGAGGTCGGGGCGGACGGTATCGGCTCGGGGGGGTGCTGG
>JANPNA010000420.1:0-33594 GCA_031427235.1 Pirellula sp.
CGCGGCCTCATTGAAGCACTCAGCAAGTGACAGCATCGCGCACAGAGGATGACCTTTCCGCGTTCGAAAGAGCGCGGCCTCATTGAAGCAAATCTGGAGAAGCGGAACGACCGTTAGACCGGTTGCTTTCCGCGTTCGAAAGAGCGCGGCCTCATTGAAGCCGCATTGGGCTCTTCTGCCTTACCTCCCACCGGTCGCTTTCCGCGGTCGAAAGAGCGCGGCCACATTTAAGCGACTGCACCCATGTAGCAAACCCGAAGTTGTCGTCCTTTCCGCGTTCGAAAGAGCGCGGCCTCATTGAAGCTGCGATGACTGGTTTCGCCATCGCTTTAAGCACGCGCTTTCCGCGTTCGAAAGAGCGCGGCCTCATTGAAGCTTGTAACGGAGTGCAAGCGGAACGTTGGCCGCGGGACTTTCCGCGTTCGAAAGAGCGCGGCCTCATTGAAGCTGGTTAGACCAACACCATGGCGAATGACTTGAGTCCGGTTGTAAAAGCGAGTTTCGACATCCGCCGCAATGCGGCCCAAGTCATTAGCCGGGGGGCAACCGGGGCAACCCCTGGAACGCTTTTACGCAGTATCGATCTCCGCGAAAGGCCGCAACGATTTCAAAGCAATGATGCTTCAAAGGTCTTTTGAAGGCATTCTAGCCCCTGTTGGCCTTGCTTGCCGTCGATGACCACGTTGACTCGCAGTTCACTCGTGTTGATCATCAGCACGTTGATGCCGGAGTCTGCAAGTGACTTGAACATGGCAATCGCCACGCTTGTATGACTTCGCAAGCCGATTCCACTGACCGAGAGTTTGGCAATTTCGGTCGAGCCACTGATCTTGCGAAACTTACAGTCCATCGTCTCCAGTACTTGGATACAGTGCTCCATTTGCGCTTCGGGCACGGTAAAGCTGAGGCTCGTTTCCCCTTGATAGCCGTCGCAGCTCTGGACAATCATGTCCACAAAAACCCCCGCTTCCGCGACCCGTTTGAACACCTTTTGGGCCAAACCCGGTGTGTCCGGAACTCCTGACAACGTCACACGAGCTTGATCTCCAACCATGGAAATGTCGAGCAACGTCAATTGTTCCATATTCGAATTGCGCAATCGCTCGATGATCTCATTGGCGCTCAAATCGCTTGTGTTTTTTTGACCGATCTGCCAGTGATTGGCATCGGCTGGCTTCAGGTGCAATGCAAAGGCGTGATGTACCGCACGCAATGCCGGAGTCGCTTCGGATCGCTTCACCAACACGCTGATCTTGATCTCGCTGGTGGTGATCATCTGGATATTAATGCCAGCATCGGCCAACGATTCAAACATCCGCTGGGCTACGCCCGTCTGAGCAGCCATCCCCAATCCAACCACCGAGATTTTGGCAACTTCATCGTCGTGCGTCACACTCGTCGCCCCGACCACTTTGGCGGCTTCGTTTACCGCCCTTAACGCGTCCTTCAATTCTGCATTCGGGACGGTAAACGAGATGTCAGCCAAATCCCCTTGGCCGATGTTCTGAACAATCATGTCAACCGTTACCTTGCGATCGGCCAACCGTTTGAAGATCTCGAAACTGGTCCCGGGTTTGTCCGGTACTCCTAGAATCGTGATGCGTGCTTCATCTTTGGTCAGCGCAGCCCCGCAAACCGGTACCGTAGCTGACTCAGGATTAGAAACGATCATCGATCCCGGTGCATCCGAAAAACTGCTCCGCACTCGGATAGGAACGTCAAATTTTTTCGCGAACTCGATGGAACGGTTGTGCATAACTCCCGCTCCGAGACTGGCCAATTCCAACATCTCGTCGTAACTGATCTGGCCCATTTGCCTAGCTTCAGGCAACAGTCTTGGATCGGTCGTGTACACACCATCGACGTCGGTGTAGATCTCGCACGCATCGGCTCTCAAAACCGCGGCCAGTGAAACCGCTGTCGTATCGCTTCCACCGCGTCCCAGTGTTGTGATATTCAGATCCTCGTCGACCCCTTGGAACCCGGCCGCAATAACGATGTTCCCTTCGTCGAGCAAGCGACGAATCCGCTCGGTAGAAATCGTCTTGATCCGGGCTTTGGTGAACGAATTGTCCGTTCGGATCCCCATTTGAGCCCCCGTCAACGAAACCGCTTTATGGCCAAATCGATGTACGGCCATCGCCATGAGCGCCACGCTGACTTGCTCGCCCGTGCTGAGCAGCATATCCATCTCGCGAGCAGGGGGCTCTTCACTGACTTCTTTGGCCAGTTCGATGAGATGATCGGTGTTGTGCCCCATGGCGCTCACCACCACCACGACCTGGTTGCCCTCTTGTTGAGCGCGAATCGCTTTGCGGGCGGCCGCTTGGATTTTTTCCGGTGTAGCAACGCTTGTTCCACCGAACTTTTGAACAATCAATGGCATTTTTGATCCTTAACAATCAGGTTTCGCAAGACCTCGACAATAAACTCTCTACCGCAAATCGCCTCGCATGAGCCTGGGAATCAAATCCCAGCCACGTGGATACGATAATCCAGAATTGGCTGCCGACAACTCATCGTAGGTCAAACTCGCATCTTGCGAGATATCAGTTCCGCAAGCAGCAAATGGTACCCACCCATGTGAGTGCTTTTTCGTACTAACCGGCGTCGCATGGTCGGGCATGACCAGAATGCGATATTCACCTTGCTGTTTGAGGGCCTGATGGATGGGGGCTACAATATCGCGATCGATTGCTTCCAATGCTTTGATCTTCTCGTCGACACGCCCCTCGTGACTCGCTTCATCGGGTGCCTCGATGTGTACGCAAACAACGTCGTGCGTTTTAAGAGCTTCGATGGCGGTAGTGCCCTTGCCAGCGTAGTTGGTATCCAGGTACCCGGTTGCCCCTGGCGCAGCGATGCGATCCCAGCCAATCAATGCGGCTAAGCCTCGAAGCAAATCGACGGCGGTGACCATCGCTCCGCGGACTCCAAAGCGAGAATGGAAAGACTCGAGCTGTGGCGTTTTTCCCAGCCCCCAAAGCCAAAGGTTCGTCGCAGGACGTTTGCCACTCGCGACCCTAGCTAGATTCACCGGATGGTCTTCAAACAGAGCCACGCTTTGTTCCATCAAATGGCAAAGCAAATCGCAACCAGGACCTTTCGGAAAATCGTTCAACACCGTTCCGTCGGTCAGGTCATGCGGAGCACTGGTTCGCGAATCGATCGAAAAGGGAGAGGAGCCCCCTGGCTTGCCACGATAAATGAGTAAGTTCCTATAGCTCACGCCAGGGTTAAATTCTAAGGATTCGTTCCCTAGCTCTTCCTGTGCCGTTCGAAGCAATTGAGTGGCCTCGGCAGTAGAAATATGATCGGCCGTAAAGTCGACCATGATTTGATTCTGCACGGTGACCAAGTTGCACCGGATCGCCCAATCGTCGGGTCCTAACCGAATGCCTTGCGCGGCAGCTTCGATGGGGGCTCGCCCAGTAAAAAACTGATTGGGATCGTATCCTAGCAAGGACATGTTGGCTACTTCGCTGCCAGCCGGAAAGCGCAGAGGGACATTGTCGCTCTGACCTACCAAACCGAGTCGAGCGATCTCATCCATAGCCGGAATGTTGGCTTGCTGCAGTGGCGTCTTGCCGCCCAGTGATTCGATCGGATAGTCTGCGCATCCATCCGGGATGATAATGACCCATTTCATTGCTGAGCGTCCTTTGGAGTTTTCAATCGGTTTATTGTCGTGCGTAGCATAGTTACCAACAGCCTTGGCTTGCCAATCTAAGTGACACGAAGCTTGACGCATTCGTTGCTGACGCTTGGTAACTTTCGAATCTCGTCGTTGGCTGCTGCGGCCGCTTGCTCATTGGCTTCGTGCGTCATGATGACCAGTGGGACCTTGCGAGGTTGCTGATCGCTAGTTGGCTCATGTTGAATAATCGACGCGATAGAAATAGCGTGTTTGCCGAGGATTCCGGTGATCTGAGACAACACACCGGGCTCATCCGCGACGAAAAATCGCATGTAATATCGGCCCGTTGTTTGATCGTACGGGAGTAATCCAATCTTGGACTCGCGATCGGACCACAGTTCAAGTCTGCGAAAGGTGATATCCGTTCTGCCGGAAGCCGTATCGATCATATCTGCGACGACGGCCGAAGCGGTCGGCATTTGGCCCGCTCCTTGTCCGTGAAAGAACATATCGCCGACCGCGTCTCCGACGACAGTCACGGCGTTGTAGGCACCACGCACTTCGGCCAGCGGTCGTCCTTTGCGAATCAACGTAGGTGAGACATGCAACTCTAAGCCATTGGCTCGCAACTGAGCCGTTGCAATCAGTTTGATTCGATAACCGAGTTCGGATGCGTACTTAAGGTCTTCCAACTGGAACGCTTCCAACCCTCGACGATAGATATCCCGCCAACGCACCCGTACTCCGAAGGCCAGATGTGCAAGAATAGCGAGCTTCTGGGCCGCGTCGCTCCCGTCCACATCCATCGTCGGGTCGGCTTCGGCATAGCCCAGCTCTTGAGCCAGTTTTAGGGCGACGGCATAGTCTGCACCTTGCTCTTCCATTTGCGAGATGATGTAATTGCTGGTTCCGTTGAGGATACCACGCAAGGACAAAATTTGGTTGGCCGAAAAACACTGACTGATATTGGCGATAATCGGGATCCCGCCGCCCACGCTGGCTTCAAATGCGATCGTGCGTCCCAAGGCTCGGGCGCGGTCGAACAACTCTTCGCCGTGTTCGGCCAGAAGGGCTTTGTTTGCGGTCACAACATCTTTGCCCGCTTCCAACAATTGCAGCATGATGGTTCGGGCTGGCTCCAGGCCTCCGACCAAGTGCGCAACAACCTCAATTTCGGGGTTGTTCAGGATCAATTTCAAATCATCCGTCAGAATCCCTGCTGGCAAATCGATGTTGCGAGCCTTTCCGAGATCCCGCACGGTGGCTTTTTCAAGCCATAGAATCCGCCCTGCATGCCTCGCAAGCCGATCGCCATGATCCAAAAGCAAACGGGCCACACCGGTCCCCACGGTGCCCATGCCAACGATGGCAACCCTGGTTTTCTCCATGAAAGATAGCAATCCTACGAGGTTTTGAATTTCCAAAAGGGAAATAGTAAACCAAGTTGGCCGACTCGCAAACCGTGAACACCGGCATCTATGAACATAGTTTGGAATTTTGGAATGCGGAATGGCCGACAAAAATCATCGTACTAGTCACATTCCATGTGCAGTCCTCTCAGAATCCCAACAAATACCTGGGTTCGGACGGCACGACGGAGCGTGAAAGTAGAAAACATTATGTCGCTTGTTGTACCTCCACCTTTCTATTGCTGTGGCTCATCGTAAATCCCTGCATCCGGCAACAACTGAAGTTGATCAACGTTCGCACCATTGCCCAATGGCGGGGCAGCGATAAGTACCGCGATTTCAGATTTGCCGACGAAACTACCGATGGATTTTCCTGTCCTGAGATCGAAAACAGAAATTGCGGATTGAGGATGTTCGCCAGAAATTCCTTGATCGTTTTGGACGGGGACAAAAGAATTGGCCGGACCAAATAGAGGCGTGGGCCGATCTGCATTGTGACCATTCGCAACGCCAGAGGGATGGTCAAACACAACCACGCTAGACGCAAGGTTTGCTATTCCCGTTGAGCGCCCACCAGCCAACGCCAGCGATGGCCCCAATGACGAAGACTGTAAGTACGAGGAATAGTAATATCTTTGCATTCATAACGCTTGCTGTTTCGTTGGAGTTGCGAGCAAAACAAGAGCGGCGGCATAATCCTTTATATGTTCGTCTCGTTTTGAACTTCTGAATTTAATATGGGAGTAGAATTCACGGCCTCGCAAGAATATCCACGGACGCGTGGCGAATCGAAGCAAAATCGGAAAGTGAGCACGAGCACGGCAATTGCGTTTGAATGCCAGAACGTATAGCAATCACCCCGTCGCGGCGAGTGACTTGCCATCAAGCGAAGCACCGTCCGCGACTGGGGTGCATTGGTTGGTTACCATTTCCTTTACGGTGAAGTGCGCCATTCTTTCTGATGTTTATGTGCGTATTCGTCAAGCATTGTTCGCACTTCCGCGCGGGCTGTCGAGTAGATCTCATCCGGATTGACATCGGTGCTTCGTGAATTCCATTTTTGCATTCTTTCTTTCTGGTCTTTGGGGGGAACGCCACCCTCAAAAACCTTGAATGCAGCCTCAAGTGCTTTCTTGCCCTTTGCGGCACCGATCGCGTCGTATGCTTGAAGAATAAGGTTGTCGTGAGGTTCGCCATCAGCATTGAACAGGAATTCAAAACCACCCGCGTCTAGCGTCCCCGAGCATTGTATGGGTTCCGATGTTACGCTGCAACAAGATGGCAGGCGAGGACGGCGTAGATGCTTGACAAAGCAATCCACGACTTGGCCCTGGCGGGTTGCAGTGTATGGCTGTCGCCTGTCAAACGGGCTGCGGTTAAAACCATCCTGGCGTACGGGGAAAGTTGTCTGCGATTGGCTCTTTGAATTGCGAGTGCATTGTTAATTCAAAAAACGTGGGGTAAGCATCCTGCTTGCCAATCAGAGCGCCGTGCAAAATCCGCAAGCTGGAAGCTTACGCCACATTTGTCAACCGTCTTCGACTGTGTCTGTCTGTCTTGTCGCCGCCGCTGTCAATCGAGCACTGGAAATCAGAACTTGTAATTAATAGCCAATAGCAGATAGCAGGCGCGGCAAAAGGAAAACGATGTTTGCTATACGGCCGCGAGATGCGGATCTGCGAATGAGTGTGAATGTCCTTTTTGCCTTTCACCTCCTTCGTTGGCGAAACCATTTGGCAATATCTTTCGGTAGCACATGCCAAGGTTCGGAATTATCCCGTATCCAGGATAGAAAATCACGATAGACCGCCAACCTAGATGGACTATCTAGGTAGTCCGGATGCGTCACCATGAGCGCCATCCCATGAAGACGCTGAATGAATTGCAACTTGTCTCGCCAAATGCGGTCGCTAGTCTCCCTTAACGAAACAAGGAGAGTATGGTCCTGAGGCAACGTGTAGGGCAATTCGACGAATTTCCCGGAGGAAAATGGCCAAATGCCTCCAACGCCGCCAGGCATCGGTTGATAGGGATCGACATCGAAACACGAAGCGTCGTACTCGATATTCAGCTCCTGCATCCATTGCAAATTGCGATGCACCATCGGCGATCGAAACCCGACCGCGCCGTAACGTTCGATCGCTTGATTGATCATGGGGACTCGAGCGTCAAAGATTCTCTTGCTCAGAAACAATCGTCCATCGTGGTTGTAGCCATGAATCCCAATCTCGTGCCCGTTTTGTTTCAGGTCGCGAATCAAACCATCGTCAATTTTGTATTTGTAGGGAACAAAATTCCAACTCGAACGAAATCCCAACGACTCCTCCATCTCGGCCAGCTTGGAAACCAGCGACGCACCTTGCTGTTCTTCGATATCGTGCGTCAAGACCAATGCGTAACTTGCGTCTTCCGGCCAAAGCGAATTCAAGGGTTGGCTAAGCGTTTCCGTGTATTCGTGTAACGCTTCGGGAATGTACCAATTGCCTCGAGAAGATAGTCCCCTATTCCGCGTTTTTTGAAACAACTGCCTCGCCTTAATGGGTAGAAACTTGCGAAATCGATAGTACATTCGAAACGCTGTCGAAAGTCTGGCCTTAGTCATGTCTTTGGTGAGGCCGCGCTTGAGTATTTCGTTTAGCCTGCCTTCAAAACAGAACTGGGCTTCCAATGCGTCATGGCTCAGACCAGGAGCCACTGGCGAGTCGCACATTGGTAAATCGCCTTTTAAACGCCCTGCAAACAGGTCATCGTACACTTGAAGCAAAATCGTTCGCTGATGCGACCACCCAAGCGACTGTTCAATTCGCGCTCGCCCGATCTCCCCCATTCGCGTGCGCACTTCGGGCCTATCGAATAGCTTCAAAATGAGCTCAGCAAACTCATCGACATTATTCTTTTCGGCGTAAAGAGCAGCCTCACCGGCAGTGATTTCGTTTTCTTTTGTTCGAAAGGCAACCGTAGGCCGACCAATAGCCATGTATTCCATCGTTTTGATAGTCGTGCAGCTATCGTTGTATGGGTTGCTTGGGTCGGGTGTAATGCAAATGTCGAACGACGCAATGTAGCGAGGCACTTTTTGGAAATCGACGAATCCGGTGAATAGAACATGGTCTTTCAACTTCAAATCTTCGGTCAGTTTTTTTAGGGATTCCAGTGCGGGTCCTCGTCCCACAAGTACCGCTAGGAAATCAGTCCGCTGTTCGTGGACCTTTGACAAAGCCCGAATGAAGTAATCGACTCCATCTTGAAAACCCATCAATCCGACGTAGCCAAGAATCGTTTTTCCTGGGGGCCTCAATTCCTCGAGCAGATGGATTTCCGGAGTAAAGCGTTCGCTGGGGCCGTTTCGCACGATGTAGCATCGTCGTGGATCGGCACCGCATCGATCGATTTGAATCCTATGTTGCGTTTGGTTGGTGGCAATGAGAGCATGTGCATTTCGGCTCGCGAGTCTTTCAAAAAATCGCAACCCCTTAATTACAAGTGGACTACCTTGACCTTCCTTCTGAGCCTGATAGAGTTCGGGTGAGAGATCGTGCAGATCAACCACAAATTTCTTCCCAAGCAGCTTGAAAAAGATCGCGAGCATCGAATTGAGATCGGGTGGGCAATGAACATGCACCGCATCGAACCCACTTCGAAGCAAGACCCAAGTGGCAACTAGAAAGGCCATTACCAAACTGTATGCATACTCGAAGAGATAGCCCAGCAAACCATTCCACTCCGGAGGTCGCGGATAACGGTAAACATGGACCCCATCGACCAGCTCGTACAGGCTGCGGTTATTACCCGTCGGGCAAATCACCGTAGTCCTATAACCCGCCTCGGACAACGCTATGGCTTCCTGATAGACGCGAGAATCCTGCGGATAGCATCCATTCTCCAGAATCATCAAGATGCGCTTTGAGCGAGGTGTGGTTTGCATTGATTCTTTCATCGAGATGGAACGGACGGTGAAATCCAGCCACGCATGATCTTGTAGGCAGACGATGCGCAACGTAACTTCCATGGTGAATAGACTTTGCGATATCGTCCAAAATTCGTTAGGACTCCACCGAACTTGGCTTTGAATTTTCCTGGTCCATATTTTTCACCCTCCCAACCAGCTCCTGCAAAGTCGAACAACGGATAACCTTCAACCGAGTATTTTGTAATCGCTTCCCACAAGATCATGGACATAGCCGAGATACCTTGAATGCGCTTCGCTCCGGCATACCAGTAAACCACGCGATCCTTATAAGCAAGAAAACAGGCGGCAGCGGCGATTTCTCCTTCATATTCGGCAAGAAAAACACGACAGACATTTGGTGGCATTTCTCGAAACGCAGATTCAAAAAGGCTTCGATCGGCCAGCGGGACTTTGGAGCCTGAGTAACTCTCGGATACGATCGCGTAGAAACGATTCAGTTCGCTAAACGGCTCAACCTCTCGGACAATCAAGCCGCGTCGCTGAGTCGAGCGTAGGTTGTTTCGGCACTTGGAATCGAGCCCCATAAAAAGCTGCTGTTCGTGTCGCTGAAGGTCCAACTCATAGTTGTAATAGCCGAGCAACTCATACCCTTGATTCACCAGCGTATCTTCCGACACAGGGGTTGCGAAAAAAGGACGTACTTCCGCGAAGAGTGTGCGTCGACGCATGTAGTTGTCGTGATGACGAACTAGCTGCGCAACTCCCCTGCGTCCCTCCCATGACTCAAGAAAAATTGGCTCGGCATACAGAATGGATCTAGCTGCAATGCGATCGGCCCAGCGTCCAAGCGTCGAGACCTTGACGGCTACCAGCATTGCGCAAATCGCACCATTCTCGTCGACCGCGGCGTGAGCGAATGGACTGTGCCCTTTGGCTGATCCCATTGTTCGGATCATCGAGGAAGTATGAAAGATCGTTCCTTGGGTGTTGCGTTCCACGAAACCATCCCAGTCGAGCAATTGATCAAACGGAAGGATCTTGAGATCGTCGCCATTCTTCACGACAAACACCCCTCCGCGTCTGGAACCGTCGCTGACGAGCCACACGCTGCCGCCGTAAGTCCACCCTCATGATCAATGAATTTTCTGGTCCACATCTCAACGCTCATCAGCCCCCAGAGCTTCGTCGAATGATCTGCGTAACCAGAGACATGCTCGCGAATCAGCCGCTCGACAAACGAAACATGGAACAAGCCACGTCGCTCAAGCGTCTCCGTCGACAACAAGTCTTGCATCATCGGTCGGGCTTCTTTTCGAAGCCAACGCTCGATCGGAATCGGAAACCCTTGTTTCTTTCTATCAATGATCTCAGCAGGCAGGAGACGACGTGCAACTTGCTTCAAAAGATACTTGCGTTGAGAACCACGCAGCTTCATCGAGTCCGGTAACTGGGCAGCAAACTCGACTAGCTTGTGATCGAGCAACGGCACCCTCGCTTCCAACGAATTCGCCATCGTCAGTTTGTCGCCGCGAAGCAATAAGTAATCCGGCAGCCAAAGCTTGCTGTCAGCGTAAAGCATCCGATCCAACGGCGAACGCGCATCGCAGCTGGCCAGATGTTTGGCAAACACCGATGCAGCGCCCGCTCGAATCGCTTCCACCTGGCCGTCCAGCAATTTCCGCTTGGCGTCATCGCCAAACATCGGAAACCAATTCGCGAATCGGGTGGCTTCGTCGCGGATGGTTAAGGCCCCTATCGCAATCTTGCCACGTCGCAATCCCGGCAATGTCGAGGACGCTGCACGCAACAATTTCGCGGCGCTGGTAGGCAATCGCGAGAACCACTTCGAATAGCGCTCGCCCGAGTAACGCGCGTAGCCCGCAAACAATTCATCGCCACCTTCGCCAGTTAAGACCATCTTGACATGTTGCCTCGCAAGCTTGGCAACCATATGCGTCGCGACGGTTGCTTGATCGGCGATCGGCTGATCTAGATGCCAAAGAACGTCTTCGGCATAACGAAGAAAGTCCTCGGAGGTGATCTTGAGTGTATGGTGCTCGCAACCAAATCTGTCGGCAACCTGTTGGGCGTAAGGCAATTCATCTTGGATCCCATCACCGCCAAATCCGACCGAGAAGGTCTTGACCGGCGTACGGAGTTCTTCCGACATCAACGCTACGATGGTACTCGAGTCCACGCCACCGCTTAGAAAGGCTCCAAAAGGCACGTCGCTCCGCAGATGAAGCCGCGTCGATTCACGCAGCAATTCCAGCAGTTGATCTGTGTAGTCCTGCTCGCTCAAAACGCGTTCCGGTTTGGCAAACGAGATATCCCAATAGCGCTGGATTTCGACGCGGCCTTTGGAAACTCGCAACCAATGGCCAGGAGGCAAGGAAAGAATGTTGGCGAAAAGGGTGCGTGGAGCTGGCACATACTTGAGCGAAAGGTACAAACTGAGCGCCTCCAGATCCATCGAGGGCTTTACGGCGGGATGCTCAAGAATCGCTTTGATCTCCGATCCGAAAACGAAATCACCACCGCATTGCGTGTAGTACAGCGGCTTGATGCCCATGCGATCGCGGGCGATAAACAACTCACGGCGGACGTTATCCCAAATCGCAAAACCGAACATCCCACGAAGATGATCGAGGCATGCCGCTCCGTATTCTTCGAATAGGTGAACAATGACTTCGGTGTCGCTATGGGTTTTGAGCTGATGTCCTCGCGCGATCAAATCGTTGCGCAGCTCACGGTAATTGTAAATCTCACCGTTGAATACGACGCCATAACGTCCCGACTCGTCGAATATCGGCTGCTGGCCGTCTGCGAGGTCGATGATGCTGAGCCGCCTCATTCCTATCGCCAATTCGCGATCGATCAGTCGTCCGGCCTCGTCAGGTCCGCGATGAAAAATGGACGCAAGCATCCGTTCAAGTCGTTCGGGCGGAACGCTTCGCGTAGAATCGAGACTGAGGATACCGGCAATTCCGCACATGGTTAGTTGAAACTCATTTCGCTGTCTTGGTGGTTACTGACGCAAGATGCGTTGCCTGTTCCGATTCTTTCTTGCCACACAGCCCACGAACAAGTGTAGCCGTCTTTTGGACATTCGCAGCCGAAAAATATTTTTCCGCCAGCTCTCGATTGCGCAGTCCAAGTTCCCGTCGCAGTTGCTCAGAATCTTTTACTTTACGAATTGCATCTACCAGTTGATCCACGTTTTTTTCTTCGACAATCATTCTTTCCAAAAATTCCGGAATCCCAACATGCCGCGTCGAAATAACCGGCTTGCCACACGCCATCGCTTCGATAATCACACTAGGAAAACCTTCGCCGACTCCAACATCATCAAAGTGACAAGGCAAACAGAAGACATCGCAAGCATGATACATCGCCCGCAGTGCAGTTCCAGAGAGTTTACCCAAAAACGCAACTTGAGATTCGAGTTGGCATTCCTTGACGAACCCTCGAACATCCACCGAATCCGACTCGGCACCTTCGCCGCCGACCACCCAGACTTCGATATTCGGATCGTTCAATTGCTTGACGGCCTGGAACAGGACTTTGTGACCTTTGCGCTGAACGAAAAACCCGACAATCAAGATCACAAACTTTTTGGGTGTTGGGCGATAGTCTTCGAGATCCATGGAAAGCGAGATAATGTCGATCTTCTCCTCCGAATAACCGAATAACTCATTAAGTTTCTTTCGATTGAAGTCCGAAATGGTGATCAGTTGATCACAGGCAGCCAGCGATGCTTGGAACAAACCAGGATTTGGATTCTGATACAGTTCGTAAGCATGAATGGTGCAAAGCAGAGGTTTGTCGACCAACAGTTTCGCGAAATAACCAACAAAGAGTTTTCGGTCCCCGAACGTCGCGTAGATCGCATCGACATCTTGCATGCTCTTGGCAAAATAAGCGGCCAATAAGAAATCGACAATGGCTCGGTGCTTTATCGCAATCGACAAAGCCTGGAAGTATCGTCGTGGTGAGCGTAAAAAAGCTCCCGGCTGGGCCAATAGGATACTCATCAGCGACCAGCGAATAACTCTCCAACTCTCGCGCGGCGCATAGAGACCCTGGCCAACTTTGGTCGGATAAATGCTGATCTTGACGCCAGTTTGTTCCAAATGAGAAACATCGCGATAGATGAAATGCTCTAGTCCTCGCTTCATCGAGGCCACGATGCCGAGATGAGGTTGTTGTTGGCTCACGCGTTGACTCCCACCGGACGTGTTCGTGGTTGTTTGCGATCCGAAATCGCTTGTCGATAGACATCCATCGTTGCTTTGGCAACCACCTCCGGTGCACACTCACGCTTCAGCTTGATGTGACCGGCTTGGCCCATGGCGGACCGCTTTTCCGGTGCCCTCATGAGTTGCAGGATCGCATCGGCCAATGCATCGGCATCTTTCGGTGGAACAAGCAAGCCCGTTTTACCGTGGTCCACCATATCCGGAAGCCCACCAGTGTGTGTCGCAATCACCGGCTTTTGATAGGTATAGGCGATCGGGATCACTCCGCTTTGGGAAGCTTCGATGTAGGGAAGGACCACGATGCTCGATGAGGCGAACATTTCGGCCCGCGTTTCATCGCTGATCCAATCATTATGGACTTCAAAACGTTCGGGATGAACCATCATGCGGCGATATCGATCGAAGTCGTCCCCTTTGCCCGCAATCACAAATCGCACGTTCGGGAATTCTGCCGAGACCTTGGGTTCGGCCCGAATCAGGTACTCCAGTCCCTTGTATTCCCAGATCCTACCGAAAAACAGAATCGTTCGTCCGTCATCGCGACGCTCGACGGTAGACGCTTCTTCGCCGATTGCAATGTGCGATATGAGATGGATCTTTGATGGTGCAATATGAAGATCATCGGTTACGGTACCGATAAGACTTTGGCCGTGTACGATCACATGATCCGCTCGTCGGTAACCGAAATCCATGATCGACTGAGGAGTAAGCTTCGATTCTTTATCACCGACGTGCTGTCTTGCGTCATGGATCGTGACAACCAGTGGATACTTCCGAACGCGAGGCAGCGCTAGATTGAAATACATGTGACCGTGTTGGTAATGAACGACATCGGGAGCAAATCGCTTCAATGTCCCGAGCATCGATAGCACTGTTTGAACCTGACGAATTGGCTGACGCATCCTCGGTTGCAGAAAGGGTTCGTATCGAACGCGTGCATCGAGCATTTGCAGGTGTCCGGACTCATGACTCGACGGCATCATCAACAAAACATCGGCTTCTTTCACCATTTCGTTCACATGGCGAATGCAATACTCAGGAAAGTAATAGGAGACGAAAGCAATCCTCATGACACTCCAACACTCTCCGGCGTTCGACGGTCTATGGGACTTGGTTTGTTCTGTTGCGTAGGTTGAGTGCTAGGTTGTTTCGCAACCTCATGCAGCACCATCCAGTCGATGGTTTGCTGAATTCCCTTGTCAAGGTTGAATCGAGGCGAGTAGCTTAGCACTTGACGTATCTTGTAATCGTCATAGCTCGCTTTCCTAGAATAAAGATCGTTCAGTTCACCGGTGCTGGGGGTGGAATCCAATTCGCCTTTCAATCGCTTCATTAGGCGGCTTGCGAATCCGCCTCGCAAATAGATCTCCATCAATCGGTCTTCGAACTTCGCTTTGAAAAAGGAGGTGACCGAACCGACGGCTCCCATGACGCGTGTTCGGAGACGCGACTTGCTTGGAGAAATGCGTTGCAACGGAGGCAACTCCAACGCGTCGTTCAGCTTTTGAAAGTAAGTGTTCCAACTAGGTCTATCGGGACCATTCACGTTAAACGTTTCCCCCTGGGCCTGCTCCTTGACGAGTGACAAGAAGATGGCTTGAACTAAGTCATCCACATAAACCAAGTTTGCGATCCCTTCGCCCAAGCCTTCAAATAGCCCCCATTTGCCCGACTGCAATCGCTTGGCAACATTCACCGACCACGAAGTGCCAAACGGACCGTAGATGAGTGATGGCCTGAGAATCGTCGGTTTCAACCCGCGATCATGAAATTGTTGACAGAGTTTTTCGGCAGCCAATTTCGAGTCGCCATAGGAACCGGCAGTCGGTTTGGCGTCCGTCGATTCGGTGATGATTCCGCCTTGGTCCGAACCATAGGCTTCTGCGGAGCTAAGATAGACAAATCTCTGAATTCGATGGCGGACGGCCGCTTCGAGCAAGTTTCTTGTCCCTTCGACGATTGTCTCGCGATCATCCGTGTAGGCACAGTGCACGATCGCGTCAACTCCCGTTACGGCAGCATCGACTTGCTCTGGATTCATAATGTCGCAAATGACCACTTCGACCGGATGGCAAGCGACTTGCGATGCTCTCGACCACTGGCGAATTGCGGCGACTGGCTTTGCGAATTCGGAGAGGGACATAGCTTCCACGACGCGAGCCCCAAGGAAGCCAGCGGCCCCAGTCACTAGAACGCGTAAAGGGTGTTGACTGGCGGGAGCAAGAGGACTGCTTAGGTGCTTGTTCCAGTTCATAGGGTAGCGTTTGGCCGCGTTCATGGCTTGTTCCAGCAATTCGATCGTGGCCAAAGTACTGCGGCCTGAGACAAAGGGTTCGGCCTGGCCGGTTACCACCTGAACTAGATTCGCAATGGTCGGTTTTGCAAAATCACAGTACGTCAGTCGATTGCTCGCGCACTTGTATCGCTTTTGGCGACCGTCTTTGAATTCAATAGTGAATTCGTCCCAATCTTCAGCCTCCGCCGAGATCGATCCTAGGCTGCCCGAAATCTGAAAGCCGTTCATCAATTTGCCAAGCCGGCTGACTTTGATTTCAATTTGGCATCCTTGGTGTTCCAGGTTGACCGTGGCCATGGCTTCGGGCCCGCCGAAGGAATCGTTTTGCGAGCGCACCAAGGTGGGCTTTGCATCGAGCCAGTAGCAAACCGAGTCGAGAAGATGGACGCCCGTGTCAGACCAAGCTCCCTTTGCACCCAACTGAAAATGATGAGGCGAGGCCGCGGGCCAGTTAAACTCTACGCCGTCATGGTATTTGATCGACTCGATTTTGCCCAAGGTTCCGGCGGCGATGAGCTCACGGATCTTTTGATAGGTAGGAAAAAACCTTCGGGTTTGATTGACCGCCAACTTGGCCCCCGATTTTTCGCCTGCTTCGACCAGTTCACGTGCTTCGCAGATCGATTCCGTCAATGGCTTCTCGCACAGAACATGGATGCCTTGTTCGAGAAACCATTTGGCGGCCGAATAGTGAAGATGTGGCGGAGTAGCAACGATTACCGCGTCTACTTTGCCGACCAATTCTCGATAGTCTTTGACTGCATGAGCGGCTCTGAATTGCTGTTTCATCGCAGCCAATCGCGTCGGGTTGGGATCGGCAAGGGCGATCGATGCAGCAGTTTGAGTGTGGGCAGCAAGTGCCGGTAAGTGGTACAGTTCGGCAATCGCGCCGCAGCCGATCACACCCATTCGAACCGGAGTATTTGTCTTCTTATTCATGCAGGAGCTCGAGTTAGAAAGGTGCTTTTGAAAAAGCGAACATCGGACATACGTACCGCTTGTACTAAGAACAGTAGAGCAACATAAACGGCTGCCGCGACAACAATGACGATCGGCCAGGATGCGTCTCGCACAAGATAGACGGCAAGGCCCATGCCGGATGCGGCGATTAGGACTCTCGCCATGCTTGCAAGGATGCCTGGCAGTTCACTCATCTTGGCGGAAAAGGCCAAGTAGCAAATCGTGGCAACAAGTCCTCCGAGAATGCACCCGGCTGCAGCACCGATGGCACCGAATTGTCTGACGAGAAGATAGGTTGCAATCGAATTCACGCTCAGGCTGATGGCTGCCACCACCATCGATCGATATTGTTTCCCCTGCGCGAACAGAACGTGGCTCAAAAAAGGATTCAAGAATTCGAGCAACAACACCCAGATCAAGACTCGTAGAATTGGCCCCGCTTCGGCAAATTCCTCTTTGTATAAAATGGCGACAATGCGATCCGTCAGAACCGATACACCGATCACGGCCGGCAACGCAATCGCGCACATGACGCGAACCGTATGCTGGAACAACCGGTGAAAGGAATCCTTGGAATCAATGTACATTCGCGACATCACGGGGAAAACGGCGGTCGTAAAACTCTTGGCAACGACGGACCCCAATCGCACGAATTTCCAGGCTGCGCTGTAAAGCCCAACTGCAACTTCGCCCGCCACCCAGGAAAGCACTAGCACATCGAGATTGGTGTAAATGGTAGCCATCCAGTTTTCGGCAGCGAAGACGCGCCATCGAAATACAAAGCGCCTCGTTGTTCTAACAGAAAACTGGATCGAAGGAGATGCAATCTGCCGCAGACTGAACCAATACGCGATCAATAATCCTGTACGCGATACGACCAATACCCACATGAGCTCGATTATTCCATACCCTAGCCTGAGCATCAAGACGCTCAGCGCGATTCGTAACAAGCTTTCCACAGCCGTCCCAAACGTGACGAACTCGGCTCGTTCCCGCGAGACAAAGACCGCTTCCAACAGAACGCAAATCGCAGCCGGAAATAAACCGATGCAAGAAACACCGATCGCGCGCAGCGTATCGTCCGAGTAGCGAAATCCGATCCCTAGCGGAATCATTACCAATGGAGCAAGACAGCACAGTACGAAAACCATGATGGTTGCTGAGGTGAGTAAACTGCTCAGATGCCGAGGCCAACGTGCGACGTCACGCGTCAGAAGAATGCCGATCGCAGTTGCTGTCAGACTAAGAAACAGTTCAAAGAAATGGGTTGCAATGGCAAGTTTGCCAAATCCCTCAACGCTCAGCAAATTGGCAGAATAGAGAACAAACGCGAAGCTCGCAATCATGCGAGTCATGGTTCCAGCCAAGAGCATCAAGGCGTTCTTCGAAGTACGCAATGTCTTGCTACGTGACATAGGACGCACCCTCCATTCGCATTTCACGATTCAGTGGCTTTAGGCATGAGTGCTGGTGAATTGCAGCGGTTATACCAAGCACAGTCCAAAGTGTTTCCACTTGCGGCCGTGAATTGAAGATGTCTACGAACATGTGAACCATGTGACCCGCGATGGCTGCAGCGCAAGCAAGCCCCAATGGCGAAAGCAGTCGATCACGAGCCGCCCAAGCCGAAAGACCTTGCCGCAGTCCATTTCCTAGCACCAATAGAAAAGCCAATAACCCGAAAACTCCTGTTTCCACCCATACCAACAAGTATTTGCAGTGGATCGTGTAATACCATTCTGAGCGAAACATTCCAGAATTCGCGACTGGCTCGCAGGCTATATGGCAATTGCCTGCTCCGTATCCAAATAGCGGTCGATGGCTGATGGTTTCTATAGCGATGAGTGACAGGTGTTTTCGAGATTCCGCAGAGCCCTCGTCATCGCCCATGACACGTTTTTGGACAATGTACGCCAACGGAACTGCACCAACGATCGCCAGTATTAATGCAAAAATGATGGCCCACTTAGGCAACCAACCGCGTAGGTGCATGCCCAATCCGATAACGATGATTCCAATACCGACCGTCAGCACAGCACCGCGAGTCTGTGTCAAAAGCAAAGCCAGTATTCCAGCGGCCATGGCACCAGCGCTCAAGACCCAGGTTCGCCGCGAGCGAACCGACAAATTGAGTGCCATGACTGGAAGCCAAAGTATCGCTAACAGGCTGCCCGCAACCACCGCCGAATGAAGCGAACCCGCGATTCTGCCATCGGGCCATACCGACAACAGGACCGGCCCAAAACGATAGTCCTGACCTGCGGCCCCGCTGCCGAGCGATGCTAATCCGAAGATCAACAGACTCTGCATGGTCATGGTTGCCGCCAGCATCAAGATACTGAAGACCAAATCTTCATAGGTTTTTAAGCGGTTGGCTAAGTAAAAAAAGATCGCATAGGCTTGCATTAGCAGGAACAGATCGAACAGGGCCAACAATGGCACGCTGGCGGCAAAAATACTGATGGCAACCGTCGCTAGGTAGAAGATCTGTGGAATTCCAAAAAGGAATTTTTGCTGGCGGTTTTGACGATGGACTGCACAACCTGCAAACCAAACGGCATACAAATAAGCTAAGCAGATGGACGTTATGGATACGTTGAATCCACCCACGGCACCCAGTTCGGCGTCGTGTTGATGGAACATGAAATACTTGTCGAGCTGGATCGGGATCTCGAAAATCCCAAGCCCTAGGGCCGCACGTTCGTGCCACGAAAGATTCAAGGCCGCGCAGCTTCGAACCACATGGTAAGTGGAACTAGGCGGATAGACAACCGATATGGATGGTGACACTTTGTTGCTAACGAAGCAATCCGCTGAGCCAGTTAGGCAAATAGGTCCGAGACTTGTTAAGAATGATTCCGACCACGTCCGCGTTGCTAGCCTCTAGTTGACGAATCAAGCGTTTCGCCTCCACCAAACCAGTCTTCTCTGATTCAATGACAACAATCACATGGTCGATATGCTGGGCAATCGAAAGGGTTTGATCTGGCCGACTGGCTGGAGGCAAATCGACGATGACCAATGCGTTAACATCTCGCAATTCGTTTAGGACTCTCATCACTTCAAGTGGTTCCGCTTCGAAACGACGATTGGATCTAGTGGACGACCCAGCAATCAAACTAAGTGGCCGTTTCTTGAAGTGTTGCACGCAGTCCTCTTGATCCGCTTCACCGGAAACAAGTTCTGCAAATCCAGGCGATCCGTTTAGGTCAAAGGCTGAAGAGACCGTTCTCTTGGTTAGATCGAAGTCGATCAAAGTGGTACGAAGTCCCGCGTCCTCGCTGCTAGCCAGGGCCAAGCCTACCGCCACGGTACTCGCCCCACCACCCTCTTCCACCCCCAAGATCCCAATGGTCTTACCCCGGTATTGATTGCCATTGATCATCGGACGCGACAGCAGTATCTCGGACAGTATCGAACGGCAACTGACTCGGATATCAACTAAGTGCTGCGGACGGGGGAACCGACGCAACTTCGCAAGTCGAAAACTGAATGGGATTGTCGATAGCACGGGAAGTTCCAAATCCCTTTCAACATGCTCCGGTGTCCTGAAGGTCGTCGATGACATTTCACGCATGAAAACCCAACCGATTCCTCCTAACAAACCCATCAGGCAGAACGCGGCCGCCAGGACTGGTTTCTTAGGACTGGCTGGTCTTTCGACAAAACTCGCGGGCTGAAAAACACCGATGCTCGATATGTGCTTGCCTCGCAATTCGTCAATCACTCGCGCTTCTTCTTGTTTTTCTTGAAGCAATCGTAGACTGGATTCCGAGACGGCTATTTCTCGATCGAGCTGTCCAAGCATGACTTCAAAGTCTAAGAGTTCTCGGATCTCTTGCTGTTTGGTTTCTCGTTGCGATTCCGTTTCGGCAATCAGGGACTCTAAGCCTACCACCGCGGTCTTCGTTCGCTGCAAGTCTTCTTCGATCCGGAGCCGAACAGGATTCAGCGTTGTGCTTTGATCCTCGCGCTCACTTTCAAGCTTACTGAGAATCAGCTTGGCACCCGTCAGTTGTTCGCGGACCTGCCCCAAGCGTGCATGGGAGGGTGTGTACTGGGATGCAAGTCGCGATTCTTCCATTTCCAACTCGTACAATTTGTTGCGCATCAAGCTCCATGTTTGGTCGCCTTGTTTTTGCTTGGTCGCTACGATTTCCAAGTCCGAGGACGAGGCTTTTTCTTCCAAATCGTTGATTTCAGCCATCGATTGTTGGAGCGAACTCTGTGCGGATAGCAAACTTTTTTCAAGCGATCCTAGCTGCGATCCAAGCGTTTCATGTTGAGCCGCGACCGAAGAGATTTTCCTTTCCTTCAGCAAGCCGCTTCGCTTCATCAACATGTCACTCAACTTATGTTCCGCTTCCTTGGCTTGCTCCTCGAAAAAGGAGAGAGACCCTACGGTAGCTGAGACCTTGACGTGTTCCTCGAGGAATGCATCCGTCAGTGTGCGAGCGATTGCCTGAGCCATCTCCGGGGACTTCGAATCGGCTCGAATCGTAAGCACTGTCGATTTCTTTGGCGCGTAGATGGCGATCGTTTTTTGGAGTTTCTGCACTGCCAATTCTTGATCGCTAACCTTGTCCCGAATCCCAGTCGCGGTATAGGCCAAATCGACAACATTGGAAACTTGTTTCGAAAGCCATTGAGAAATGGAAGACTTGTCTGAGCTCTCGGCTGTTTCTGTCGATGGAACGCTACCGGATGGAACGCTACCGTTAATGATCGATTCAACCCCAAGCTTGCCGACGACCAATTCCGCAAGCTGTCGACTCGAAAGGATTTCCAAGGCCGAATTGACCTCTTCTTCTTGCGTTTTTTGCATTAGAAGCGTTTGGCTCGTCGTGACTGTTGGGTCTAACGCGATTGTCTCGCGCCCGACACGCAACATCAATTTCGCTTCGGACATGTAGCTCCGAGGCCATGCGAGCAGCGCGACCCAACCCAAAAAAACGGAGACCAACATCGTTGAGATGAGAAGCCATCGATGGACAAAGAGAATCTCGATATACGAGGCCAAATTTGCAATCCGTCCCATGTGCTCTGAGTCGCGGCGATTGGTCTTGGAGAGGGTACGAGTTGAACGATCATTCGTGTCGCGTACAAGTTCCTGCGCCAATTGCATATCTGCTCGACGGCGTGAAGCAGAAATATCGGTTTGGATGTCTAGCCCGCTTTCGGGGGTCGATTCAGAATCAATCATGTTCGCGAAACCTCATGCATACGGAAGGCACGAATCGAATCGCCGATTCGCGAAACGTGTTCTCTCGTCATTTCTGGATACAATGGCAGCGATACAATTTCGTTGGCAAACTGAGTACAAATCGGCAGATCCAAGGGAAAGGTCTTCGAGCCCAGGAACGGTTGTGCGGTATGGAGTGGATTCGGATAGTGGATGCCGCAGGAAATGTCGCTTTGCGCTAAGTGACTAATCAAGCGATCACGTTGTGGATGGCGCACCACGTACAAATGATAGACGTGACGAACGCCGTCCCTATCCTGCGGGAGAATCAAGTCCGTATCCGCTAATTCATCTTGATACCATTTGGCTACTTGTCGTCTTTGCTCCGTCCAATTCTCAATGTGTTTCATCTTCGTCAATAAGACGCAAGCCTGAAGCGTATCGAGGCGACAGTTGTATCCCAACATGTCATGCCTATTCTTGATCCGTTGACCATAGTTCCGCAACAGCTTCAATTTTTCGGCTAGCTTGGGGTCGCGCGTCGTATTGGCGCCGCCATCGCCGAAGGCTCCGAGATTTTTGCCGGGATAGAAACTGAAGCAACCGATGTCGCTGAATGAGCCGCACCGTTGCTCATCGATTTCGGCACCGTGCGATTGTGCGCAGTCCTCGACGATACGCAATCCATGTCGATCTGCAATCTCCCGAATTTCCATCATTCTCGCTGGTTGCCCAAATAGATGGACAGGAATAATTGCCTTGGTTCGATTGGTAATGGCTTCTTCGATTAGGTTCACATCCATATTGAAGTCGGTGGGGTCGATATCCACAAAAACCGCAGTAGCTCCTGTATACGCAATCGCAAACGCCGTCGCGACGTAGGAGTTACCGACCGTAATCACCTCGTCTCCCTCGCCAATGTCTAAGGCCCTCAAAGCCAAATGAAGAGCGTCTGTGCCGTTGGCAACTCCGACGCAATGTGGGACCTGGCAATACTCTGCGAACTGTGTCTCAAACTGCTCAACTTCTTCGCCCAAGATGTAGCGCCCCGCGTCGATGACCGCGGACATGCGCGACAAGACTTCATCCCGAATCGCACGCGACTGGGTTGCAAGATCGACAAGAGGAATGGAACTTGAGTTAAAATGCATTGCTAGAACCTAAATTTCCGAAAGGAAAGTAAAACGAGTCCTAAGGAAAGACGGGACGAAAAGACTAAAGAGACCGGTCAATTACCAGCTAGTCAATCGTAATCAGTTGGTCTGGGTTCCCATGTTGGTCTCGCAAAACTTCGAGTTTACTCATTCGATTTGCCCCTGTTTCTCCGCAGAATCTGCACAAAGCTACATCGAAGGCCTCTGCCAACGGCTGGCCACAGGTGCATACGACCCCCGATTGACGTGCTGGCGATCCCAACATCAATGCAAAAGCCGGCACGTCCCGAGTCACCACGGCACCAGCCCCAATCACACAATAGGGGCCAAGCTCAATTCCAGGACAAATAGTGGCAGCCGCACCAATGGAGCAGCCCTTTCGAACGATGGTCGTAGTTAACCAATTTTCTCGCGAGGAGTATCTCGCTTGAGCCTCCGCCATCCGAGGGGACCGAGGGTACCGATCATTGGTAAACGTCACTCGGGGGCCAATGAACGCATCGTCCTCGATCGTGACACCCTCCCAAACACATACCTGATTCTTTACGGTAACGTTGTTCCCAATCGTCGCCCCGCCTTCTACGAATGCATGGTCACCTATGTTGACATTGCAGCCTATCTTCGCACCTTGCATGACGTGCGCGAACGCCCAAATGCTCGTTCCACTTCCGATTTGATCTGTTTCAACGAGCGCTTGTGGGTGAATCTTCATGTTTTAGTGTAGCACGGCTCTCCGAGCCGTTAACGCGCTGCGTTTCAACGAGCGCTTGTGGGTGAATCTTCATGTGATGCGTGATTTCAAAGAGAAATCGATTTTAGCGAACGCTTTTCGCTCGGGTCTTGCGTTTGGCGAGATTGGGTTTGGCGAGATTGGGTTTGGGGAGTTTGAGCGACGCCAATTCGACGGGTTGACCATTGTTCAACAAGCTTTGATGGGCAGCTTCCAGCACTTCCACTACAGCCAAACCGTTTTCGCCTCCAGTCAGTGGTGGAGTTTCTTCTCGAATGCAACGCACAAAATCGGCGCATTCGGCTTTCAATGGTTCTCGTTCTTTGACGAATGGGCAATAGCTCCCCCCATATCGGTACGCGATTTGGAAGTCCGCAAAATCACCTGAATTCGGTGGAGCCTCGATGCCTTTGTCATGTATCTTGATTTTCTCGTGTTCCAAGTCATCGTAAACCGCCATTTTCCTGTCACCCACAACCGTTAGCACACGCTCTTTTCGTGGGTCAAGCCAGCTTACATGAATCATTCCCATCGCCCGATCACCAAAACTCATCGACAGATTGCAAACATCGTGAATGCCAGGCTTGAGCAGATCGATACCGGTACAACTGACACGATTCGGTTGTGCACCCAACAGGTACATCATCATAGAAATATCATGTGGAGCGAGATCATATAACGCGCTCACGTCTTTTCGGACCGGTCCCAAATTCAGTCGACGACTGCTGATGTAATTGATATTTCCTAACTCGCCTGCATCCACAATCGTCTTCAACGTCTGGACAGGAGACGAGTGAAGAAAGACGTGCCCAACGAAAAGAGTGCAGTTGTTTTGTTCGGCTAATTGGATCAGCGCCTTGCATTGCTCAGAAGTCTTCGCCAGCGGCTTTTCGATGAAGACGTGAATTCCTTTCGACAGCGCTTTGGCGGCAAGCTCGAAATGGGTGTTGGTCGGTGTTGCAATGACGAGTGCATCTACGATATTTCGCGCCAGCAAAGCGTCGTAGTCTTCGATGGGGTATACGCCCGGGTAGCGATCCTTGATGCGAAACAATTGGTCGTAACTTTGGTCGCAGACCGCCGTTACTTTGCAATCGCTCAATTCCGAAAAGCACCGAACGAGGTTCGGTCCCCAATATCCAAGTCCTACTATGCCGATGCGAATCATGACGAGAAGTTCTCTGAAAATTTACAATGCAAAACGTCAGTCGATCAAGGGCGAAAACTTACTTATTGCCTTTGTTCACAATTAACTTGACGGTCTTAACCAGAATCCACATGTCCAACAAAATCGATCGACGTTCAATATAGCGAATATCCAGCTCAACCATTTGGCGAAATGTCAACCGATTCTTTCCACTCACTTGCCATAATCCCGTTATGCCGGGCGTGACCTCGAATCGTCTTAGTTGCCATTCCGGATAATCTTGCCAGTCGAGCACATCAGGCCGAGGCCCAATCAGACTCATCTCGCCTTTGATTACATTGAGCAATTGCGGCAACTCGTCCAACGACGAACTTCGCAAAAACCCTCCCCATGGAATCAATCGCGAACTCAAATCAGGCTTTGCTGCGACAGCATCGCTGTTAGCTAGTTCCGCAACAAACTGCCGATGTTCCTGCGTGACGTTGATCGAATTTGCTTGGTGCAACGTCCGAAACTTGTAAATCACAAAGTACTTCCCCATTTCGCCCAAGCGTTTCTGAGAAAAGATCACTGGTCCTGGGGAAACACACCGGATGAAGAGCCCGATCAACGCCAGAATGGGCATCAAAACAACCAACAATAAACTCGCAGCGACAACATCACACAATCGCTTCCACCACGGCATTCGACGATGCCGCAATTTCGACAGGGCAAAGGTTCGCAAGTCCGACTCACTAGGAGCAATCGACGTGCACGAACGTTCCATAATTAGTTCGTTGACCTCTAACTGAGAGGACAGTTCGACCGACATTACTGGAACCGTAACCTGAAGCACTTTTGAACCTATTCGTGGGCGTTTGCAATTGAAATTGGAACTTTTTGAACGGGGTTCACGCGAATGCCCATTCTAATCGCATATGAAAATTTTTCCAAGAAGAATTGGAAACTCATCGGATCTTCAATCAAACGCAAATCGCGATAGAATATTCCGTGTTATTTGCTGCGCTTGCGGGTTGACCACATTCGAATGGCTCCAGCCTGCGAATAAATCATCCAACCCCCATGCCCATTGCATACTTCCGGTCGCGAAAACATTAGCTCCGCTGGAATGTTGATAAATGGTCATGTTCGAATTCCCCTGGGTGTCGGGATTTATCACCGGAGTCGCCGCCAAAATGACGGTGTCGGACGGCCCAAGTCCAAACCTGGAGTCGGCTTCGTAGCCAACCAATCCCGGAAGTTTGTCGCCATCCCGCAGGCCCGTCCCCGCAAATGCCCAGTGGTTGGTGTTCGTGACAACCATGTCCGCATTCACCGGATAGTGTTCAAATTGGACGCCGATCAATGCCTCCTCCGGAAGACTAATGATCTCATCCCGAAATCTCACCGTCGTCTGAATCGCAGTGCTCGCATTAAGACGGAAAGGATCCAATGCTTCGTCCTTGTAACATGTCATCGTTCGGTTGGCTTTTCCGTCGCTTGCTTTTTCCAAGCGAATTTGCCAATAAGCGGCGTTCGCGCCGAGAAACCCTAAATGCCTTCCTGTGTTGCGCTCGTACTCCACGTTGAATCGCATATCAAGTGTCCAGTATTCGTCGTGGCCAACCGACAGGAACGAATTCGCGCGATAAAACACATTTGGGTTTTGGTGCGTATCAATATTGGTGCAGTAGGTAACGTCATAGCCTTCACGTTCCATAAAACGCAAAGTGTTCAATTCCCAGCCTGACCAATCATTAACAATATCTCCCGAACCGTAGGCATTGTAAGGACGATTGAAGGAGACTTTGTAAGCTCGTTTGCCATTCGTGCTATTGTGTTCGTAAAGCGATTTGCCTCCCCAATTGTTATACGCCTGAGACGTCGTTACGCTGGATTGGAACAGATGCACCGCTATCCTGGAGTCGTCTCGCACCACAAATGGAATATGCGAAGAAACTCCGCTGCTAGTGGTAAGCTTGGCAATGTAGATGCCTGTCGTCCAAGCGCTTGCTCCCGTGGGGATCGTGACGGAATACGGCGTTTTCCATTTGCATTCGCAAAGACCAGTGACCGAGTTCACGGCAGGAATGGCTTGTTTGATTCCCGTTTGCGTAGCACTCTTATGCAATCGACCACCCGCCCCGCCGTACCAACCCAAACGATAAATGTCGATTGTGTAGGTTCTCGAGGAGGTATTGACGTAGAAACGAATCGTTCCACCAGGTGCCACGCTCGTCAAATCTGCGTACCCTTCGATCTCGCGATTCTGGGCTTGGTTATCTGGAAACCAATTGCTGGTTCCAGGCTTGGCGTTTTCGATCACAATCGGGTTCGCTGCTGCCGATGCCTCTGCGTTCCGACCGATTGCAAATCCAGCTAAAGACGCCCCCGCGACTCCCAAAAACTCTTTCCGATTGATCCGTCTCGACATTTCAATTCTCTCGTGTTGTGGTGTCTCAGTAAAAGACGGAGTCGCTTAATCAGAAAAGCGGTTAACCCGTCCTAACCCGGATTATTCGTTAGCCGTTTGGCGCTAGCCACGGTTGTCCGCTCCGCTATCACCGGAAGCGAACGCGTTTCGGCTGACCGTTAAATCTCCGAGGAATAATCAGTCCTAGTGCGTTTGAACGCAAAGTCATCGTATTCGTAACAAATTACAATTGCAACGCTTAGCTAGCGATTCGGTTGATAAGAACGGCTAATTGTAGCGGATGCACGGATTTCACTCTTGGAGTCCATTGTTCGTCCGTCATCCTCCGATCAGTTCTGCGATCGGTTTTCCGTGATCCACGATCGGTGTTGGACGCCCATTAAAATCCTTAATTAGCGTGTTTGCGGCGTCGATTCCAAGATGGTGGTAAATCGTTGCTAGAAAATCACCTGCGGAACAAGTCCGTTCGATGGTGTCTTCCCCGCGTTTGTCGGTGGCTCCAATAAAGCGTCCGGTCTGGATTCCACCGCCAGCCCAAATGTTGGAAAAAGCCCGCGGCCAGTGGTCCCGGCCAGGTTGTTGCGTTCCTGCAGGCGCACTCGCGTTGCCTTCGCCCGTACTGGCCGCGTACTCAATTTTTGGAGTGCGACCAAACTCACCGGTCACCACCACCAACACCCGCTTGGCGAGACCCCGTTCATAGATGTCTTCGATCAACGCCGAGACCGCTTGGTCATACGCTCGTGCCCGGAACCGCATCGCGTCGAAAACATGATGATTGACGGCATGATCATCCCAGTTGCTGACCCGGCCACACAGCGGACCGCTGAGACTCGTCGTTAGCACTTCTACGCCAGCCTCAACCAATCGTCGAGCCATCAACAGTTGCTGGCCCCATGCGTTGCGACCGTATCGGTCACGCGTGCGATCATCCTCCTTGGTCAAATCAAATGCTTCTCGCGTTTTCGGATGGGTCAACAGCGTCATGGCCTGCGCTTCGAATTGATCCAGAGCCCCCAACTCACCCTGCCGATCGAAGGCGCGTTCCAACGTATCGAGACGCTGACGCAACGAGGATCGACGATCCAATCTACGAATTTCGTTTTGATCGGATAGGCCAATGTTCGGCACCGAGAACGTCGGCAAATTGGGGTCACCACTCACCGTAAAGGGTGAGTAAGCGTCCCCTAAGTAGGCGGGGCCGTTGTACTCCAATGGCGGATTGATACCTGCATAGAGTGGCAACGGATTCGATCGCGGACCGGCTTGCGACCGCAGGTAGTTGGTAACCGTCATCCAGTCCGGAAACTTGGGTTTAGGTTTGTCGCGAGTGTCGGGATCACCCGAGAGCATCTGCATCGAACCAGCAGGATGCCCGGCCGCGGTTTGACGCATCGATCTCAGCACCGTGAGCTTGTCCGCGATACGGGCCTGCATGGGCAGCAACTCAGTGAAATGCAATCCCGGAACCTTCGTTGGGATCGTTGAGAAAGGGCCACGATACTCGCTGCTAGCCTCGGGTTTGGGATCGTACGTATCGAGATGCGAACATCCGCCTGGCTTCCAAACCATGATCACAGCCGTCTTCTCCTTCTGCGGTTGTGAATCGGTCTCAAGCCCCTTGGCACTGGCAGTTTGGAGTCTTAGCAGCGCCGGTAGACTTAGGCTTGCGAATCCAGCCAGTCCCATCCGAATAAAACCTCGCCGTCCATTCGTACCAAAAGGAGTTGGCCCGGAACAAGGGACAACAGAGGATGCATGAAAGGGATCGTTCATTTTGACTCCGATGGTTTAACGCGAATGGCTATCGGTTCGGACATGACTATTTCCACGGTATCTTTTGGAACAGGTTTATCTTTGGCCGTCGTTTCACCACTTTGGTATTTCGCAACCGCGCTTCCGTAGAAAGCAATTAGATAATCGCCTGGGGAGGTTTTCAACGCGGCCAGATCCAATGTCACCTCCGAAAAGTCCGATGCCAGGGAGACATCGAAACGGGGGACTTGTTCGAATCCTGCCCCGGATGTTTTCAATTGCAAAACCGACCCGGAGAACTCGCATCGGCGAGTATGCTGCAATGAAATGGTGAGCTTCTGGCCAGCCGTCGCTTCCCATACTTTTTTCTCTTTTGCAGCGATCGAAATCGGAGCAAATTCAGCTCCAGTCACGGAAACGGGTAAACCTATGCATAGTCGAGGGCTTGGGATTTCGCCCCACGAGTCCACGATCGGCCAAGCCATGGTTGCCAATTGGACCGGACGCTTGACTTCACTACCACTCACCAGCGACTTTCCGAAAAACGCAACATTCGCGAAGCCTTTCGGGGCATCCTCATGAGCCGTAACCAACATGATTCCGCGTGTCTTTCCCGCAGGGATTTTCAACCCCTGAGCGCTCACACCGTCCGGCAAGCCCTCCATCACCAATTCAATTTCGCCGTCGAATCCATCGCGTCGTACCGCTACGACTTCAATGGCCACTGTAATTCCACTGCGAAGTGCAAGCGGCTTGGAAACGGCATTGCGATCGCCATTGCGAAGCTCCATATGAAGACCCCAGCCAGCCAGCGCAAAGTCGGGAGCCGCTTTTCGAAGAATCAAACGGTAGATGTTTTTTGCATCATTGCGAGTCCCACCAAATAAATCCGTTAACTGAAGCCGATGCACTCCGTCTTCTTTGATTTCAAGTTTGCCAATGATATCCAGCGAGCCGCCATCGTACGGCGGACCATCGTAAGCGTAACCGTTACTCGACGGCTTCATCGGACTAGCGATGTCACTGAACTCCGCCACGTCCGTTCGCTTTTCTTGCGTCCCGTCGAAAGCAACGTGCTGAACAATAACCGACGGATCGGTTGGTCGCCCCAATCGCTCGGACGCAACCTCCACCCACCACACATCTCCCTTGGTCGCCGTGAACTCAAACGTGTCCACATCGGCTGCGGGATAGAAGCTTCCCGTAATATCGCAGGGAATCGAAATTTTTTGCGCCTGAGCATGCAAGTTATTGGGCTCCAATTCCGGCATAACAGAACTTGTGAAAAACCCCTCGGGCGGCCATGAAAAAGAACTAACCGTTCTGGTCGTAGGGAACGAAGGAACTGGTTCGCCCAAAGGCAGTTCGTGAAGTGTCAATCGATAGAAATAGGCAGGCCCCCCTTTGAAAGTCAGCTCATGGATTTTTAGAACATGCTTACCTTCGTTGGACGGGGTGAAGTCGAGTGTGCCGCCCCGGCGCTCGACCACCAGATCTCGCCCCTCCGCATCTGCAATAATCAAAACAGCGTCTAGCTTGGAGTCGATACCGCGAGACGAGCAGTTCACAATGTAGCGATGTCCCTTTTGTGCCTCGAAGGAATAGTGGTCGATCGACTTGTCCGTCATGACGGCGTTGCAAATGGAATTCACCTTCAACGCCATCGCCTGGGCCAAACTCGTGGTGGGGGTTGCTTGTGAAACTTCCGGAATCGTTCCCACTGAGAAAACGCGTGAGGACGAAATGCCCAGCCTCGTCATCACTCTCGCCTCGTGAATCCCAGGGGGCGCATCGGTGGCTACGTTCACAATGTACTTATTGGCCTCAACTTGACCATTGGCGTCGAGCTTTCGAGTGGCAGTGAGGCTGGGATGAGAGAATAGCAATTCGCCAGCACCGTCGATGCTCTCGCCGGTGATTGCAATCTCCACTTGAGTCCCAACGGTCCCGCCCATCGGCATGGTAGTTAGCAATCGCGGCAGCGGCAGGCCGACGGTTTGGGCCGTGGCGCCGGTAGAAATAACAAACGTAAACGCCCAGTAAGCTACAAAGCTATTTAGACATCGAAGGCAAAACGTTTTCATAGGTAATTCGTTTCCAACTGCTGGTCGCCCATTTTCTAATGTTAGTGGTTGAACAAAAACTCTTTGGTATTGATCAAGGCCCAGATCAAGTCTTGAAGATTTTCCTGGTTGGCTTTCAGCGGATCGACAGGTTTTCCCGCTGCGTCCTGTCGAGGTTCGGCGAGAAAATCGACGCCCGCTGTTATTTCGTCCTCTCGCGGTTCACGCGAAAATGCGACTGCATACAACTCGCGAATCTTCTCTTCGACAGACCGGTCGGACTTGGCGAGCCGATCCGCTCGACCGTTGCTTGCCCCCAACTTGGACTTGATGTCGGTGGCATTGATCAGGTGCAGGCTTTGGGCGAGGCTGGAGGATTGAACCCGTTCGCATTCACAAACGCTTTCATTTTCGGGCCGCCCGAAGACTTTTAAAAACGCCGACCTATTGTTGTAACTGTTGTCCGGCAGAGCGATCGCCCGCGTACCGCTCGGAAGATTCGGAAACTCCGTCCGCGAACCAGTCAAATCATCGATCGCATCCAAAAAAACTTCGGCTTGTAGTCTTCGAGGATAGTAGCGTGAGTAGTTCTGTTGATCGGCAATGTTGTATGGATTGGGGATGGAACTCAATTGGTAGGCATTCGAGCTTGTTATTACTTTGACCAAACTTTTCAAGTCAAAACCGCTAGCGATAAAATGTTGCTCTAAGGCTGCTAGCAGTTCGGGATTGGATGGTGGATTGGTTTCGCGAATGTCATCCTCTGGTTCGACCAAGCCGCGTCGAAAGAAGTGCTTCCAATAACGATTGACGACCGCCTTGGCGAAGAACGGATTGCTTGGCGAACTCATCCAATCGGCGAGTTTGAGTCGAGGGTCTTCATCCGGCGCAATGGCTGGAATCGCATCGCCCAGGGCAGCGGGTTTCAGCGTTTGGCCTGATTTGATGTTCGTTGCAATTGCCATGCCTCGCTTATGAAAGATCATGTCTTCGCCGCGCGTGGCGGTTGGCTTACGTCCGACTTGAGTGAAGAAAGCCGAAAAACTGTAGTAATCGTCCTGGCTCCAGCGTTCAAACGGATGATGGTGGCACTGAGCGCATTGCATCCTGACACCGAGAAAGAGCTGAGCCACGTCTTCGACTTGTTGCTTCGGCTCCTTCACTCGCTTGTACCAAACCACCGGCGGATTGGCGATGACGGTTCCGGTTGCCGCCAATAGTTCGCGAACCATTTGGTCGTACGGTTTGTTTGCAAGTAAACTGTCGCGCACCCAGGCGTGGAAAGCAAAGTTGGACGTGATATCGCTCGCATCATCGCGGCGATTTTTCAACATGGCCGTCCACTTGTTGGCAAAATAGTCTGCGTACTCGGTGCTCCGAAGCAGTGCGTCGATCACTTGCTCGCGCTTGTTGGCTTCTTGGCTTGAAAAGAAATTCATTCGCTCGTCGTCCGTAGGCAGGCGACCAGCCAGATCCAAGGACACACGCCGCAAGAAAGTCGCATCATCGCAAACGGGGGAAGATGGTATTCCGAGTTCTCTCAAATTCGCAAAAACCGCGTCATCAACAAAATTCTTGGATGGGGGCAGTCCATCCGTCACCGCACCAAGGGGCACTGCCGCATTGAATACGGAGACCTTGCTCTGATAACGAACCATGACGGCAACCTTGCCAGGCAAGTCAAGAATCGTTACGCCCCCTTTCGGGGAAACCGTGGCCATGGCAATGTCGTTGGATTCGTACAAAGCTGTGCTGGTGACATCTCGTTGCCGTTTGTCGGAGTAACTCGCGATGACTTTCAGTTGCTGTAGCGAGCCTGGCTTCAGAGTAGCTCGATTCGGCTGGACTTCTACGGAAACCAACTGCGGAGCGGTCTCGGCATCATAACTTGCCCCTTGTCGGATCCAATTCAGAAGGATCGAATACTCCTCGGACGGATTTTCAATACGTGCGCCCCCTCCATGCGGCATTCGGGCAGTCGACTTCAAAAGCAACAGGCTGCTTTCCGGGTCGGCAAGCGATAGCCTTCGGCCACGGCTATCCTTGACCAAGTATTCAAAATCTTCCTTCGGCTCAAATCCGAGCAACGACAGGCGAAATCCATTCTGTCCATTGCCAGCTTTTGCGTGGCAAACACCTGCGTTGCAGCCTGCTTTGGTCAAGAGTGGGACAACATCGTTTACAAAGCTAACAGGCGTTGGATTCTCTTGCCCGAAAACAAAGGTGCTTGCAAAAGTCGCAAACAATCCAATCGCCATGATTGCGAACCGGAAGTTTCGCAGTCTGCAGCGAAGCCTCTCATGTCGTTCAAAGCTGGCCATATCGTGGTCGTTTCAGGCCTGAGGGAGGGAAGTGACCTTGGGGTATGGTCACTGGGAGGTGGGAGTTCGACATGTCGAACCCTTCCATAATAGGTCAAATGCATCCCTCGCGTCAATCCTTTGGTGGTTTCCCGCCACGTTCTTGATCAAGCGACCAAGGTCCTTCACGGTTTCCGACCAAGCGCCAGCGTCGATTCCCAGTCGCTCGAAAATCGCGGGCTAGTGCTTTGCGGCAGCTTGATTTTAGCGTAGTGGGGGGTTTTTTAATATAGGCGGGGGTATGGTATTTAAAAAAAAAAAAAACAAAAAAAAGAAAAAAAAAAGTAAAGAACATATATTATAAAAAAATTATTAGAAA
>JANPNA010000421.1:0-7205 GCA_031427235.1 Pirellula sp.
AGCAATCCATTACGTCGAGCTCCGTCAAACAGAATCAACTGCGACAAGCATTGCAGTCCCGGAACCAAAGGCTGGTCGAGTTGCCATCGATTCTCCGATGGCGAGAAATTGCCGTTAGTCGGCTTGGAAATCATCTGCTGGATGAGGATATCGAGAAAACACTTGTCAGCCTAGCCGACCTATGTAAGTTGCTACAAAAGCGAGAAGAGTGTGCTCTAAGTGAGGTAGTTCGTTGCCATCGCTTACTAGAGACTTCGGTCAAACGTGTGCAAAGCCACTGGGCAGATGAGACCAATGGATTGCTTGCAGGTAGTTCAACACAGAACGTTTCATCCAATTGGATTGTTGACTCTTTGTTGGCCACCTCGATCGTTCGAAGCCCGCTTCGAAGTCGCCTAATCGTGCTTCCGATTGCGACAACGACACCAGCGAAATCCGTTATCGATGTCGATGCAAGGCTTCCCAGCCTTCCGACTAGTCTTGCGGACAGCAAGGTCCGTCGCGAACAGATTCGATTCGAGATCATGGCTGCACGAATAGCAGGAATGACTTTGGATTCGGCTCTGCAAACGAAAGAGCTAGGCCTGAACAATCAACCGGAAATTGACTCCACAGCGAACCAAACTGCCGTCGCTATCGATGGCTTCTACCGCGATCTGGCGGATAGGATCCGCGTTTCGGTCGAGGAAATCGCTCTATCGTCAACAAACGATACCATGTCTTCCCAATTGATTCGGCTACGCCTGGCTGACCAGTCACTTCGTTTGCTTTCGCCGATGGACTCTCACGATTTTAACGGCAAGCTTTTGGAAGACAAACTTTGGCGAATTGAATTCTTGCAGTGCGTCCAAAGCAAGCAGAGAATGACCCAGAAGTGTTTTCAAGATGCGTTGCCGCAGGAGGTTTCGTTTCTGCGCAACGCAACGGAACGGATGTCGCTGGCGGCGAACGCTTTGAATGGCGCACAGCAAGTCTTTCTGCGGCAAGTATCTCGACTCAATGTTCGCGGTACTTCGTCCGTTTCACTGACGGCGGAGCCGCAATCCACCGGAGAAATCGTTTTCAAAAACGTCGGAAAATCGATCAACAAAGCCTGGGTGCTTGTCGATTTTGATTCCGACATATTGGAGTTACAAGGTCCATCGGGCGTCCAATTCTATCCAGTTCGGTCTTTCCCGCACACGATTGAGGATTCACGTCGCAAGGCGGAACAACAGTTGATTAACGCGATTGCTGCGGGAGCAACTTCTCGGGATGGAACAAGCAATGTTGTAGAAGCGCGCAAACGACTGAGTTCTTTGCAGTCGGCGATGATTTACCCTATGGATCCGTTGGCTGCAATGATCGCCCCAACGATGGGGCTGGCCGCAGGCCAAGAAGTAACGCTCCCATTCAAGGTAAGCCGCATTGGACTTGGCCCTTCACAGACCAAGTTGGTTTGGAAGTTAGTTGGAGACGACGAGTATGTTCGACACGAGATAATGATCCAGTTGCCGGAGTCCGAAAAGCTCCGGTTGTTGGCCGAAGGTGCACCAAACAGTTGGGCACCCACGCACGAAGGAATTGTCCTCTATCCCTGGCCAAATCGCCCAACTAACTTTCGTTTCGGTTTACGAAATGACAGTGGAAAGTCTCGCGTTCTTTCCGTTGAGTTGATGGCTTTGATGGAACGAAGAGACATCACCCTTCCAGACGGATTTTTGACTTCCGTAGCTTCCCAAGAGATTGCGAATCTACTTGGAGAGACCAAGTTGATCGCCAAAATACCCGAGTTGACGTTGGTGGCCAAATCCGACCCGGTCTGGCTACCGTTCCAACCTTGGATGGATCGAATGGACGCGGCGGCCAACCCACCGCCCAAGGATGTACCCGTCAAACCGATCGCAACCGAACACGGCACCGTTGTAGTGTTCACCGACAAGACAACGAACCAGAAATTTTGGCGTCGAATCGATACCCGCGTTCGTCATCCGCGCAGTTATGTCGAGCCCACGGTCAGCTTTGATGCCATATCCGAACGGGTCGATATTCGGCTCAAATCGACTCAATCCGAGTCCATACCACCTGATGGCGTTGCTGTAGTAGGACGCATCGTGGAACCACTTCCGCGTGGAACGGAGATGAGGCTCGAAGGAACGGTTTTGGAACTCGAGACTGCTTTGCTCTATTGCCAAGTTCCATCAGTGGGACCCCGAGAGTTAACTTTCGAATTGGATATCGATGGTTTTCCCCGCGCATTCGTTATCAAAGTTCCTTGTTGGCGTACCCAAACGGATATTCCCATCGCGTCGGATTTTCAGCGGATTGCGATCGTTGACCCGATTGCGGGACTGAGCATCGGCCCGAAAGACAATACTCAGAAAGTTCATTTGAAAATCGACGCGATTCCTGGGTCGTTTGAAACCAAACGTGATTATGTCGAAGTGGGTTGGGATCTAGATCGAGATCGCGAGTTCGCAAACGAAACGACTTTGAAGTTTGCGGCGGATCGCCAAGTTGACTTAGTGATCCATGCTATTGTCAACGGACTTTTATCGATGACAGCCAAAGTGAGTGATATCGTTGTGGAGCTCGCACCACCCACACTTAAAAATGAAAGAGTCAATTTATTGGCCAAATTGTCCTCGGGCGGCGAAATCGTTTGGAGCAATCCGATCGAGATGATTGCCGACTCCGACGCACCTACAATCACTGGAGTCGAAATTATGCCAGGCACTACGTTCGCGCAGGGCGTCGACTTGGAGATACGTATTGGGGTCGATGACGCCAAACTAAGTGGAATTGAAAAGGTCGAGGTCTTGATGGATTCAAAGGGGATCGGCAAGTTTACGGAAGCCGCAGGCGTACCGAAAGCTTGCGACCGGCAATCGGATGGCGCATGGACCATCACGCTTCCAACCAAAGACCAATTGCCTGGCAGATCCACCCTGATGGTCCGCGCAACCGATCGAGTAGGTAATCAAAGCGACACCGCGAAAACCGTTCTCTCGATCGTTTCGGATCAAGAGTGGCAAGACCGACTCAAGCTCGCGGTGCAAGAATTGACGGGTTCCGTTGCGTATTCGGACAACCCACTGACCAATGCAAAAGTGACACTTCAAGACGAAAAGGGTGCCATCGTCCAGCGAACCACCACCGACGCTCGCGGAATGTTTCGATTCCCCAATGTTCAAGTCGGAAAGTACAATATCGTTGCTATTGGAGTTTTGAAAAATCGACCACGCAAGGCCGAGCAAAGGATTGAGATTGCTGCCCCACCCGCTCCCCCACCGCGTTTACGCTTGATCGTCAAGTAGTGCTTGCATTCGTGGTCTTCGCAAAGGTGCAAAAGAAGAAGCCCTTCTTTTGAAAAAAGGGCTTCTTGGGGATCACAACGTGCCTGACTACTCAGGATCGATTACCAACGTTTGATTTTGTAAGTTTGACCGTTCAATTCGATTTTGTCTGCTAGTATCACACTATGATCACGCATTTGAACCGGCACTCCCCATACGACGATTTGCGTTTGAGGAGCAATCTTTACTTTAAGTTGTTCGGCATTACCCAAATCGATAAGTTGGTTGCCATTGTCGGATTTAACGACAACCATCGAGTGCGAACCCTTCTGAACGTCCGCCGAAGTCGTATCTAAAACGACTCCGGTAATTTTTGGAGCGTTTCGAGCGATAACCACTTCTTTGCTAGAAATTTGCGCCGATTCGGCCAACATGACTTCTTTGTCACCAATCTGCATGATCGGACCAGAAGCGGTAATATCTTGACCGACTTCGGCCTTTGCAGTGGTCAATGCGGAAGAAGAGCCCAGATCGACAAGCATCATCGACTCTTTCTCCCCCTTGACGCGAACCACAGTATGCATCGTCCCGTTCACTTTGGAAGATTTAGCTGCTTCGATTTTTCCGCTAACGGTATGCCGATGTGCGTCATACAAGCCATCGTGACGTTCGGCTGTGCCACGATCTTTTTTAGCTTCGGCGAACTCGTATTGATCGTATTCGTCGAATCTACCTTTGTTATCGCTGTCGCGATAGGTGTAGAACTCGTCATACACACCATCGTTATTGGTGTCGTTGAAAATCTGCGCCGACGAGTAAACGCTGTTATTAGACGCCCCGGCGGTGAAGTTGGCATAGGGGGCCGAATAATAATCATAAAACCATCCGGCTTGAGTGCTGGCGGCATCTGGATTGGCGTAGCCGAAGCGAGCATTGGCGGCTGCATTGGCGGCAACATTGGCTGCTCGTTGAACTGGTCGCAATTCGTATTTACTTATCCACGGAGTGACTTGCTTCCAGGTGCTGTCTGTGTAGTAGGTCGACCTATTGCCAAGTCGTTGTGCTTGACGATCCGCTTGCCGGAGATTTCTGTCCAGCCGCTTTTCAACTGGATTTTGTGCGCTTGCAAAGTTGGCTGAAAACCCCATCAAAGAAGTTGCAGCTACCGTAATGATCCAAAATTTTCTCATGACTCTTACCTTCATAACTATCCTCGAACTAAGTCCGAAACTTAATGGCAGCTAGAACGATTTACTAACAACCGTTTCTCTCGCAAGTTGCATTGCATTCGGCATACCAAGGTAAGGTGAATTCTGACCATCGAGCAAAATTCAGTCCAAGAAAACTCTTACGTGGCAACTACCTCCAAGAAAGCAAGCGCAACGTTGAACAAGTCATTGGATAAGCAATCGATTTGGTGCAAAATCAACCAGTTAGACCCGCCATCGCGCATTCCGAATGAATACTAAATAGGTTGTCATACAAGGAATCACTGCGCCTCCTAAAACAAGACTGAACTTAAACCACCACGGCATAGCCAGAGGTACCAGTGGTGTTTGAGCGTTGCCCAAGGAGCAAGGACGCGATGACCTGGACGGCATGGAAAGTTCCCTAAGCAAACAACTCCTGGACCACGCGTCCATGAACATCCGTCAATCGGAAATCACGCCCGGAATATCGGTAGGTCAATCGCTGATGGTCTAAGCCCATCAAATGCAAAATCGTCGCGTGCAAATCATGCACGTGTACCCGGTTCTCAATTGCATTCATTCCAAACTCATCCGTCGCTCCATAGGTGAGCCCGCCCCGGATGCCGCCACCGGCCAACGCCATCGAAAAGCCTGTGTGATGGTGATCCCGACCGGGCTTGGCCTTGTCGTTCTTTTTGTTGATTTCCGAATAAGGTGTACGGCCAAACTCACCTCCCCATATCACCAACGTATCGTCCAACATCCCACGCTGCTTCAGATCCGTGAGCAATGCGGCCGTCGCTCGATCGCTGTCTGCGCATAGCTTGCGGTGCTGATTGTCGTTGTCGGTGTGCGTGTCCCAAGGCTGCTTGTTCTTGTTGGTTACGTAATACACTTGAACCATGCGAACACCACTCTCCAACAACCGCCGAGCAATCAAACAACTGTTCGAAAACGGAGTTTCACCATACATCTCGCGAGTCTCTTTGGATTCCCTCGCCACATCAAACGCTTCTCGCACTTCGCTCTGCATTTGAAAGGCCAACTCCATCGCTCGAATCTGCTCGTCGAAGATTGCATCGTTCTCACGGGCCTGCATGTGCTTGCGATTCAATGCCTGGAGCAAGTCCAGTTGCTGCCGCTGTTCTACCTTGCCCAACAAGGGATGTTTGATGTTGGATACCATCCGGTCGACATCCAAATCGTTGGTGTCCACCGACGTCCCTTGATACTGCCCCGGTAGGAAAGAATTCGACCAGAGCTGAGGGCCAACAACCGGTTGGCCCGGACTCAGGACAACGAACGACGGCAAGTTTTGGTTTTCACTCCCCAATCCATACGACATCCATGAACCCAAGCTAGGACGCACGGGCTGCAAGTGACCACAGTTCATCATGAGCAATCCAGGTTCATGATTCGGAACATCCGTGTGCATCGAACGAATGACGCACAAATCGTCAGCATGTCGCGACATGTTGGGCAACAGTTCGCTCATGACCAAGCCGGATTCCCCGTACTGTTGGAAACGAAACGGAGAAGGCATGTAGCCCGACCCTTTTGATTCTCTATACAGTTTATCCGAAGGTTGCTCACCCTCGTGCTTAGCGAGCATCGGCTTCGGATCAAAAGTATCGACATGCGACGGAGCACCATTCATAAACAAAAAGACAATGCGTTTTGCCTTCGCTGGGAAGTGCGGAATTCCGATCGGTAACGCACCCTCAGAAGCAACGTTTGCCAAACCGCTGCTGGCCATAGCTCCCATCCAACCCAGGGCGCCAAAGCCTGCCCCGCAACTATGGAGCATCTGTCGACGAGAAAAGTTAGTTGGATCCATAAAACCTGCCTGTTATCTTAGGGAGCCTTCGGCTTGCCATTAAATAAAAATTCCGCAAACTCAATCCAAAATCAAAAGTTCATTCGATGCCAACAACGCTTGTACGTATTTCGTCCATTGTCGCTGTCTATCGCTACCATCTTTCAAAAAATCCATACCCAAAAGTAGTTCTTCATGGTCTGGGTTTCGTGAATAAATAGATGCATAAGCGTTGCGGATGCGATCTTCATTCGTAGAAACATCGAGATTCATCAGCCGATCCACAAGCTGTTCAGCTTGCCTCAGCATAAAATCACTGTTCATCGCAAATAGTTTTTGGAGAGGTGTTGTGGTCAAACTCCTGCGCTCGCTATGCGTATTGGGATCCGGAAAGTCGAATAGCACTAACAACGGGTCCAATTGAAATCGACTGATCGAGCTGTACAGGGTCCGGCGAACCTCGGTCGCCTTGCTGGCCTGAATCGAGCCTTTGGCGAACGAGTAGTCGATTGCCCCCGAAGCGACCAACAAACTATCCCGCCAAGCCTCGACACTCAGCCGCCTCCGATTGGCTCGCCAAAGCCACTGATTTGCCGGATCACTTTCCTGTTTTTCAAAGTCGATCGTACTGGATTGCTGGTAAGTTGCCGATAGCACGATCTCGCGATGCAACCACTTGAGCGACCATCCGTTTTGCATGAAGCGAACGGCAAGATCATCTAGCAATTCAGGATGGCTAGGTCGCTCTCCCAACTTTCCGAAGTTGCTTGGGGTTCCGACAATAGGCTTTCCAAAGTACTGTCCCCAAATTCGATTGACGATCACGCGAGCGGTGAGCGGATTGTTGGGAGAAACGATTGCATCGGCCAGCTCCAATCGTCCACTCCCATTTTTGAACGTCATCTTCTCGCCCCCGGTAAGCAC
>JANPNA010000422.1:0-3399 GCA_031427235.1 Pirellula sp.
GGTCGATGGCCTTCCCGCCTTGAACCGCGGCGCTGATCTGATCGAAGAATTGACCATCGCCACCGATGATATCAATTTTGGCTGATCGGAGGGCTTCGCTCAAAACCAATGCTTGGCTTTCCGAGATGGATTTCTGAGCGGATATGGCTGCAATCTCAATTTGCTTATCTTTGTCGAGCCGAAGCTTGAATTCCTCATGGTCTTTGCCAACCGTATCGAGGATCTTCATGGCATTTGCCTTTTCGGTAATCCCTTGAGCTTCGGCCGTGTATTTTTCACGGAGCACTCTAGCTTCGGCTAACCCTTGGTCTTGTGTGGCTGTTGCCTTGGCCTGCATGACTTCCGCCTCCGCTAGCCCCTGAGCGGCAAACTCGGCTCGAGACGCGTGTGCCATTAATTTCATCCCTTCGGATTTCTTTTCGGCTTGGTCACGGCCCGCTTCGGCCTCGAGTCGAATCTGAGCTGTTTGACTTTCTGCCGACTTGAGAGCTGCTTCCGCTGCTTTGATCTCTTTGACCAACGACTGTTCGGCTGCCATTTCCGCTGCGGTGACTTCGACGCGTTTGGTGCGATCTGCGGCCGCAAACGCTTCGGTATCAAGGATCTTTTGCTTTTCCTCGACCACCGATCGCTCGACCATGACTCGCTCGCGAATCACTTCTTGGATGTTGCGACGTTCGGTCTCGAGTGCCTTGTCTTTTTCCACGATTGCCAATCCAACAACGCGTTCGCGTTCCGTGACTTCCAACTGACGATCTCGCTGGATGCGTTCGAGTTCGACGCCGTCGGTTCGTTCCTTGTTTCGCTGAGCGACAAGAATCGTTCGGTCCTTGTTCTGTGTTGCGATCCCGATTTCTTCGTCGGCAATGATTCTTGCTCGTTCCCCTTCCAATCGATTCTCTTCACGCGATTTGGTGGCAGCCGCGTTTTCCCTCGCTTGGATTTCCGCCACTTCCCGTTTTTGACGTTCGGTTGCTTCAATACGTTGACGTTCTAATTCGAGAATCGCTTCTTGGGCCTCGACGTCTTGCTTTTTAAGCGTCTTTTCTCGTTCGCGAGTAAAGTGGTTTTCCTTGATTTTTTCATTGGAGGTCAATTCAGTGATCTTCTTGATCCCTTCGGCATCCAAGATGTTGTTTGGATTAAGCAGCTCGAGCCGAGTTTGCTCCAAATAGTCGATGGCGCAGTCGTCCAATCGATAACCGTTTAAGTCTGTTCCGATGACCTTTAAGATTTCGTTCTTAAACTTGTCCCGTTTGTCGTACAGTTCAACGAACTCGAACTGCTTTCCAACCGTCTTGAGGGCTTCGGAGAATTTGGCATCGAACAGTTCACGCATCGTTTCGATTTGGGAAGCTCGTTTGCAGCCGATGGACTGTGCGACCTCTTTGATTTCGTCGGCGGTTTTGTCGACACGAATAAAGAAGGCTGTTTTGATGTCAGCGCGAATATTGTCTTTGCAGATAAGACCCGCCGATCCCTCCCTGGCGATCTCGAAGCTCTTGAGCGTTAGATCCATTTTTTCATAGCGATGAATGACAGGCCAAATGAGCGCTCCGCCGTCGATGACTACCTTCAGGCCCCCCATGCCGGTCTTGACGATGGCTTCGTCAGGCCCCACCTTCACGTAAAATTTGCCAGCAATGATGGCGAGCGAAACGATGAATATCAATACGGCAAAAACAATCGAAATGATCGTAACTACAATAGTCATTGCTTGGATCCAGTGGAGGAAATCTTGGAGGTAGTCGTCGTTGCGGAAACAATGTAGATGCGTTTTTGTGTGTCGTAATGAGTAAGCCAGACGCGAGTGCCTTTCGGCAAATGCGGACCATCGGTTCGAACATTCAAGAGCAACGGTGCACCACTGGTCTTGTACTTGACTTGTCCATTCTCAGGCGTAGCATCGAACGAGCAGATTTCCGCTTCTTGCCCGACCAACGAAACGGAGGTCAGTTCGTTGGTGTCAAACCAACCCCGCATGGGCTGCGTGATCAACTTGGTACTTAGCAATCCTAAAGTCAGGTTTCGAATAATCATCCCGCTGACCGCAACAAAGCCCGGATTGTTGAAAAAGGAGGAATCGAAAGTCACCCAGATCAAAATGGAAAAGGACCACCATGCGAGTGTAAAAATCCCGGCCCACAAGACAATCGGTAGCTGCTTCAAATTCAACCAATTGGCTGGCGCTAGCACTACCGTGCCCATGGCGTCACCGAGTGCATGCGAGATCGTGTGACTCAATCCATCGCCATCTCCATGCCCTCCGGAAAACGGATTGTGGAGATGCCATGAGGCTGCGACATGGCTATCCAAGCCTCCAATGACGATGGTCATTAAGCTCCAAACGAGTAGAACCCCCAGCAGGATGGTTGCAGGCAGAACCGGTGCAGCTATTAATGACGAAGCGAATTCAAACACGAGAAGTTTCGTTGAAAGGAGTCAATCCGGTTTCCAAATGTACGCTGTTTTCGAAGTTCCAGTATCATCCGAATCGCAACTTGTTCAATCCTCTAAATAAGTACCGGGAAACATGATTTCCAGAGTCTGAAGCTAATTGGCCAAGGATTCGTCCAATCAGGGCGCGGCGACGCTAGATCTGTCGTCATTTGCTCCGCAAAAGTGCGTTCACGAGGCGCACTTTCGCGGAGCGAAAGGCGACAATGAGCCTCACATTCCAGCCACGCTGTCCGCGAGCTTACCCAGTTCATTCCAAAACGTGACGTACTTGTTCCGATCTTTTACATAATTTTCGTCAAACACGGCCTTGCGAAGCTCTTCGCGTTGCTCCACAAATTTGGAGAAGTCACGAGGGTCATCCGGGTGGAAAATCGGACAAGGTCGGTCATACACAATCGCAGCACCTTGGTTACCGTCAGTGTGAAAACGTGACAGTCCAATCACTCGATCGGCTACGTAGATGGCTTCGTTCAACTCGTGGGTTACCATAAGAATAGTATACTCGGGACGGCGTCCTTCTTTCTTTGCGATCAAGTTCTCTTGATAGAAGCGCAAAAGCATCATCTGCAAATCCTCTCGCATGGCTTCGTCTAGTGCGCCGAAGGGTTCGTCGAGCAGCACGATTTTCGGACGCATGATAAAAGCTTGCGCGACAGCGACTCGCTGCCTCATCCCACCCGACATTTCACGCGGATACTTGCCACAAGCGTCAGCGAGTCCTACGACGCGAAGGAATTCGAGCGATTTGTTTAAGTGGCCTCTGCGTTTGGCAAAATACTTTCGGGTTTGGAAGAATCGCATCCACATGTTGGTTTCATCCATTTTGAGCCCGAAGCTAACATTCCTTTCGGCGGACATGAAATCGTAGAGGGAATAATTTTGGTATACGATGCCAACATTGCGATTCGGACCACGGACCGGCATCCCGTCGGTCAGAAT
>JANPNA010000423.1:0-2057 GCA_031427235.1 Pirellula sp.
TTAAGCTGGGCCGCGAAACACTTTCGCTAGCGTTCCCTAGTAGCGGAATGCGTCAAGCATTTCGTTGGCGTCCAGCATTCACGAAAGCTTTGACAGCTTCCGCTACGATTTAAATCGGCCCGCCTTAAGATCGACGCCAATTCCACCGCCACACTCCGAAAGTGTAAGTTGACCACGGTCTGGCGCGCGAAGCGAAAGTGGCTGATTCCTATCGGAATGTCCAGGATCGAGATATTCTCGGAAGCTGAACGGAGTTTGAACGCGCTCCCTGAGGGAGAAGGGGCTGGGGGGGTGACGCGCCTAGAGAAGAGATAAGCATCCCCCGAGTAAACTCGGGGGCATTGGCATGCCGTCGGCTTTACGCCGAGGGTCCTGACCATCGGTTCTAAAATACATCTTATACAGCCTACGATTTAGCGCTGCGAAGTCCAAGGTTGATGCTATTGCCTGCAAGTTGTGCGAACGCCTTTTGAGTGTTCCCAAGAAGCTGTTTCAAGTCACCTTGCGAGTCCAACGAAAAGTTCATTCGGTCGCCAGTCGCATAGATGACGATTCCTGCATCGGGCAGGCGAAGTGTGAATTCAGTGCACTCAGGATCGTAGTTCAGATGTTCTGCCAATGCATCAATTTCCTCAATGTCATCGATCTTGGATTCTAAATCGAGGTTGGCTTCCAATTCAAACACAATTCTCTTGCAGTACTTCGTAAAAATCGCCAAAAAATGAGGGTCTTCGATCACCGTAGTATTGCGAAACGACCGAACCTCGGTCGTCAGCAAATATTTTTCAGCATCGTCCGGGTCTTGGCATAGCGACATGTTCACGTCGAAATCTGGCCCTTTGATCGAGGCCGTCGATGCAATGTTGGTGAAGCTAAGGTCCTTGCGTTTGTATCGAAAGAATTCACGAAGCTGTTCGAAGATCTCAGTTGCGTGTGCTGTGACGTCACCTGCTCCACTCTTCTCCACAAAATCTCGTTCCCAATCATTATGAGTGGCCAACGGCGTTTTTGGTTTTGTATATCCGCATAGCTCGCGAACGCGCCCCCGAATCTCACCTGTCAAGCAAGAGTCTTTGATCGGGTTCGCCGATCCTCCCACTGCCAGTTGCCGCTTTTCCATGCGTTCGGCCAGATCGACAATAGCCAATTCCTTAGTCTTGCTTCCAAACAGGACTGGCGTTTGTTTGACGGCACCGGCTACCGTTACGCGGAGTATGCGCGGGACTTCGGCTAGCAAGTAGCTTTGTAGGGAAGTTGTGGTGACTCGGTTGTCTTTGCTGATGGCTTCCTTGGCAGAACCTTCGATGGCTTGAATCAGACAGTGGGTCCAAATGCCATGATCGAGCGTTCCGCTGGCATGAGACACCTCGTTCGGTTTGCAAGAAGTAAATGCAAAACGGGAAGCGGCTTCCTTGCAAAAAACCCGAAGTTCCTCGCCAGGAAAACCGCTCTCCAAAACTGGCACCGCGGGCGGGCTGGAATGCGTTGAAATGGAGCGGTCGCCTAGGCCGTGGCAAACATCCAAAAAAAGCAAAACTTGACCGCATTTGGCCTGACGAATCTCGTTCAGAATCTGGCTAAGCGGAATGCAGGACTTTTCTGGATGGTCGGCTTGCGTATCCGATGCCGTAAGAAAGCTGACGCCTTGGATCGATGCTCCATGCCCTGCGTAAAATAGCACCAACCGATCTTCAGGGCCTAATCGCACTAAAAACTCGCTGAGACGAGATTGCAAGTCGGTGTGAGTCGCCTGATCGCTTACGAGGGTGACGCAGTCGGCGGCCTCGACCCCCAACTCCTGCCAAGCTTCGACAAAGCTGTGAGCGTCTTGCTCCGCATAGACTACGCTTTGGAAGGATGTGTCCTGATAATCCTCGACGGCCACAGCAAAGATAAAGGTTCTCGGTCTCATGCGAATGAGTCTATCAAAATCAACACCAATCGTGTAGGTGGCGTTCGATGGCTCCGCAGCCTTAGGCGAGCGGCAGAGTGGAGTATCCCAACCCGAAGTGTAAGCGAGGGACAATTTCGCAGGTCCCTCACTTACGTATCGGGTT
>JANPNA010000424.1:0-3034 GCA_031427235.1 Pirellula sp.
ACTGACAGCGCATGCCGACTAAAAGGCTCGGCCTTGGCTGCATCAAGCAACGACAGCAGAATCCCCTTGGCTTCCGGTTCCTCGACTCTCAAGGGAAGTTCGACTTCCCAGCCTTTGGATGTTTGATCGAGAAAATTCGCACGCGTCAAACTACGCGTCTGCGCTGCGTCAGATTGTTTACGCAAGCGAGCGATGGCTTTGTAGAGCGTCAATTAGAAATGCCGGTCGCGACAATTAGAATGACCGGGTTGAGCTTGGATATGAATGTCGGCTCCAGGACGCCGGTAGGGGAATAGCTAGCAATTGCGGAATGGAATTCCGCGACAATTAGAATTCCCTTGATAGGTGCATATAAGTCAGGCTATCGCAAACTCTTATGCAAAGGAGGCTTGCGATGCTCAAGGATTTTCTGGCGAGCAAAATGTTCGCTTTGCTGCGTAGCGGATGCTCGGTGGCAGTGATAGCAAGGAAGCTAACGATGAGTGAAAAGACGGTCAGGACGTATCGAGACGTCGACTTGTTGCCAAGTCAGGTTGAGCGGGCGCCGCGGACCCACCGGACCAGGGTCGATCCGTTGGAAGCGTATTGGCCAGAGATCGAGGCACTGCTCCAATCGGATCCGCGACTTAAGCCGATTACCTTGCTTGGCTGGCTGCAGCAGAAACACAATCTGCCGCAGTGCGATACATCTGAGCAAGTCGTCCCTGACACGCTGCGCAGGACCTTGGAGCGTCGCGTTCACAAGTGGAAGATTCAACACAACGTTGAACAAGAAGTAGTCTTCCCTCAAGTTCATCAACCCGGCGACGTGATGGCCTTTGACTTCGTTGATCTAAACTGCTTGAGTGTAACGCTCAGCGGTAAGCAGTTTGATCACAAACTATTTCATGCCGTGTTAACCTACTCGAACTGGGAGCACCTTCATCTGTGCTACAGCGAGTCCTATGAAGCCCTGGCGACTGGGCTTCAAGATGCCTTGTATCGGGCCGGCGGCGTTCCCCGGCGAGTTCGTAGCGATAGTCTCTCCGCGGCGGTCAACAACTTGTCTAGCGACAAGGAGTTTGCCAAACAATATCAGGGGTTGCTCAATCACTACGGCCTCAAAGGCCATCGCATCAACGTGCGCAAGCCCCAAGAAAATGGGGACGTCGAATCGGCCAACGGGCACATTAAAACGGCCATCGATCAAGCCTTAAGACTGCGCGGCAATCGGGATTTCGAAGATGCCCATGCCTACAGCCAATTTGTGCAGAGCGTGGTGGCTCCACGCAATGCGAAACGTATAACCAAGCTGCATGAGGAAGTGGAGCAGTTTACGGCACTTCCTCAGCAACGCCTGGCGACGTTCACCAGTCTGGATGTACACGTCAAGAGTGACTGCATCGTCACCATCAAACGCAATGTGTATTCGGTCAGTAGCAAGTATCGAGGCTTGCGTCTAGAAGTGCGTGTTCACCAGGACACCGTCGAATTATGGTATCAAGCCGAGCGTATTGAAGTCATGCCCAGGCTCGCTGGACGCGGCAAAGAGCTGATCAACTTTCGTCACGTGATCGATTCTCTGATACGTAAGCCAGGCGCGTTTGCGAACTATCGCTTTCAGAGTCATCTGTATCCAACCACCCGCTTTCGCTTGGCGTACGACACGCTGCTGAAAAACACCACCGAACTTTCGGCGACCAAGCAATACCTGAAAATCTTGCACGCTGCCAAGCACGAAGGCTTGGACACAGTGGACGAGATCTTACAGTCGCTGTTGACCAGCGGCGGTGAGATGACAGCCGCTGCCGTGTTGGCACTGATTGCCAGTGGGCAGCAGATTCCCGGTCCGATGGATATGGATATTGCACCGCCGGATTTAAATGAGTTCGATGATCTACTCTTAGACAAGGATGCTTACGATGATCAAGAAGCCTACGAACACTCCAGTCACTTCGCGCCCCAAGTCGCCTCAGGTGACGGACTCGAAACTCGACTCGATGACTACGACCATGATCTCCGAAATGCCACAGCAACTGAAGGAGTTGCGTCTACCGACAATTCGCCAGATGCACACTCAAGTGGCCGAACAAGCGGCGAGGGACCATTGGTCGCACTTACGGTATCTGGCCGAACTGACGGCCAAGGAGTGCGAATCTCGGAACCAGAATCGTGTGGCGCGATTGATGAGGAACTCGCGCTTGTTGGAGGGCAAGACCTGGGAGCAATTCCAGTGGTCGCGGCTACCTCTGCATGTAACCCAGCAGTTCGAGATGCTGCGCAGCGGCGCGTTCCTGGACCGACAGGAGAACGTGTTGATCTTTGGCAATCCGGGCTCGGGGAAAACGATGTTGCTGGCTGCGTTGGGAGATCAACTTGTTCGCCGCGGAAGGTCGGTGCTATTCACGACTTGCCAGATGTTAGTTCAGGAACTGCTAAGAGCCAAACGCGATCTGCGAATGGAACGCTGGATCAAGAAGCTGAGCAAGTTCGAAGCGTTGATCATCGACGACCTGGGATATGTGCAACAGAGTCGCGAGGAGATGGAAGTCCTGTTCACGCTGCTGTCAGAGCGTTACGAGCGAGGAAGCGTTCTCTTGAGCTCGAATCTACCGTTCAGCAAATGGGAACAGATCTTCAAAGACCCGATGACGACCGCGGCTGCGATCGACCGCTTGATACATCACTCCGTAATCATCGAGCTGAAGATCAAGAGCTTTCGACTGGACGAAGCCAAATCGAAATCAACTCCACCTTCACCTGGCTCGGAGGATACCAAACAAGCAACTTAAGCTTCACATCCACCAGGGAATTTTAATTGTCGCTAAAGAGTACTTCTAATTGACGCCGAACACCGTTTGACGCTCGCCTATTGGCCGAACGTCTACGAACTCTTATCGGTAGCAAAAAAGAACTGGTCTAGAGCGTTTTAAAAAACCTCTGCTCAGTTCTCCGAAGGTCCCGCGATTCGGTAAGCCCTCGAAATACGGTCAAACAAAGCCCACGTGTCTCCCGCGACGCGTGGGTTTTTTCGTTTCATTGTAGAACACTTGTC
>JANPNA010000425.1:0-2079 GCA_031427235.1 Pirellula sp.
GGAATGGCTGAACCCAGCTTACATTCTTGATGCGCTTAGAGTGAATGGTTTTCTTATTGGCCCTGGCCCACTGGACCGCCGAACATCAACGCTACGCCGCCGCCTTGCAACAGGGCTGGCCCGACTTACATCCCTCTTTAAGCAGAATTCGACTTCCTGCCTCATGCTCAACTTGCGCGGGCCTCCTGCCCTGGCTACGGCTGCGCACGGTCTTCCGGCATCCTTGCCTACAGACACGCGGCGGGCAGTCGCGATGATGAAGTGCCTACGTCGAATGCAATCAATGCGTACCGTTGTTGCTGGAGATGGATTTGGGGCCTTGCACTTCAACATCATCACTCGTGCCCGTCGCTCGTGCTTCGCCTCCGCGGGCTGGGACTCGCTAATCGCTCGGTCTGATCACCCTCGGCTTCGCTATAGCGCTGACTAATCGATTGGATAATCGGCTCGTTGGTTGATTGGGATAGAGAGAGCGTTTGTTGCGTCCGCTCTCGTGCCGACGGCGACCAGACTGGCATCCATGCCATCCCAGCCATACAATCGGCGGCATCCATGACCGCCGTTTTCACTTCGTACTTTACTGACAGACCATCGGCCAAGAGTGCGTTTTGAAGCGGGCAATGTTCGCAAGTGGAGGATACATGCGGCGGCGACCGTCGTTATCTATTTGTTGGATGCCGTTGTGTCGCCGCCTGTTCAGCGCGTATCACCTCCACGGTTGCCTCGCGTTATTCATTATTCATCCTTAACGTCTAATGAGATCACGGCGTGATTTGCATCGCGTTTCCCAACAATTGGAATCAACTCAGCAGTCAACTTTACTTTTAAATCCTTACTATCAACCAAACCGAGAAGAACCACGCGCCCTTTGGAGTCACGTCTAACCTGAATTGACTGCGACAATTGCATCCGTCCAACAATCTCGAGGACACTTTGTTCTCGTTCCGAAAAATATCGTTGATAGCATTGCTGTTCCGCTAAAATTCCACCAGCCACGAAACACATTGATCCTAAGGCCGATGAAAGTAAAATCAGCACGAACAGCCAAACAGCGCGTGTAGAGCGTCGCATCGCAGTCTATTTTCTACCGGTTGGCTTCTTTACGTCAGGTTTAGGTTTTGCTGGTTTCTTTATCTTTGGTTTGGGCTTGTCGGGTTTAATCCCCTTCTTCCCACCGCCGTTTTGAATCTTACAAAGCCAAGTGTCTTTGTAGGGTGTTCGGCTACACGTCTTTTCGATGGTGCCGTCAGGGTATGCAATAAATTCATCCCCATGAGGCGTGATCGCCCACCAATCATCAATTCCCTTCACGGGAGCCCCCAAAGCAATCGACATTGTTGTCAAGAATTTCTTGCCGCCGCTACCCTTAGCGCATTCGCAATGACGCAGGTCCACGTCTCCGTCCTTACAAATTTTGTCCCGTATTTTGTTTAGGATTTGTCCCTCCGGAGTGTTGGGATTTCCAGCATTTCCCCCATTGAACGGTCCAGCACTACCAGGGCCACCGTGCCCATTGAAAACAACATTTGCCAAGCAATCTCCTGGAGGCATATTGTTTAGAAAATCCTCTAGTTCCTGCCAATTCGGATTGTTTGGATCCACTTCGAATGAGTGGTCCGTAATCATCCAGTTCCAGTTTGCAGCACATCTTGTAACCACATCCTCGGGAAACCCAATCGAAATATCGATCTCGTCCAGGCCGAGTGGATCCGCCCAGATAGTTGGTTGATTACGAACGAATCGATACCAATTAAAATCGCTTTCGAATCCGATGGGGTCTCTGGTGAAAGACTCCAATCCATCACAACCTTCGTAAATCACTAGCCATATCTCGACACGGCCAAACGACTTAGAGTGGGGCGCTTCGGTGCAACTGCCTGTAATTGCCTCGCGTGCGCGCGAGTGCAGTTTTGGGAATCTTTCTAGGACATCCCAGGTGCTTGTTTCGGAACTGTTCGGGGCAAGTGCAACCATAGATGTACATTGTACGACGGCCAGAGAACGCACCGCTACGGCGCAGGCAACAGAATGCCAAAGAATTTTTTCTTTTAGGTGCCGTGAGCATTGAAGCGGAGCCAA
>JANPNA010000426.1:0-13588 GCA_031427235.1 Pirellula sp.
TGCCGCGCGCAAGGCGGTCAAGCACGTTCACCTATCAGTGCATCCACCTCTGGGGCACGTCACCCTAGTAGTGCCCATAGACACCCGGCTTGACGTAGCACGCGCGTACGCAATCTCCAAACTTGGCTGGATTCGCAAACAACAGGAAACGCTGCTGAAACAAGCGAGGGAGACACCACGCGAGTTTATTGAACGCGAAAGCCATTACCTTTGGGGAAGACGTCATTTGATGACGGTCAAATTTGCCGAAGCCAAGCCATCGGTCGTGCTGGACCACAAACGAATCACGCTGACCGTGCGGGTCGGAACCGATGTGGAGAAACGTGCCGCAGTCATTCACGCATGGCATAAATCGCTTCTTCACGAAGTAGTGCCAGCTCTGATCGAAAAGTGGGAGCCCAAGATAGGGGTAAAGGTAGATGCGTATTTCCTGCAGAAGATGAAGACCAAGTGGGGCAGCTGCAACCATAGGGCGAACCACATCCGGCTGAACACAGAACTAGTCAAAAAGCCTCGGGACTTGCTCGAGTACGTTATCGTTCACGAAATGGTGCACCTTTTGGAGCCAACCCACAACGATCGATTCGTGAAGATCCTAGCCGACCACTACCCGACCTGGCGGGAGGCAAGAAACGAGCTAAACGACCTGCCACTGGCTGCTGTCGACTGGGGAGTCTAGTATTTCATTTGCTGCGTTCTGGAGGTTTTCCCTACACCGAACGACGGTAGGTCCGGAAGAAACTCGCAACTTTTCAGATGCTCAGAGGATTCAGGGGATCATCGCACTGCTCTTAGCAAACAGTGACCCTCTGACCAGACTCGAACAGCGAAAACTCCTCCGTCGCATGCAGACGTTGAGATGTCTTGCTAAAATCGGCGACCCTTTTTGCCTCGCCGCCGTGCTTCATCCTGCCCGGAAGTGGAGGGGGTTGAATGACTTATGTAATTTGCTGCGAAACGGCGACAGCGACAGAGATAAACTCGAACGGACCCAGATCGCAATTTTATGGCCGCCAAGAAAAAAGCAGAACCCGTCGTAAGTCAGCCCCCCACCGGCCAGGCGGCCTCGACTGCAGCACGGGCGACAGAACCGAATGCCGACGATGTTCAGTCTTCCCAGGCTCCAGCAGAAGTTCAGGCGACAATTCCAATCGCTCCAACCCCTGATCCCGTCGTTGGTCAGCCCCTCACCAGCCAGACTGCCTTTACTAGAGCAGAAACTGCAGAACCGAATACTGACGAAGGTCCGTCTTCCCGGGCTCCAGCAGTCCACGTGACAATTCCAATCGATCCTTACCCCGGTTTCGACGAGCCATATCTCCAGTCATTTGAACTTCTTCGAAGCAATGCTTATGAGGCGGTCTTCTCGTTAGGTCGACTTGCAAACGCATTCCGGTTTTCGCAGTTCCTCTACTATTACCGCATGCCTGGGGGTCTTCTCCGCGTTCCTTCTGATTTTTCGATCTCTATCAATGATTGCCTCCGCTTACTAGACAATGACACGCGGTCAGAATTAGGAACTTTGCTTCTAATCAGTATGAAAAGCCACGTGATCCCCCCAGACCAGGATGAGCCTTCTGATTTTGAGAGTTTATGGCGGGAGAGCTTCCAATTACAAGACCCGGATCTTATTCCATTTTTCCGACATTCGCTAAGCGAGCGATATAGGTTCAGTCTCAATACTCGGGCCGAGTCCGGGCAAACGGGGTGGATTAACGACCAGAGTGGCTGGTTAAACTACTTCGAGTCGCTCTACGAAAAACTACTACAAGGCGACCGGCACCTAGCCAATTGGATGCTTCAGGGATGGAATGTTGATCGGTTGGTCCGACCAGAACTGAAAATAGAACTCCTAACGATCTACTACGATGATCCACGCCCCCATTCCACCTTTGGGGAATCACCAATTGCTGCGGCAATGGATCACAGCCCATTCGATTGGACGCGGATACAATGCAGGTTGAAAACCTACAGCACGCTAAATCCTACGGATCGAAACAACTGCGGACACTCGATTTTCTCAGCGTTGGGTTCCAACAGCATTGCACCTGAACAGCCGCAATCGTCAGTGGAATTCGAGACGGTTGTCTCCAAATGGGTTCGTCTTCTTGCTGACGAACAGCTTCGAGCTGACCATCTTTCTGTCGCGAATACTACTCCGAAAAGGTCAGCCAAGGGGGATTCAGGTGAAAAACACGGCAATGGAGTGCGGTTGCCCAAATCGCCGAAGAAGAAGGGAACACAGGAAGCTGCTCAAAGAGATGTTCTCAAGGCTTTTCTTTTTATTCACCACAGATTTGAGTCAAAAGAAGACTTGAACCTAGAGCCTGCGTCTATGAACGAGATGATGGCCGGTGTTGGGAAAAGTAAACCAATGATTTCCCGTTATCTCAGGGAGCTCGGTTTCAAAAGCCACAAAGATTATGAACGGATTTGTCGAAATTACCGCGATCTCAGAACAAAACTTGAGGTTCTTGACGGTAGCCCCCAAGAAAAGGTTCTGTCTCTTGAAGAGGTGAGCGAGCTTTCGGGAGACGATTGATCGTTTCATCTTATCGTTTCATCGTTTCATCGTTTCATCGTCGAAATGAAACGATCCAAAAATTGCTCAAATTATCTCTCCCTGCTTTCCCATTGCTCGAGTTGTCTCTTGACAGTCGTTTCATGATCGAAGTCCGAAACGCAGTCCCATAGGTAGGTGTTGCGAATTGCTCGCGATGCCAAACTCTTACCTACGTATGGAGATTGAAATGTCAGACCAGCAGCCGCGTCCCCGCAACCGGGCGTTCGCAACCAAACCGCAACTGGCAGAACCCCTGAAGCGATCGAAGCGATCAATCGATCGCGGTAATGCAGAGGGCAAATTGTCCGCCCCTTGCAACTTCGAAATGGCTTTGCTACTCGAAAAAATGGGGGTCGATATGGCAGCACAAAACCTGCATCCCGGCGACGAATCGTTGCTCGCGAATCGGCAGCTAGCCGAAACGCGTCCCTGCGACGACTCACAGTTAACCGGGCGACAGCTAGCCGAATCACTGTTAACCAAGCGACAGCTAGCCGACACGCTAAGGCTCTCGAAGCGATCAATCGATCGCCATATTGCAGAAGGCAAACTGCCAAAAGGATTCTTGGTCGGGGGCGCTAGGCGTTGGAGGCGAGCGGAAATCGATCTGTGGATCGCCTGCGGATGCCCCATCGTCAATCGTTGATGAGGGATCGTAGTTGCATCGTCTCATGGCGGATGGATGCAGCCAGATCGCAATGGACGAGTGCAAAGGTGCACATCACTGCGGTACTAACGTTGTCGAAATATTCGGCAGCGTCGTAAAAGTCATTTTGGCGGCGGAGGTGTTCTCCGCCCGAACCTGCAGGTTTTTTGAGAGGTAATAATGTCTACAGTATTTACAGTTAGCTCAGCGTCGAGCGTACCAAGCGGATCCTATAGCGCCACATTTACAGCGATCGACCCGTTCGAAAGCAACGTCGAGCAATTTGGCGAAGCGGTCATCTTGCGTTTCCTTATCACCTCGGGCGAGTATGAAGGAGAAGAGGCGTCCCGTATTTGCTCTAAGAGGTTCTCTACCAAAAGCAACCTATTCGGATTTGCAAAGGCCATTCTCGGACGAGAGCTTAAGCGAGGCGATAAGTTCGATTTTGCCGAACATTTCGGTGCGAAGGGACTCATCATCGTCGAGGAAACTGAGTCCGGAGCAATACGTATTGCGACTTTCTTGCGGGCTGCAGAGTAGATGTCGATTGCTCTTCAAATCCAACTTTTAGCCCAGTTTGTCACTTGGATCTCGCTCAACAAAGCGATGTCAATTGACGAGGCTGCCAGCTATCTGGTCGCACTCCGCGACACCGACAAATTAGCGAGCGACGCTCTGCTAAGAGAATTTCTTCGATCCACCCAGTGATCGAAGCCGCGAAGGCCGGCCCGAGTTTGTTACTAGCTCGCTCGGGCCGCCCTCGCATTTTTTTGATCGAATCCCGAACTACTATTATAGGATCCTTACTTACATGGTAACACAGTTAACAAACAGCGTCTCGCACGCTTTGCAATATGCCTCAAAAGGGTTTAAGGTTTATCCGGTCCAACAACCTCATGGAACCGGGTGTTCCTGCAGGGAAGGCACAGAGTGCGAGTCGGCGGGGAAACATCCGCACTTCGTCCTGGGTGGACTGAATTCAGCAACGCTTGATCCGGAGAGGATAAGGACCCTTTTTGGAAGTACGGAGGCGAACCTCGGACTCCTGTGCGAAATCTTTTTCGCACTTGATGGCGATGGAGCGAAGGGGCTCCAAGATCTGGCGGATTTAACTGCGGTGCACGGCGAACTACCAAGAACTCCTACCGCTGCGACGGGTGGCGGTGGCGAGCACTATTTTTTCAAGGCAGATCCACGTGTCACAAAGAATCTAACAAAGATTCAGGGCAAGGAAATAGACGTCCGGTGCAAGGGAGGGATGGTCGTAGTTGCTCCAAGCCTCCATGTGTCCGGACGCCGCTATGAGTGGATTGTGTCGCCGGAAGATTGTGATCTTGCAGTTGCTCCTGAATGGGTAATTGAATTTGTTACCAGTTCGACAAAGAAATCGAGTAGCCCGAGCGAATTTACCGTGCAGGACAATGATCTGCGGACAGCCCCGGGTGCGGATGAAGGCTCGCGGAACGATCAGCTATGTCGACTCGTCGGGTCTCATTTAGCGATGCATGGGCAAACTTCAGATCTCTTGCAGCTGGCGGTCGATTGGGGCAAGAGATGCAACCCTGCCATGAAGGAATCCACTGTTGAAAGAACGGTTGGGAATCTGGTTGCAAAGCAGTTGGCCAACCACCAATCCGACAGCCCTCGCGCTGCGATTCCGAGTTCGAGTTCGAGCCATCGAGAACTCGAAGTCCGGAGCTTTCGTGATATCGAAGCCAAGCCTGTCGCTTGGCTTTGGCCTGGAAGGTTCGCTTTGGGAAAAATAACGCTCCTGACAGGCGAAGCCGGCGTCGGAAAGTCGATGCTTACTTGCGATATTGCAGCTCGGATCAGCAGGGGGATCGCATTTCCTGACGGAGCGCCTTCTACACGTGGAGATGTCTTTTTCATCGGGTCGGAAGACGGAGCGGAAGATACCGTACGACCACGGCTCGACGCGGCTGGAGCTGATGTTGATCGAATTCACTTGATCTCAGGGCCGAAGCCAAAAGGTCAGAATTTCCCTTTGCCTATTGATCTTTCAATGCACATGGAAAAGCTCAACGACCAGCTCGCAAGATACCCCGAAGCAAAGTTGCTCGTGATTGATCCGATTATGGACTACCTGGGGGCAAACACAAATAGCGATAGGTCCACGGATGTTCGAGCAGTGCTTTCGCCTCTGCGAACGCTTGCGGAGCATCACAATGTGTGCGTCATAATAATGAATCACCTGAACAAGTCCGCAAGATCATCGAAATCTCGTTCGCTTGGTTCTGGTGCTTTCGTGCAAGTCGCTCGAGTCGAACTTAGGGTTTGCGAGGACCCAGAGGATTCTAATCGCAGGCTTTTGCTCCCAGTGAAAAACAACCTCGCTGCCGCCCCAGGCCTGGCGTATCAAATCAAATCGGCGAATAACGGAGCAGGCTACGCAGTATGGCAGGACGGGACCGTGGATATCTCGATCGGAGAAGTCGAGGCCGATGAAGGCGGCGAAGATCGTTCAGCATTGACAGAGGCTGTCGAGTGGCTCCGTAGCTTTCTCTCCGATGGAGCAGTCAAAGCTGCCGAAGCGATTCAACAAGCAAAGAAAGATGGGATCTCAGAAATGACCTTAAAGCGTGCAAAGAAAGTAGTAGGGATCGAGCCCGAGCAAAAGCAGCGTGTTTGGTGGTGGAAGCTTCCGGGGCAGTCGATAGGCGGCAACGATTCTACGTCCAACGCGGAAGCCAACGACGATTCCACACTCCATGCAGAGGCCAACGACGACAACCAGCCGGCGGCGGCGGACGTCGTCGAATCCAGTTTCACTTTCTAGAGCTCAGAGGCTCCAGGGGATCGTGTTATGTCAAGTGACAAACAATGAGCCCCTGGAGCCTCTGACTTTTGCGTCACGAAATACTCCACTCTCTTTTTATACCACTATTCATATGAACACCCAGCAACTTTTCAAATCACTAAACTCGGCATCACTTCGCGTAAAGCTTCGGCCTGATCAAAAGCTTGAAGTAGTAGGCGATCTTTCGAAACTCACGGAAGACATGAAAATTGCACTACGTGAAAACAGGCAGGTCTTTATTGGGCTGCTTGAACCAACGACATCCAACGACATTTCCGTTCAATCGGTTCGCTTGGGAAGCGAGGACTTTGTCTTCTCGAACTGGGAACCCGGAGAGCAGTTACGTTCTCCGATCGCAATCGACACGGAAACTGAATGGAGCGACGGCAACGATGTTCGACGATTAGCTTTGGTCTCCGTGTCGGACGGGGCTAAGCATCGCTTGCTGAAACCAGAGCAACTCCAAATTTTCATCGATCAACATTCTGACGCTCACTTCATCGCCCAAAACGCAGCTTTCGATTTCGAGGTCATTCGCAAGGCCCTTCGCGACCCGATTGCTTGGGTCGATGTTGCGGATCAGGGGCGGCTACACGATACGATGATCTTGGATGCATTGATCCGGCTCGCACGAGACGACAGTTCTCCATACTCAAGGGATCTCGGGACACTTGCCCAGAGCTATTTGGAAGTTGTTGTCGACAAGGATGATCCGTTCCGGCGTCGCTATTCGGAGCTTATAGGTCGCCCCTGGGACGAGGTTGATCCCGGATTCTTTAGCTATGCCATCAAGGATGCAATCGTTACTCGAAAGCTATGGGATGTTTTATCAGCAATCGCGAGTAAGCTAATCAAGCCTTTCGCGGCAGAATTGCTGCCAGAAGCTAAACGTCGTTTTGGTCTACTGACGGAATCCCTCCAGGTACGTGGCGCTATCGCATTAGGGCAGATCGAGCGAAATGGAATCTCTCTGGACCGAGAACAAGTTGAGACGACAAAGGCGAAGCTCTCAGACGAGGTTGCCTCGACGATCAGGAAGCTCGAAAACTTGCCTGAAGTATGCGGCCTTTTCAAACGCTCGAAGACTGGCGAGTTGATTTTGACTGCGTCCCGTAAGCCCTCTGTCAATAAGCTTCGACTTGGAGAGATTCTAGATGATGTCGCGGTCAATCTACAAATCGCAGACGTACCGAGAACCGAGAAGACTAAGGAGATTAGTCATGCGATGAAGTACTGGTCGCAACATTCAGAGCATTCGCCTTTCCTTTCGCTTTGGGTTCAACTCGAAGAAGCATCTAAACTGTGCCAGTTCTTCAAGGGCTTAACGACGACGCGAATCCACCCGAGGTATTCCACGCTGGTGAGAACTGGCCGGACAAGTTGCTCCAAGCCCAACATTCAACAGCTTCCTAGAGCTGGAGGCTTTCGCGAAATGATCGTCCCATCGCCAGGGTATGTTTTCCTCGGAATCGATTACGCAGCGATTGAACTTCGAACTTTGGCAGCAATCTGCGAGAAGCGATACGGGCGCTCTCAGTTGGCCGACGTAATCCGGCAAGGAATTGACCCCCATAGCTTTACCGCATCTATGTTTGAAGGGGTATCGCTTGAAAAGTTCTCGATGTTGCCGGCGAAGAAGCAACTCCGGCAACAAGCAAAGGCATTAAACTTTGGAATCCCAGGCGGACTTGGGGCTAAGTCTCTCGTAGACTACGCTGCAGCCACCTACAATGTTATGTTGACCATCGAACAGGCATCGAGCTTTCGGGATCGATTGATCCAAGAGGTATACCCAGAGCTGACGAATTATTTGAAAGAGGATGCTGTCGCCTCACTTGCTCGTAATCTAGAGACTTCGGCATATCGAGTGCGAGCCCATTTCGATACAGATGCGGTCTTGGGTGCCGCAAAAAGGATCGTCGCAGGAAAGAACAAGGCCTCGGGGGATGTGTACGGGAAGGGCTTCGTTGATCGAATTTGGAACTCACTCGGAGAACTAAACCAATGCCCGAAGCTCGCAAACAGAATCGCTAGCAGGGCAACGGGGGAGCTGCTCTCGAAGGACCTTTTCAATTCTCCAGTCGCCACCATCACTGGACGACTTAGAGGTAAAGTGGGCTATACTCAGTCTCGCAACACACCGTTCCAAGGGTTGGCCGCTGACGGTGCGAAGATTGCATTGTGGGACCTATATCGAGCTGGCTACCGTTCGGTCGCCTTCGTACATGACGAAGTATTGATCGAATTGCCTATCAACGCGGACCATACAGCAGAGGCTGCACGCATCGATCGGATCCTTTGCGACGCGATGCAAAAGCTGACCGGTTCGGTTCCAATAGCCTGCGAGTACGCATTGTCTGATCGCTGGTACAAGGAAGCGGAGGCAGTTGTCGACGAGGATGGGCGACTTCAGCGGTGGGAGCCGGAGCAATAAATCGATAATGTTTGGATGCTGCTCGATCAGCATCGCGTGTCAAGGAAGTTACAACAACAGGATTCAAAGAAAGGTTAGATTATGACGAGTCTAAGAAGACAGTCGAAGGGAAACAGCTGGCAGCTTCGTGTAACCGTAAAAGGAAAGCGGATTACCCTATCGCTTTCGGATTTGAGCGAAGGCCAGGCAGAGCAGTGGTCGCTGTATCTGCAGGCAATCGCCGACAGTCTTGACTTCGACCGTCCGCGGGATCGAAAGCTCAACGAATGGCTCTCGTCGCTCAGCCGCGACCACCGAAAGAAGCTGTCTGACAAGGGCCTGATTGAAGCTGACGCACCCGAAACTGCAGAGATCGGTCTTGCTCAGTATCTCGAAGAGTATTTTGGATCTCGCAGAGCCGACATTAAGGTGGCAAGTTGGATCTCATACAACCACACGTGGAAAAGGCTCAATGAGTTCTTCAAGGGACGATCGCTTCAAAGCATCACCGCAAGCGACGCTAAGCAGTTTCGCCAGTGGCTCGAAACGTCCAACAAGCGAGACAAGCCGGCAAAGGGAGAGCAGGCGAAGCCTTTGGCGATAAACACGATTAAGCGAAGGACTGGGCTTTGCAGACAGATCTTCAAACAAGCTGTCGAAGACGGGCTGATCGCCCGCAATCCGTTCGTAGGGATGTCAACTTCCGTACGTTCTAATAAGGAACGCCAGCATTACATCCCTTTGGATGTCTTCGAAACGGTCCTAGAGAAGGCACCAAATGCGATTTGGCGATCACTCTTGGTTCTGGCAAGGCTAGGGGCATTGAGAATCCCAAGCGAAGCCCAGGCCCTGCGATGGGACGATGTCGCTTGGGACGCAAAGAGGATCTCAATAGTTCTTTCAAGCAAGACAGAGCATCATGCAAAGCGAGCTGTCCGGATTGTTCCGCTGCTGCCAGCGATAGAGACGGAGTTGTTAAAGCTCTTTGCTGAAGCCGAAGACGGTGCGGAATTCGTCTTTCCGAAGCTTAGAACGGACACCAACCTTCGCACTACCTTGGAGAAGATCCTTGGCCGAGCTGGCGTGAAGCAATGGCCAAAGCTCTGGCAGAACCTTAGAGCATCTGGTGCAACAGACTTCGCTCAAGAGTTACCCAGTCACGTGGCGGCAGCGATCTGTGGTCACACGGAGCAGATTGCGCAAGAACACTACTGGACTGTGACGGATAACGATCTCGACATTGCGATTGAAAAGCTGTCTCCAAAGTTAGCCCAAAAGTTAGCCCAATTGAATGTCTCGAAGAGTCTTGATTCGTCCTTTAATGTCTCGGAGGTAGTTGGAGCAGAAACGAAAAAAGCCCAGGAAATCCAGGGCTTTGACGCTATTTGTCGTTTGTTGGCTTCGCTTGGCGAAACCCTTACAGTGGACGATATTGGACTCGAACCAACGACCCCCACGATGTCAACGTGGTGCTCTAACCAACTGAGCTAACCGTCCTTACATTGCGAAGATTGTCACCTTGTGGGGAACGATGTCAAGTTCAACTTTGGGTTGGTTGAGGGTTGAGGGTTGAGGGTTGAGGGTTGAGGACCCGCGAAACTGCTTTTCGGCTTTGGTTGTCGAATCAACACCCGCCGGTTATGCTGCTTCCTCGCTAAAATTCGACGATTCCCGTTTTGTCGATTCCCGTTTTGTCCCGCTGCTACTCTCGATGATGTCCAATCCAATCCGACGCGTTGTTATCACCGGCATGGGGGTCGTTTGCCCACTCGGTCGGGACTTAGACACGTTTTGGACAAATTTAATTGCCCAAAATACCGGTATCTCGGCCTTGACCTGCCTTCCTACCGAAGGCCTCGAACTGCAGTTCGGCGGGCAAGCCAAATGTTTTACGGGCGATATCGAACACTTCGGGCCCCTCGAAAAACCTCTCCAGCGAGCCATCAAAAAGAACCAGAAGGTGATGTGCCGGGAAATCGAAATGGGCGTCGCCGCTTGCCAAATGGCACTGGCCCATAGCGGTCTTGCCGCTCCCGAAAGTCGCAACCCAGAACGCACCGGGATCGTCTTCGGCAGCGATTATATCCTCACCCGCCCGGAAGAATTCTCCGACGGTGTCTTGGCCTGCTTCGATTCCAAAAAGCAGTTTCAAATGCCTCTATGGCCAACCATCGGACGACCGAAGGTAAACCCTCTCTGGCTTCTAAAATACTTGCCAAATATGCCGGCCAGCCATGTTGCCATTTACAACGACCTTCGAGGACCAAGCAACTCCGTCACGATTCGAGAAGCCAGCAGTGCTGCCTCGATCGCAGAAGCCGTTGCAACCATCCGACGCGGTGCGGCCGATGTTATGCTGGCTGGTGCTACCGGCTCCCGCTTAGAGCCATTGAGAGCACTCCACTTTACCGTGTCGGAAAAACTGGCCAGCCCACGCACCCAGCCAGGTGAAATGTCCCGCCCTTTCGATTCCGACCGCGACGGCTCCCTACTCGGTGAAGGTGCTGGGGCTCTGGTCCTCGAATCGCTCGAAAATGCGGTTGCCCGCGGTGCCAAAATTTGGGGGGAAGTCGTGGGCGGACTAGGGTCGGCAGTCGGTGGCTCACTGGCCGGAAAATCCAGGGATTCCATTCGAATTGCCACGAAAAACGTCACCGCAGGCTTGATCTCAAAAGGTCAATCCGCAGGCCAAAGCTTGAAGTCGGGCCACTGCCACGTCCACGCCTGCGGAAAAAGCGAAATCGATTCGGATCGCTCGGAAGCCAACGGCATCCACGACGCTTTTGCCGGTGAAAAAATCGCGGTTACGGCTGCAAAAAGCTACTTCGGAAATCTCGGAGCCGGCAGCGCCGCCGTCGAAATCGTTGCCAGTTGCCTGGCTTTGGATCGCCAAGTCTTGTTCCCATTGCTCAATTGCGACCGTCTGGACCCAGGCTGTCCTATTACTGCGGCTGATGCAAAATCCCCGCCAGGCGATGCTTTTATTAGCCTTTCCTATTCTTCCCAGGGACAAGCGAGCGGCGTATTGATTCGTCGCGTCCTTTCGGCTTGACATTTACCGGATTCATTCGTAACCTCTTGCTCCTTGAAAAAACAAGCACTTCTCTAACTAATTTTGTTTGAGCATTAAAAATGGCAGTTCCCAAGCGACGACACTCCAACTCACGATCTGGCATGCGTCGAGCGCACCATTCCAAAAAGCCTCGCCAACTTCAAGTGTGTGCCAAGTGCAGCACCGTAGTTCCTACGCATACCATATGTCCGAAATGCGGTTATTACATGGGCAGAGTCGTCGTTCAAATGGGCGAAGAATAAAGTCTATTCGATTGGGTTAGTCCCTCGATTCTCGTCGTAACCGGAAGAGTTGTAGAGTGCCCAACATCGCATTGCTTTTCCCCGGCCAAGGAGCTCAATTTCTCGGGATGGGAAAAAGTCTTTTGGACCGGAGCGAAAAAGCGCGAGTTCTTTTTGACAAAGCTTCCAAGATCCTCGGCTATGATCTCGCCCAATTGTGTGTCGAGGGGCCAGAGGCTCAGCTTCATCTGACGAACCACAGCCAGCCAGCCTTGTTCGTGCACTCGATGGCCGCCTTGGCGGATTTCGTCGATCAAAAGCCATCGGTTCTGGACTCGGTGGTGGCTGTCGCCGGATTGAGTCTGGGAGAGTACAGTGCTCTGGCTTGTGCCCAAGCCATTTCGTTTGAGGATGGTGTCCGGCTGGTTCAACAACGAGGCTCGGCCATGCAAGAGGCGGCTTCGGCGGTACCAAGCGGCATGGCCAGCATCCTTGGTCTGGATCGCCTTCAACTCGAAGCAGTTTGCGACTCGGCTAGGCAACCCGGGGAAATTCTCAAAATCGCCAACTTATTGTGCCCTGGCAATATTGCGGTCTCCGGTCACTTAGCGTCGATCGAAGCCGTAGCCGAGAAAGCGGCCGAGGCGGGTGCGACGAAGACGATTCGTTTGAACGTCGCCGGTGCTTTTCATACCGACATTATGGAGTCCGCCGTTGCGAGATTGGCTTCGGCATTGGAAACAACTCCGTTCAACAACGCCCGATTCCCTTTGTTTTCGAACGTCGACGCCCAACCTCATGCAGGAGCCAGCGAATTCGCTCCCTTGTTGATGAAACAAGTTGTTTCACCGGTGCAGTGGGAGAGCACCCTTCGAAATCTATTGGCGGCTGGGGTGGATCAATTCTACGAAATCGGTGCTGGCCGCGTGCTGGCCGGAACGCTGAAGCGAGTCGATCGCAAAGCGGCTTGTGAATGTTTTGGCGATTAGCCTACTTGATACGAAAGTAAACCATGTCTTCTAGTTCATTGGGATTGTCAGCTGACCTTTCTGGCCAAATCGCCCTTGTGACGGGCGCTTCCCAGGGGCTCGGTCAGACCGTCGCGGTCAGGCTCGGCGAAAACGGAGCCAAGGTGCTCTGTATCGCCCGCAATGCGGACAAGCTTGCCGAAACCGTATCGCTGATCCAAGCTGCGGGTGGCGAAGCGGTCGCGATCGCATGCGACGTCACGGATCGCGAGTCGGTCGAAAAGCTGTTCGAACAAATTGAGACGGATTTCAAAAGACTGGACATCGTTGTCAACAACGCTGGTATCACTCGGGATACCTTGCTGCCGAGAATGACAGATGCACAATGGGACGAGATCATTGCCGCCAACTTGACTAGCTGCTTTCTGTTTTGTCGCGGCGCTACGCGAATCATGATGGGGCAGCGTTACGGCCGAATCATCAACATGTCGAGCGTTTCCGGCTTGATCGGCAATCCTGGACAAACGAATTACTCCGCAACCAAAGCGGGAATGATCGGTTTTACAAGATCGCTGTCTCGCGAAATGGCGAAGCGAAAGATCACGGTCAATGCCGTGGCGCCTGGGTTTATCGAAAGCGACATGACTCGAGCGTTGGGGCCAGCCGTAACCGATGAAGTTAAGAAACGAGTCCCTGCGAATCGGCTTGGAACAGCCGACGACGTGGCGGCGTGTGTTTTGTTTTTGGCCAGCAAGGCTGCAAGCTACGTAACCGGCCAAGTGCTGACGGTCGACGGCGGCATGACAGGCTAATGCATTGTGATAGCTTGATTTTAGGGTAGTGGGGGTTTTTTAATTTAAAGCGGGGTTTGGTTATGTTTAAAAAT
>JANPNA010000427.1:0-3226 GCA_031427235.1 Pirellula sp.
GCGGAAGAATCGACGGCGATTACCTGTTCGACCCACGGAGCAACTGTCTGGGAAACCGCACCGGTCCCACATCCCAAGTCCCCAACAACGGCATCGCTCGGCAAGGCGGCAGCAAAGGCCCAGGCATCAACCCGATGCCCAAACAACTCGGCTCGCAATCGATCCCATTTGATGGCTGCAGAAGAAAAGAATGCTTGCGACTTGGATCGCCTCGCTTCGACGACTTGTTCTAGTCTTGCGTCATCTTGGTCCGAAGTGCTGGTCGGCACACTATGACTCTTCACCACGCTCCACAATTTCTTTTGAGCAAGAGCCATTTCGCCATTGGCCATCCGATACAAATTGCTCGTGCCGTCCCGTCGGGATACCGCCCAACCATCATCGGACAACAATTTAAGGTGCCTGCTGACAGTACTTTGCGGGAGTTGGAGGGTAGTGCACATTTCGGCGACGGTAAGCTCGGTTCGTTCCAAAAGACGCAACAGCCTGGCTCGGGTGGGGTCCGAAAGGCTCTGCATCCAGAGAATCATTGGGGCTGAAGTGGTCATTTGATTGATCTTAATAATAATCCGTTTATCCGGATGAAAGAATAACAGTTTGGACGCAATTTTCAAGACCGAACGGTCCATTTCTGAAAAACGAGCTTTTTTGTACGTTTTTGGCCAGTCCAGTCTGTCGTAGTGCTCAACGACGAAGCCATTCAATGCTCGGGAGGGAGAGGCTCCTGCCGAACCAATGCGGTGCCTGCTCGGCAGGAACCCCGCTCTTCCCTTCGACAAGTGTCCTTGAATTCTCACGAATCCGGCTAAGGGTGGATTGCGGCTCTTCCGTTTGTATCGATTAACGCAGTTGGCTGAATTGGTTGCACAGGAAAGGACGAATCCAGTTCGCAAATCCCTGAAGTCTTTGTCACCATCGCGATTTGCAAACTAGGTTTCGAAAGTTGCCGAACCCTCGCAGATCATTGACTGAGAATGCAAACACTTTTCCAATTCTTTATTGAAAAGCTACGAAATCCGATGAGCCCCAAGCATTTTTGCCTGTGTGTAGCGAGTTTCGTCTGCATCAGCTTGCTGTGCGTTTCGACAGTCGATTGCAATGAGCGGGAGTTTCTTGCGGTATTCAATCCGTTTCGTGAGCCATCGCTTAGACGGCTCGGTTATCTGCACGAAACGCTACGGCCCTGCCAAGCGAATAACTGCCAAGTCTATTTGTTCGCCACCGTTTCTCATCCACGATTGCGAGAACGGCTAGCAAGCAAGACGAAGTTTCTCGAAGTGGAAGAAAAATCTCTAAGCGCGATAAAGGAACTGGCCCTGAACTTCCATGCGAAGTTCATCGATTTCGGTTCGGTTGAAAAATTTGCTGGCGATCCAGATTGTTTCGTGGACGGAATCCATCCGCTAGAACCCAATACTCGCCGCATGATCGATCGATTGCTACCTCGAACAAGTGAGGCCAGCTATGCTGTTCAATAGCTATATTTTCATCCTTTTGTTTTTACCGATAGTTCTGACTGCCTGGTGGTCTCTAGCGCGTTGGCCGCAAATTCGCCTAGGTTTCTTGGTTGCGAGCAGCTATTTGTTCTACGGTTGGTGGCAGATGATGGGGTTTTCCTTTCCTCAAAACTTCGACTCTCCGTACCAGGCCACAAGTATCCAGAGCTTCCAGCCACGCTGGTCATTGGGTGCCGCTATCGCCTTAAACGCAATGCTGGTCGTGTGTATTTTGCGGTTCGATGCTGAGAGTCCCTTCCTTTATTTTCAATTCTAGCAATGACTATGATACGTGTTGAATGTGTTCGCGAAGCTGACAAACTCAAGTCCTTGACGTCTGACTTTGATCGCTTGTCCAATGGAGCCACCATGCGACGACTCAGTTGGCTCATGCCGTGGTGGGATGCGTATCAAGCCACTCATCGACTGCATGTACTGGTCGCGTACCGCGGAGAAAGTGTCTGCGGCATTTTCTCCCTGGCGGAGACCCATTCCGCCCTGACGGGGCGTTCGCTGGTGTTTTTGGGGAGCGGCAAGGTTTGCTCGGATGACCTAGGAATACTCGCAGACAGTTCCGATGTTGAGGAGGTCGCTGTGGCCTTCGCAACGTGGCTAATTCAGTCGCCTGACTGCTGTCGATGGGATCAACTCGACCTGGACGGCGTTCGAGAAGACAATCCAGTAATGGCGCATTTTGGTGAGTGCATGGAAGCCCTGTCTGGCTTGCAAATCAATCGCCAACCAAGTCCGAATTGCTGGGCTGCACCGTTGAATGGCGGCCTAGAGGCGTATCGAAACCGATTAACCAAGCGGGCACGAAAAATCGTTTGCGAGGCCGAGGCCGCCATTGATTCCGGCAAAGGGGTTTTGGAAATTGCTCAATCGAGTGAGCAAGCTTTAGAATTTGTCTGCGACATCGAGAAAATGCATCAGGCGCGATGGAAGGAACGGGGCATCCATGGATGTTTCTCGACCAAGGAATTCACTTCTTTTTTGAACGAAGCGATTCGATGCATGTGGCATGACCCATGGGAAACATCTACAGGGGTGGCATCCAACGGCGGACGCGATCTTTCTGTTGAAAGCAAACAGCGAGTAATCGTGGCGCTAGTGAGGATCGACGGAGCAGTCGCAGCTGGCTCCATTTGCTTTCGTGATCACGACGCCATAGCGATGTATCTAGTAGGAATGAATCCGAAATTTGCGGAACTACGGCCAGGCTGGATGCTCAATACCTGCATCATCAAGCACGCGATTGAACAAAGATGCACGAAATTGGACTTCATGCGAGGGGACGAGGAATACAAAGGACGGCTAGGTGGCGTCCCTTCCGTGCAGCATCGTTGGCTTGTCCCGTCCAATCGCATGGTTTCTCAAATGCGCAACATAGCTTACCAAACGGCAGTAGGTCTGAAAAGCTGGTGGAACACTAAGAATGTTGACAAGGAAACCAGTCGTGTTGCGGAACTGGCGAAAAGTTCCGAGTAACGTGTCAATCGCGATTGATAGACGGCATGACAATGCCGCCGAGTTTATCTCGGGGGATCTTTACCATATCTCTAGAACAGATGGTCAGAACCCTCGGCAAGGGGGTGCAGTCGGAGAGTTTGCGGCTCAAGGACGTTTTGATAGCAAAGATCGCGTTTCGTTTTGTCTTGGAATCGATATTGTAAAAAATTGGCATCCGATCCCAAACTGACAAGCTGGATTTTCGACGACTCAGCTCTAAA
>JANPNA010000428.1:0-1938 GCA_031427235.1 Pirellula sp.
CGACTTGCCACTGGCGGGTTGGAGTGTATGGCTGTACCCGATCAAACGCGCTGCGGTTAAAACGAACCTGGCGTATGGGGAAAGTTGTCTGCGATTGGTCTTTGAAATGCGAGTGCTTCTTGGTGGGGTAAGCATCCTGCTCGCCATTCAGTACGTCACGCGAAGTTCGCAAGCTGGAAGCTTACGCCACATTTGCCAACCGTCTCCGATTGTTACCGTAGTCTCGTCACGGCTGCAGTCATCGAGCACTGGAAAATCAGAACTTGTTATTATCCCTGTTTGGGACGGTTATCCGTGAAGTTTGGAGAATTATCCCTGACTTGTCAAATCAATTATCCCTGATTCCGTTCCATTGTCGCGGTTCCAATGTGGTTGCCAAAAACTGCGAACCATCAGGGATAATTCTCGTGGTGCCAAAGGCGACAATAATAAACTCACACCCTCTGAGAGCCAGAACTACGTTCCAGGCGAGGAATGTGCTACGATAATGCAAATTCCACTTCGTTCGACGTACCCTTCCTTGCCCCTGTTACAAGGATTCGATTATGAAAAACCTTTTGAGCTCAATCGTTTTTGGTTTGGCATTGCTTTCCAGTTCGTTCGCAGCCGACTTTCCACCTGGTTTTCAGCGGCTATCGATCGGTGACAAAGCACCGGATTTTTCGCTTCCAGGGATCGATGGTCGCGCCTGGGGACTTAGTGATTTCAAAGACGCTGAAGTTCTCCTGGTCTATTTCACCTCGAATCATTGTCCTGTTTGCCATGCTCAAGATCCACGACTGCTAACTCTATTAAAGGAACTCACCGGCAAAAGCTTAGCTGTCGTCGCCATCAATCCCAACTCAGGCGACGGACTTCGGCCAGATGAACTCGGATACTCCAAATACGATGACAGTTTCGAGCACATGAAACTCTATGCCAAAGACGAAGGCTTTACCTTTCCTTATCTCTATGACGGAGAGACCCAGGCCGTCGCCAAAAAATTCGGTTGTCTCGCGACTCCGCATGTTTTTGTTTTCGATCGCACGCGCGCACTTAGATACCAAGGCTGGCTTGACGATTCGCGATTTCCAGATGCCACAACCGTTAAACGACAGGACGCAAAGGAAGCCATCCTGGCATTGCTCGATGGCAAACCGGTACCCGTTTCCGAAACAAAACCGTTTGGTTGTTCGACCAAGTGGAGAGAGAAGATTGCGGATGTTGGTAAAGACGACGAAAACTGGGAGCGAGCAGAAGTCACAATGGACAAAATCGATGCAGCCGGAATTGCAGCCTTGGTTAAGAACGACACAAACAAGTATCGACTTTTCAACGTTTGGTCGACAACCTGTGGACCTTGTCTGGTTGAGTTTCCCGGTTTGGTACGTGTCTCGCGGCGAATGGGCTTGCGAGACTTTGAATTGATCACGCTGAGTACCGATCTGCCGAGCGATAGCGACCGGGTTCTCTCGTTTCTTGACAAGAAGCGGGCATCGCTGCCAATGAAACTGAAACCAACATTAGAAAAAGAAGGGCGCAAGTCGAATAACTATCTTTACACCGAAGCGAGTATGGATAGTCTCATTCAAGCCCTGGATCCAGAATGGACGGGACCACAGCCGCACACTTTGTTAGTCGCCCCAGGTGGTAAGGTTGCATTCCGTCACACAGGCGAAATCGGTGAAGAAGAATTGCTCGATAAGATTCTTGAGGTCATGGGCACCGGCTACAAACCGTGAGCTCGGTCTCCAAGCCCTATTCTTACTCTTACTCCACGGCGTCGATCTTAAGGCGGGCCGATTTAAATCGTAGCGGAAGCTGTCAAAGCTTTCGTGAATGCTGGACGCCAACGAAATGCTGGACGCCAACGAAATGCTTGACGCATTCCGCTACTAGGGAACGCTAGCGAAAGTGTTTCGCGGCCCTGCTTAAGATCGACGCCTACTCCAATCCTCC
>JANPNA010000429.1:0-5130 GCA_031427235.1 Pirellula sp.
ACCGTGATCTGCATCCGCTCCGAGAATGCTGCCAATTGCGATACGGTCGGAGAAAGAACCTCTGAGGCGGGTGATTCGAAAGCGAACAGCAACTCAGGTGCACCAATGCATGCACCGCAAGTCGACTGCGCAGCGAATCCAGCTGATCATCAACTCACTAAAAAGCTGCGATTTTTGCCTTTCCTAAATCCTGGACGGTTTCTTTCTTGTAGATTTAAGGTTAAAATGGCTTCCGTCGAAGATTTTGTTTGCCTCATGATTTCAGCCTCTGACCTTTAGATTGAGAGGTCGATTCCGCTTTTTTGATTGGATGAGGCGAGTGACCATCCAGTCGATGCCTCCATTCAAATAATATTCCAATCTAAATTGAATTCAAAGTTGCGGAATAGCAACGTTTCCCATTCGGTCCTGTCACATCCAATAGTTAAGATTTCTGGTGCCCGATGAATGATTTTACGCCTCCAATCGTTGAGGAGAAATCTCCGTCCGTAGCAACCCGGCGCAATGGTAAAGCTGCCAAGTCGAAATCGGGGGTGGGTGTGACGTATGATTCACCCGACGCTCGTTCGCGGCAAATTCTTTCGGCAATGATGGCGTTTCGCGATGGGGATTTTTCGGTTCGGTTACCGGCGGATTGGGCGGATACGGATGGACGAATTGCCGCCGCTTTTAACCAAACCATCGCTCAAAAGGAGGGCATTTCTCAGGAGGTCGCGCGCCTGAGCGAGTCGGTGGGCAAGGAAGGGCGATTGAGGCAGCGTATGACCTTGCCGGGCGCCATTGGAGGGTGGGCGTCCGAGGCGAATTCGATGAACATGCTTATCGACGATCTAGTGCGGCCCACCACAGAAATTGCTAGAACCATCGGCGCGGTAGCCAAGGGTGATCTCGGGCAGTCCATGGAATTAGAGGTCGACGGCCGCGGGCTTAAGGGTGAGTTTCTGAGATCAGCGAAGCTCGTAAACACCATGATTGAGCAGCTCTCTGTCTTCACCTCCGAAGTGACCCGAGTGGCACGCGAAGTCGGGACTGAGGGCAAACTCGGTGGCCAAGCGCAGGTAAAAGGTGTGTCGGGTGTGTGGAAGGATCTCACAGACTCGGTAAACCAGATGGCTGGCAACCTCACTGCACAAGTACGCAACATCGCGGACGTTACCATCGCGGTCGCGAATGGGGATTTGTCTAAGAAGATCACGGTGGATGTGCGCGGCGAGATTTTGCAGCTCAAGGAGGCCACCAATACAATGGTGGACCAACTCCGTTCGTTCGCTTCTGAGGTGACGCGTGTTGCGCGCGAGGTCGGCACAGACGGTCGTCTAGGCGGGCAAGCAGTAGTGCCGGGCGTGGCGGGCACGTGGAAGGATCTGACCGACTCGGTAAACGCGATGGCGACAAATCTCACCGCACAAGTCCGCAATATTGCGACGGTGACCACAGCCGTTGCACGTGGCGATCTTTCTCGCAAGATCACGGTCGATGTGAAAGGCGAAATTTTGGAGCTCAAGGAAACCATCAATACTATGGTGGATCAGCTCAACGGCTTCTCCTCGGAAGTCACGCGTGTCGCGCGCGAAGTCGGTACGGAAGGCAAGCACGGTGGCCAAGCCGTCGTCCCCGGAGTCGCGGGCACGTGGAAGGATCTCACCGGCAACGTCAACTTGCTCGCCGCCAACCTCACCACGCAGGTTCGCGCGATTGCGGAAGTCGCGACGGCGGTGACCAAGGGCGATTTGACGCGTTCCATTCAGGTAGAGACCCGAGGCGAGGTGGCCGAACTGAAGGATAACATCAACACGATGATTTCCAATTTGCGAGAAACCACCGAAAGCAATCGCGAGCAGGACTGGCTGAAAACCAACTTGGCCAAATTCTCCAGTATGCTCCAAGGCGAGCGCGAGCTGAAGACGGTCGGTCAGATGCTGCTCACCGAGCTGATGCCCCTCATTAATGCCCACCAAGGGACCATCTACCATCTGACCGACGAGACGGGCGAAAAGGGCGATTCTACTCTCAAGCTGCTCTCAAGCTACGCACATGGCGGGAGCATGCCCGTCACGGAACAAATCTATCTCGGTGAGGGCCTCGTCGGGCAATGCTCAGTGGAAAAGAAACGCATTCTTCTTACCGACGTTCCTTCGGATTTCATTTCAATCTCTTCCAGTCTGGGCGAGGCTCGGCAAGTGAGCATCATTGTGTTGCCCGTGCTCTTTGAGGGTCAAACCAATTCCGTGATTGAATTGGCCACGCTCCAACATTTCGACGCTGGCTCGCTTGCGTTCCTCGATCTCCTCACGCAGAGCATCGGTGCGGTCTTCAATACCATTGAGGCAACGATGCGCACTGAGGGCTTGTTGACCCAGTCGCAACTGCTCACCGTGGCATTGCAGTCCCGCCAGAGTGAGCTCCAACAGTCCAACGAGGAACTTGGCACTTAGGCCAAATTGCTCGCCGAACAGAATGCCGAGGTCGAGCGTAAAAATGCCGAGGTCGAGCAGGCCAGACGTGCCCTCGAAGAACAAGCAGCCGAGCTTGCACTGACGTCGCAATACAAGTCCGAGTTCCTTGCGAACATGTCGCACGAACTACGCACTCCGCTCAATTCCATCCTCATCCTTAGCCAGCAACTCGGTGAGAATACAGCCGGTAATCTCTCGGCAAAACAGGTCGAGTTTTCTCGCAACATCAACTCGTCCGGTTCAGACCTACTTCACTTGATCAACGACATTCTCGATCTCTCAAAAATCGAGTCCGGCACCGTCACCGTCGATGTCGAAGAGATTCCCTTTTCCACCCTGCGAGAGAACATAGACCGCAGTTTTCGACACGTGGCGGAAGCCAAGAATTTGCCATTCCAAGTCCGGTTTGACGAGAAACTACCGCATGCGATGGACAGCGACTCAAAACGGCTGCAACAAATTCTCAAAAATCTCCTTTCCAACGCGGTCAAGTTTACGTCGCAAGGCCATGTGGAAGTGCGTGTCGGTTTAGCAACACAGGGCTGGAGCCCTGACCACCCGGTGCTCCGCAGTGCCGATCAAGTCGTCATCTTCGCCGTTGAGGACACAGGCATTGGGGTCGCACCAGAAAAGCAGCGACTGATCTTTGAAGCGTTCCAACAGGCGGATGTCCATCGTCGCATTACTCGACTATCATGACATTGAGTTGGTGACGGTTGCCACAGGCGGCGCGGCTTTGGCGGCCATGCTGGACCGATCCTTCGACTGTGTGGTACTCGACCTCCGACTGCCCGATATGACCGGCTTCCAATTATTGGAAAAAATGCACGCAGAGCCAACCTTAGCGGATGTTCCCGTCGTTGTCTTTACTGGCAAAGACCTAAACTCCCTCGAGCACACGCAACTCAAGATGCTAGCAAAGAGCATCGTCCTCAAAGACGTGCAATCCCCCGAACGGCTCTTGGACGAGACTTCACTATTTCTCCACCGCGTCGTCACCGACTTGCCAGCGGAGATGCAGAACATGCTTGGACGTCTTCACGGATCCAATGAGGTTTTGCGAGGGCGGAAGATCCTGGTAGTCGACGATGATGCTCGCAACATCTTCGCCCTTACCAGCCTGTTGGAGAACCATGATATGCAGGTTCTCAGCACAACCAATGGCCGAAGCGCCGTCGACATCATCGAGAACACGCCGGATCTAAGCATCGTGCTAATGGACATCATGATGCCCGATATGGACGGCTACGAGACTATGCGAGAAATTCGCAATAACGGCAAGTTCCGCACGCTTCCGATTCTTGCCTTAACGGCTAAAGCTATGAAAGGGGACAGAGAAAAGTGCTTAGACGCTGGCGCAAGCGATTATATCGCCAAGCCGGTGAACACCGACCAGCTCCTGTCACTGATGCGAGTATGGCTATTCCGATTACCCGATTGCGTGGCCAGTTCCATGAAACTTAGCACTTCTTTTGCGACATCCAACACCTCGCCGCAACAACCACAAACTAAAAATCGTCAGGATGGCACAAGTGGTGTGTCGGCATCGGATGACAGTCCAATAAATATTTTGATTGTGGACGATGAGTCAAAAAACCTGACGGTGCTTGAAACCAGTTTAGACAATCCGGGCTACCGATTGGTGCGGGCCGAGTCCGCCGATCAGGCGCTGCTCGCGCTCGTCGTCCAGGAATTCGCACTCCTCATCTTGGACATCCGGATGCCAGGCATGTCCGGCTTCGAGTTGGCTAAGATTATAAAAGAGCGAAAGAAAACCGCAGGAGTGCCAATCATCTTCCTCACTGCCTTTTACAACGAAGACCAGCATGTGCTGGTAGGCTACGGGACTGGGGCCGTGGACTTCCTGCACAAGCCGGTTAACGCGGCTATCCTTCGCTCCAAAGTTGCCGTCTTCGCAGAGCTATATCGAAAGAGTCGCGAGTGTGGTTTAGTCAACGACGCACTGCTCGCCGAAGTCACCGAGCGCCGCCGAGCAGAGGAGCAACTGCGAGAACTGAATGAAACGCTTGAGCACCGCGTTACGGAACGCACCGATGCATTACGCGATTCGGAGATGCGTTATCGGAGGCTCTTTGAGGCAGCTCAAGACGGCGTCCTGATCCTGGACTTCGAAAACGGAAAAATCGTTGACGTCAACCCCTTCATGACCCAGTTGCTGGGTTACTCATACGATGATTTTTTAGGCATGGAACTGTGGAACCTGGGTCTGTTCAACAATGAACCGGAAACCGAATCCGCATTGAGAGAGCTGAAAGCGAAAGGATATTTGCGATACGAACGCATGCCTCTGAAATCCAAGGACGGACGCCGGTTCGAGGTCGAGGTGGTTGCAAACGTCTACAATGTGAACCACCAGAATGTAATTCAGTGCAACATTCGAGACATCACTTTACGGGGCCGGTTGGAAAAGCAACTTCAAGAACAGGCGGATAAGGTAATTGATTTGAATCGCCGAAAGGACGAATTCCTGGCAATGTTGAGCCATGAATTGCGAAGCCCGTTGGCTCCTATTTGCAACGCCCTACAGCTACTTCAATTACAGCAAGACAGCGAAACGGAGCTCCAGCAGCAAGCCCGCAACATCATTGAACGACAAACGAGACAACTTCAACACCTCGTGGATGATCTGCTCGAAGTGTCCCGCATCACCTCA
>JANPNA010000430.1:0-5492 GCA_031427235.1 Pirellula sp.
CTTAAGGCGGGCCGATTTAAATCGTAGCGGAAGCTGTCAAAGCTTTCGTGAATGCTGGACGCCAACGAAATGCTTGACGCATTCCGCTACTAGGGAACGCTAGCGAAAGTGTTTCGCGGCCCAGCTTAAGATCGACGCCGATATTCTCTGCGGGTGTTGGGGATGAAACGAAACAACACTACGTTCGGTTTTTGATAATTTCAAAGCATTTGTCATACTGGTTGCCGCAAGTCTCACATGTTTTCATAGTCGAGTCCTCTCTAAGGGTGAATGAACATAAGTGCTTCGAGTTGCAAGGAGCCCGGGTACGAATGAACAGATAGTTACGTTGAGCAGTAAAGCAATTGCCATGCCAATTGCTCCGCATGGATGCTCAATCGCTCACCATTCTTGTCTCGTGAAGCACTTTTCTTGAGAGCTTGTCCAAATCCGCATCTGTTACCGAGGGAAGTAGCTTTTTCCGATAAAGTTCTTCGTGAAGGATACTTACAATGGCAGCCAACGGGGCCGCAATCAATACTCCAAGAACACCGAAGGCTGCCACGCACAAAAGCATCGAGAATATGATCGCGACTGCATGTAGCTTCATTCCTCTTGCCATTATGAGGGGGAGAACAATATTGTTCTCTAACGCTTGCACCCCCATGTATGCTAGTAGTACCCACAGCGGAGTCATACCACCTTTTCCGAGAGCAAGCAATAACGCGGGCACAGTACTTAAGGTTGGCCCTAGGAAGGGAATCGATTCAAGCAGTCCCGCGATGAGTCCCAAAACCAATGCATCCATCATTCCCAGCAAAGGCCACATCAGCAAGAAGACCAGCAATCCAATGGTTAGCATTCCGGCCAGCGTTGATCCTCCCCAAGCAGGCGCGAACCTGCAGATGCGGTGCATAATAATCACCGCTCGATCGTGATGGCGTTCCGGCACCAACGCGAAAATCTGGCTGATGATCGGTCGAGGATTCATCAACATAAAGATAACGCCGAAGAAAACAGTCACCAAGACCACCAGCATTTGGGCGCCATTAAACGCTACCTTGGTAAAACTTCCAACGACTCCTCGCAGCATCTGCGCCAAACTGGAACGAATGGTGTTTGACTCTTTGGGAGGTTCAGTCAGCTGCTGTGCAATCTCAGCCTCCACACTTTCGTCACCGGCCTTGGCAATTTCTGTGGTTACTTCGGCTTGCAGTCGCACCTCCGAACGCTTTGCATGCTGTTCCATTCTAATGAGAGGTTTCTGCAGCCGTTCCCAGTATCCAGGTAACACCTCCGATAGGTTCTTCACTGAGTCTCTTAGCGGAGTGAAAAAGGCCCAGCCCGACGATGCAATGACACCAATCAGTGCAAAAACCACCAAACCCGTAGCCCCTTTCCTTCCGCCCGTTAGCGTCCTTAGTCGATTGACCAAGGGGTTCAGTGCGAGCGAAATAAGCAATGTCAGCAAGAACGACAAATAAATCGGGGATAGAAGGGAGAATGTTTGCACAAATCCAAAAAGCGCTACAGCCAAAAACAAATAGAACGGGAGCGAGAGTCGCCTGGAACTAGGCTCTAAACTGTCTGTCATCTCGAACTCCCAAATTGACTGCGCTTCGCGCGCGTTCAGCACGAAGCGCACGCTAGTTAATTTGTCATCCAACGGCTATCCCGGATTATTCATTAACCGTAGGGCGCTAGCCCACGGTTGTCGTTGCAACCATAACCGTGAGCTAGCGCCCTTCGGCTGATCATTAATTGCCCCGTGAATAATCCAGGCTATGTTGTCCACTAAGCCGCATCAAACGGACGACGTCAATCTGACACCAAGGTCAAATACCAACGCAATTATAGCTTCGGCGAAGTATCGTCTGTTGAAGTCTTACCGGGCTTAGTCCCGTCCGATTTGACATCAACCTCCGATTGAACCTCATTTTCGTTTCGGAGTTCCTTGGAATCGTTACGGTTGTCGGCACCAATTCGCTGCCGCTCAGGTGAAGCAACTTCATTATCCTTTGCCGCTTCGGCTGATTTGCTCGGATCCAAGTCTCGAGAGTTCGGGCGAACTCCCAAGTTGTTTTGACCCGTTCCCGAAGATTGTTGTTGGATCTGCGATGGATTTCTTCCTCGCGTCGATTCTAGAGTATTCTTAGCATTCTTCGAGTCGTAATTTCCATAACCTGCTTGGTACTGACCCTGCGGAGCGGAATTCGCTTGAGTCGAAACGGAACTTACGTTGTCAAAATATACCGGCCGGCCATCTACGCAAATAAACTCGCGACCGCTAGTGTCAATGCGCAGCACGTAGACTTGACCCGCACTCTGCGAGGGCCAGGATTGTTGCATGCCGTTGGACGGGACAAAACTTCCGGACTGGCTTAAAGGCCCAGTTTGCATTGAACCATTGAATTGATTTGGGCCAAGATACCTTCCTTGATTCGATGTTTGTCCTGATTGCATGGGCTGAACCTGACGGAGATTTGCCTGCGGCTGGAATCCGCCGTTTCCATTCGGTTGGTAATTGTTACCGTTCTGATTTGCCTGATTCTGTTGAACATTGTTACCACGCTGTTGGCCATCCAACGTTGTTTGCCCTTGCACTCCTGTGCTCAAGTTGGAATTCAACTTTCCAGACTGAGGGTCCAAATTGTTTTGCAGATTCGTATCGCTTTGAATCCTCGCATTTCCGGAAAGTCCCTGCGTTCCGTCAACCTGATTTTGTGCGTTCAAGGACGAACGAGTGGAGGCGTCACCGGAAACGGTTGCACCCGGTTGAGGCTGAGTATTTCTGCCCACCGTATCCTGAACACTGTTCGACGTCCCCTGTAACGGACGGACAGCATTTTCTGTCGTCTGTCCAAATAGGCTAGATCCAAAGCACACAAGCGCTCCTGCAATAAATTGACGATGCATCGTTTTTCTCCAATGGGTTTTAGAAACGTATTGTGTCGCAAATCGACTAAAATTCGATTGCGACGTTAACACCCAACTCACAACGCACATGTTGTGCCACTGGTCGCAATTGCTGTTTCCATCGAACAGATGGCAGGAATGCAACCATTTTAATGCGAAATTAAGACAAGGTGGTCGTAAAATTCGCAATCATTCCATTGCCACAATACCCTTTTCGACCAATGAAGATACGTTTTCAAGATCACTGTTTGCTGGTCCACAAAGCAGATGCCCTTGTTTGTCAAAACGCGAACCATGACAGGGGCAATCCCAAGTGCTTTCGTTCCGGTTCCATTCGACGATACAACCCAGGTGAGGGCAAACTGCGGAACATTGGTGCAGCACTCCATGTTCATCGCGATAAGCCGCCACCTTCGAAAGTCCCGCTCGCACGATGGCCCCTGTACCTGGTGCGATCGCCTGCGCAGAAGTGACGTCGCCACCCGTCACCCAAGCTGTGTATTGCGCCGCGACGTTAAGATTCTCTTGCGCGTAGCGACCGGCTGCCCGAAGCGTTTTCCGTGAAGGATCATAAAGCGTCCCCCAGGGGTTCTGCCGCCCTACGATCAAATCAGTGAGTAACATTCCAGCAATCGTACCGTGCGTCATCCCTTGCCCTGAATCGCCTGTGGCAATGTATACATTTTGACTGTCGAGGGGATTCCTTCCAATGAATGCTAGTCCATCGATCGTCTCAAGCACTTGCCCAGACCAATGATAAAGAATTCTACCGCAGGCTGGAAACCGATTGCGTGCCCATTCTTCGATGCGACGATAGCGAACTTCTGCATCGTTGGCTTGGCCTGTTTTGTGATCTTCGCCACCGACGATGAGAAGCTCGCCAGAAGATTCGGTTTCAGGAAGCGAGTGAAGTCGCACGTAGTGGTAGGGATCTTCGGTATCCCAATACAACGCTTTCGCGACCGATCCTTTCGGAACTTCGAATCCCAGCACGTAACTAATGTACGCAGCTTGCTTCGTGTGGATCGTTACGAGATCGTTAAACGGACTGTTGGTTGCAACGACCACGGACGAAGCAGTCACCGTGGCACCCAGATACGTATGCACAAAGGCTGGCTGACCACTTTCAATCTTTTCAACCCGAGTTTGAGTAAAAATCAATCCTCCCATTTGCTGAATCGCCTTCTTCAATCCAGCCAGATATTTGATAGGATGAAACTGTCCCTGCTGAGGGAAGTGCAGACACGGTACAGTGTCAAACGCAAGCAACGGGCAGTTCGGAAGTAGTTCAACTTGTGAAAGGCCTGCCCGCCTAGCTGCCAACAGTTCTTTCTCGAGCAATCCGAAGGACTCGCTTGAACTTCCAAGTAGATAGCCATCCAGACGCTCAAAATCGCAAGCGATCTTTTCGTCATTTAAAATTGATTCGATGCGGTCTATTGCGGCGGTATGACTCTCCGCAGCCAATCGCGACCCTGTTATACCGTGCCAATCTTCAATTTTGAAGTAACGATCATCTATTGCGTTAGAAAGGTGAGCTGTTGTGCGTTGCGTCTGCCCTCCGCCAATAGCGCCATCATCCAAAATAACGACGGTTTTCCCCTCGCGAAGCAAGAGGTACGCAGTCGTCATACCGGCGATCCCCGCCCCAATTACGCAAACGTCGGATGCAATATCTTTTCCAAGCGTCACCGGAGAAGAAAATTCTCCGGCTTGCATCCATACCGATTTGGTCTGTTCCAATGTAGGCGACATGATTCCGACTCTCGTAAAGCCTCGAGCTATTCCTTGCATCCGCACGACGCCGCACTCGATTGCCAACCCTCGGCGGCTTCCTTCGAGTTCCGGTTCAAATGAACGTGGCTATCAACATGCGACACCCAGCTCAGCGGAATGAAATGATGTTGATCGTCGGGACTGTCTTTACGCGTCAGCTTAATTGAGTTCCCTTCGACACCATCTATCACCCCTACCTTTTTGCCGCAAGACGCGATCACATTCATGTGGTCTTTAATACCTCCCACGCCAACATCTTCCCCTTCCGATGCTCCCATTCCAGTCTTATCTTTTACGAAATCGACTGCATCTTCTGCTCCCTGAGCGATCTTGCTTCCAACGTTTTTGGCAGCGTTACTGACAGATTGCCCTACATCGGACATTTTTTCCGAGATCGTTTTAGCCATGACATGACTCCTTAAATATTGTAAACAGGTAACCTTGCATCCCAATCTTTGTTTTGATTGGCATTCCAGCGATAAGACGTAAGTCTCTAATGCCAGCGTTTTGCTTCTATGACATAATGCAAACGCCATACCAATTCTCGGCTGGTTGTGTAACCGAATTCGCTGTGAACAGAACGAAGTTGAGTGAGGCCGTTTAGCATCCACATTGATCGTTGAACGTTCACTTTACGCAGTAGTACCCGTCCCGCCCAATCTCAACTAATGTTCAAAAAAAGTAAGCGCCCACGTCAACCAGTAGGAATTTTGTCGCAAATCGGCTAGGCGGTCGCGTTCCGCTTTTCTTTCGCGGCGAGCAGTCGCTTGGCTCGGTCGTATTGCTTGCGTTCCGCTTTGTCGCGGCGCTCCTCGACACGG
>JANPNA010000431.1:0-3634 GCA_031427235.1 Pirellula sp.
CAAGCAGACAGGGTAGCTGCCGACTCCCTGCCGACGATGGCTGAGGGAAAGGAGCTGTTGCGTGAGTAAGTTGGTTCGGCGCTGCGCATTGAAGTGGCAACCATCGTTCCATTGCAACAAAAACGCTGACCAACCGAACGCCCGCGATCACTCATGTCGCCGCCAAAAAACTATGATTCAAATTGACGGCCGACCGGCGACTTGGGTGGATCGCTTTGTTCGGCAATTTTCTGCGATGCTCAACATTCTGGGGCGGAGCTGAACAGTGGCAAAACGTGTGCAAGAGCGTCGATGTCCGTCTCATCCACGATCTCGGATAGTTTTCGGAATTCAATTCGTTTCTTAACGATGCCGAGGCGGTGATCCATATAGTTTTGGCCGTCTTTTCGGCGCACGACAGGGGCCAGCATGAATTCCCCATGTCGTTCAAATTCTTCCTTAAAACGATTCAAGAGTGATGGGGTACCAGGAACAGGGAAATGACGATTCCACTGTCCGAATAGTGGAATGAGCTTCGAGTCGATAACGATATCATTCATTGTCGCGCGTCCCAACACAGCGTCAGGGTTAGGAGAAATGTGAACACTGTATCCCGGCCTTGACTCTTCGCCTGGTACTTGGCCCTCGATGATGGAGATACGAATTTCGTCGAGAATGTCCGAATGGTTCATGGTACCCATGGCGTCGCGAAAAATACGCAAACCTTCATTTTGATTACCAAAAACAATTCCCATCAGAGGCGGTAATTCACTGGTCGGATGCCATTGATAAGTCGTAGCGCTCCATCGTGCCTCCAGCCAACCGAAGTGCGTCGCAAACATCGCCGCAGGCATCGAGTGAGCAAACTTCCGAAATTGCTCCAATCTTTTATCAAGCTCCTCTTGAAGACACTCGACGACGGAGGACATTCTACTGGGAGGCCAACAAATTGGTAACCCGAGCGACAGAGGAGCTAACCAGCGTTCGGCAAATTGACAATTTGTACATGTGATTTCGAACGTTGCATCGCGGGATGTAACGCTCATTTGTTGCCAGGCAACATCGATTGAAGCGCAACTGCACTGCGAACAAACGCTATTGAGTAATTCTTCTAGTCGAGCCTTCGTCATCATCTTATCGGTCATTTGAGCAAGTCGATGGCAATATAGTAGGTTCATGCTTAATAGGTTTGTGGCGTCTGAAATCGAATGTACTGGACACGATTACAGCTTCCTCCATCTAAAAACGGCAAAAATGATCACCGCACCAGCACCACTGGCGAGTACATATCCAATTGGGTATCCTGATTTGAGCAATGGTATTGAGAGCCCAATCACGACGACACCAATCGCACCGATTGCAAGTGTTTCCGACTCCTCATGCGGTCTCATTGCAAAAGATCCTCGTCTCCATCATACCAACGTAGGTACGCATTCATAAATTGGCGTGTGGCTTGCATGAAGGGCCTTCCATCGGCTGCTGTAACAATCGCATACTGCGCAAACGAGCGAACACCAGCCATAAAAGGACTTCCCATCGAGACATAGAATGCTTTGTACTCTGCTTTCAGAGTTTGAAACGCGGTTGCACCTCCCTGCTTTAGCAATCCCGGATTTGCGATGCCATCCAGGATGTGGGTGAGTTCATGGGCAATTGTGTTCCAGGACTTCGCTCCTTTCTCAGTTAACGCGAAAGTTGCATCATCGACCCAATTCGAAACTCCCTCTCTAATCCCGAAACTAGCCCTTTTCACGTAGTCATCGATTGCAGGTAACAGATTGTCGATGATGTGAGGATCAAATCCCGCCTTTGCTGCACGAACAATAAACTCCGGGTCTTTGGCGACCTTGACCACTGATTGATAAAGCGATTCCAGCGCTTCTTTGGAGATACCTTTGAGGACTGGTTTTCCAACACCCTTTACAACAAAAGACCAGCCCCCAGCAGTTAGAATATCTAGCGCTAAGAACGCTCCATTCACGCCTATGCCAAGAGGATCTCCGTCGGCAATGGCTTTTCCAAGCCCTCTGCCTGAACCAAAACCGGGAATTATTGATTGCCAGAAACCACCGTCATTTTTCGAGTAGTACCCAACCCCTACACCAATAGCTCCCATGATTCCCAGACCAATTCCGATACTTACGGAAACGCTAAACTCTCCGTTGGGGTCGACGTTCATTATTGGATTTGCATGTGCGTATCCATACTTATGAAATGATTGCGGATCATCGGGATTGCCCGCGAAAGGATCGAGCCGATCAAATCTTCCAGTAGATGGCATGTACATCGTTTGTCCTCAAAAGTTTGGTTTGATCAATCTTTGCCTGTGAATGAGCAATCAGAAAAGACAGCGTCCACCAAGTCATAAGACTTGCAGTTGTCTTCGGGAGTCGACTTCAAAAAGTCTATCAGAAACTGTTGGGCTGGTGCGTTATGGTTCTTCCGAGACAAACGTTCCTGAATTGCGAATTGAACGGCACGAAGCACAGGGCCAGATGATGCGTCATTGAGTGGATTGCCGATCCTTGGATCGTCTTCCCAAGGAAACGTCGCATTTTCGCCTCGCCACTTCTTCTCGACAATCCGAGTGAAGGCCGGTGCTCGCATGTGAAATGGTGTCAAAATCGAATCAACTTGCATTCGGCTACATTCCCTAGAAAAGAACACGTAAGTGTCGTTGTGAGGAGCCAGCTTGTGAGCGAAGCCGTACGCAGCCATGGCGTTCTCAAAACCGTTCAGCGCCTCGAAGGCATGAGCGCGTTGCATCAGACAAGATGCAAATTCTTCCGACGAATTCAAGTTTCGGAGGTATAACGGGTTGGGTTGTCGCAGTCGTTCCATTTCATGAATCTCACGAGACCATTTCCGAGGAGACTCGAAGTATTCCTCATCAGCATAGCTTTCGAAACCACTCGTGAACTCCGCATTTCGACGCTCCCGCCATTCCAGCAATGGATGATTCATTCCGTCCCAACGTGCGAAAACGTGACCGGACGAATGCACCAAATATAATGGGTATCCAAGATGCCGTCCAACAGCAACATAGAGAACCGGCATCGAGGCGCACGTCCCATGACGGGTCGGCCCAAGTAGTCCGTGAATAAGATGTCGATCTGTCTTTGTCCAATCGGCGTCAGTTTCCAAGTCTCGTTCTTCCGGGCAATATTCGATTTCGCCTGAAACGATTAGACCTCTCGCCAAGCAATAAAGCCGCCAAAGTACTTCTGATCCGTGAAGAACGTCGTCAAACTGTTCAAGAAGATGCGTGGAAGAATCAGTGAAGCTGGCAACCTTGAACGCCAATTCGTCTATTCGCCGAATGTTGTCTTCGACGTCAAATGCGTCATCATCAACGAGCCCTTCGGAGCAAAGCAGGTTCATCCGAGCAATATCGACTTCCACGAGTGCGTTGTGCGGGACTTGCAAAAGCGACGCTAACGTTGGCGGATGAAGCCGATAGCGGTCTGAGCTTGCCGTTGCTATCGTGGTATGCATGACGGTCTCCATCGATTGCCGAACGCCAGGGATCAGCTATGCCCGAGCAGGTAACAACGACACAAAATAGTCCGGTCGATCGAGGGCTTAGCTGCATCCCTTTGTTCGGTCTAGGACGGCTTGGAGCGTTCTATGTCGCAAACCCTCTTTTGCCGCTTCG
>JANPNA010000432.1:0-11845 GCA_031427235.1 Pirellula sp.
CCTGGCGGGTTGAGCTTTTGAAGACCACCAAGCTGGATCCCCCGGCGGTGGAGGTGCCGGGGCGGCGCCTGGCGCCTGGCGCGCTGTTTGCGGCGGCGGGGTCGGCGTGGGGCGCCGGCAGCGGCGCGGTGGCCCAATCGCTGCGGCGCGCCAGGCCCAGCCTGCGGTCCAACTCGCCGATGTTCCACGGGCCCGAGATGTAGGCGGCAAACGTGCCCCGGCCAAACTCTTGCCACAGGTTGGCGATCTGGTTGTTGTTCAGCGCCGGCGCCTGGCCGGTGCTGAACCGGTCCAGAAAAAAGCCCAGCGCGCGCTGGAAGCCGGCCGAGCGGAAGTTGCCCCAGCGCCCGCCGTCGCGCAGCAGCGGGTCGGGCTGCTGCAAGGCCAGCGCCAGCAGCGGCTCAAACTCATTGAGCGGCAGCAGCAGCGGGTGGGCGATGCCGCTTTGCTGCAGCGCCACCAGGGCCGCCACCCAGGCTTGCCAGGTGGCGGGCGGCTGGGCGATGCCGGCCCGCTCGAACAAGTCGCGTCGGTAAAACAGCAGCCGGGTGTCCACATACCAGGGCAGGCCCAGCAGTTGGTTGTCTACCCGATTGGTGGCCCAGATGCCCTCAAACCAGTCAGCGGGCTGCAGCGCGGGCGTGGCGGCCAGCCACGGGCCCAGCGGCAGCAGGGCGTTGACGGCGGCAAATTCAGCGATCCAACTGTTGCCGAGCTGGGCCAGATCGGGCGTGGCGTCGCCGGCAAAAGCGGTGAGCAGCTTTTCATGCGCGGCGCTGAAGGGCAGGGCGTCTACCCGCACGGGGATGTGGGGATGCTGGCGCTGGAAGTCGGCCAGCAGCTCACCCACCACCTCGCCCTCACGGCCCATCGCCCAGAAGCGCAGCGGGCCGGCGGATTTGGCCGTGCAGGCGATCAGCGCGGGGGCGGCCAGGGTGGCAGCGGCGGCTTTTAGCAGGTTGCGGCGTGTGGACGCACCCTCACCCCAGCCCTCTCCCGCGTGCGGGAGAGGGCGCAAAACAGCATGGCTCGCCCCTTCTTCCGCCGACAGCACAGCCTGCCGATATCTGCGTTGCCCGCAATCTAGCGGGAAACTTTTGCTAGCTTCTCAAGCGGTGTTGGAAACATTGTCAGAGCGTGAGCACAGTGGAACGCTCTTTACAGTATTGGGTCGTACTATTTCGCAGATTCCGTCGCAAGGTCTACTTAGCGCGAACGGTCGTTGGTTTTATTTAACAAACGATAGCATTGCCAGCCTGATGTCAGACGAAGCGGTTCCACTATAAAGCGGCAAGGCCGTCCCCGCCGTGATCCGCTAGCATTTCCCAAATTGCCCGAGATCTTCTGCCCTCCTCTGTAGTTTCTATTAGCAACACTACTGCCAAATCTTCCGATAGGTGCCAGGCACCTATTGCGTTTGCCTATTGCGTTTGGTGCCGGGATTTGCGACTTCGAGTGTCTTGTCAGAGTTGCTAGAGACTGGAGGCTTGGGGTATCTAGTAAAGACATAACGTTTGCGTCGACTTTTCTTTATTGGGAAAATTTTCGGAACAGGCTAATTATCCGGCCTGGTTGGTTCGATACCAGAACGAGCGGGAAAAGTTTTCCGCTTAGGTAAAGATTTTCACTTGCGTCGACAGGCACGTCTGGCGTGAGTCTCCGGTCTCAAAACATGGAAGATACAGTCGTGAACCGCTTCACCCTCCTCTTACTCGTTGCGACAACGTTCGCAGGTGGCAACACCTTCGGCCAGAATCACGCGTCAGGACGCTCATCAACCCCACCTGTGCGCGTCGCCCATTCTCCAGTGGTACCCGCTAGGTCCACTGCCGTTCCGCGACCTGCACGGCCAGTTGGCCGTCTTGTCTCTCAGCAGAGTTTGATAGCCGATGACGGTGGCGAAGTCATGTACGAGGACGCACCGGAAAGTGTCGTACTCGGTGAGTCCTACAATCCGAACGAAGGATTAGCGGAGATCGGTGGAGGATGTACCTCCTGTGGCGGCGGTGGCTGCAGCAACTGCGGCGATAGCTGTGGTGACGCTTGTGGCAGCCCCTTCGGATTCGACCTGTGCAATCCAGGTGGCTTGTGCGGACGGCAATTGTGTATCGCCTTGCCATCACACGGTTGGGTCAGTGTTGAGTATTTGAACTGGCACCAAAGCGGAATGGAGACTCCTGCCCTGGTTACCACATCACCAGTACCAACCGCTCAAAACTTGGCTGGCGTTCTTCCACTGGCAACCACGCTTTACGGCGGTGACAACGATATTCTAAGCGACCGAATGAACGGTACGCGGGTTCGGTTCGGCTGGTGGTTTGCTAACCATCCCAACGTTGGCGTCGAAGGTGAGTACTTCGGCTTCGGAACTCGCACAGAGAATTTCGATCAACAATCGAACGGGAGCGCGATCCTAGCACGCCCCTTTTATAATGCTGTTACTGGCATGGAGGATTCCGAACTCGTCTCTTTTCCCAATTTGTTGTCCGGTCGAGTTCGAACCACAGCCACCTCAAAACTTGACAGTGCCGCTGTCCGATTTCGACGCTTGCTTTGTTGCAGCAGCGATTGTGGTTTTTCGCCAATCGCTTGCGGTCCAGTTCCAACCCAGTCCCGAATCGATGCGACTTTGGGCTGGAGATTCTATCAACTCAAGGAAAGCCTCGGAATTCAAGAAGATTTGACATCCCTCAGCACTGCGAATCCCGGCAGCTTTGTCCTCAACGACAACTTCCGAACCCGCAACCAATTCAACGGTGCCGAACTTGGCTTCCATTGGATGAGACGTCGAGGCTACTGGTCCTTGGATATGCTGATGAGATTGGGTCTGGGCAACACCCGACAAGAAGTCATCATCAACGGAACGACGCAAACAACTCAAAACGGAAACTCAACGACCGCCAACGGTGGATTGCTAGCTCAACGAACCAATAGTGGAATGTTTGTTCGCAACCAGTTTGGGGTCGTGCCAGAATTGGGTGCAACCCTTGGCTATCAATGCACTCAGCGATTGCGTCTGACTGCTGGCTATTCCTTCCTCCACTGGAACAACGTAGTTCGCCCAGGGGACCAAATCGATACAACCGTTAATCCAAACCTGCTTCCTCCCGAGAATCCTACACAAATTGCGTTCTTGAACCCCAGGTTTGCCTTCCAAGATTCCGATTACTGGGTACAGGGATTGAGCCTTGGCGGCGATTATCGATGGTAACCCTCCGATAACTGATAGCTAAACAACTTCAATATCCAGGGCTTGATGGATCCTCCCGATCGATCAAGCCCTTGATTCGTTGAAATACCGCTTCAACGACCACGAACTTACGCAAAACCAACAGATATCGAGGTCGGCAAGGAAGCTGATGACATGAGCGGCGACGCTCAGTTTTCATTCCTCAACGGCCGAGCCCACGGATGGAGCAGTGACGAAAATGGCTGGACTTTTGAATCGACTCTACGAAATTTTGAGTGGCTCGCAAAAAGGTCGCAAGTCTCCTGCGATCCAAAATCGAGCCAAAAGAAAACTCCGAATGGAGTTGCTCGAAGGACGCCAGTTGATGGCAGCCAACATTACCGGCACTGTTTTTCAAGACATCACCGACAATGGACTCGATGCAGGCGATGCCAATCTTTCCGGTGTGACTGTCGCACTGTTTCGAGATGGGGGCAACACATCCTACGATAGTGGTACTGGGACCGTTGCTGCGGGCGATGATACATTGGTAGGGACCACGACTTCCGCCGTTACGACTGGCTTGTATTCCTTCACCGTCAATACCGCTGGTACATATTTCGTGGTTCAGTCCAGTGTCGCGACTGGATTAATCCAAAGACCAACACAACGTGTGCAGACCGTCATCGTTACCAGCACCGATATTCTAGGTCTTGGTTTGACGACCATCGATACTTTTGATACGACTGCCCAGGCCGTGCAAGCCGTCTTTGGTGGAACCAATCCAGATTTCGATGCCACCGCAGCTCCGGAAGCGATCGGCGGCGAACGAGACATGTTCGTCAATGCGACGGGCGGTACCATTTCCATGCAAGCCGATACGCCATCGACAACGAACTATTTGGCGTTTGACGTGGGCGCTGGCGCGAACGGAACAAGAATCCTAACCTACGACGGTATCGACAATGACGCACAGGTACTGGCAACCAATGGACTTGGTGCAATTGACTTGACCTCAGCAGGCGCTGCAACCGGATTCCGATTCCAAATTGGCGGTGAAGCAGGCACTCAGATCACTATCCAAGTTAATAGTGGCGCGAACGCCTCGACCCGTACCGTATCGATCCCAACGACATCGGGCGCTTCTCCATCTGCAACACTAGATGTTCCCTTTACAGATTTCACGACCAGTAGCGGCACAGGCGCGAATTTCGCCAGTGTTGGAGCCATCCAGTTTTCCGTTTCGGGGCCGGACGCAGCCGATGCTATCATCGACTTGATTCAAACGTTTGGCGCGACCACGATCACTCGCAATATTGCCAACTTGACTCCGATGAGCATCGGAAATCTGGTCTTTTCGGATCGTAACAACAACGGTCTGTTCGACACCACCATACCGACCGAAACGGGCGTAAGCGGCGTTACACTGCAACTGTTCACCGATACGAACAACAACGGTGTGTTCGACGCGGGAACCGACGTGGCCACGCTTGACAGCACCAACGTCCCCATCACCACAACTTCGAATGCATCCGGCAATTATACATTCACGAATCTGTTCCCTGGTCGTTACTTTACTGTGATCCCGAGCAGCCAGTTCTTGACCGGCGGAGCCGCTGCAGGGTTTGTCGTGAGTGCAACGACTCCTGCGGGCACCAATAACAACAACAAGGGTGTTGCGGTCGTTGGAACAGGCGTTGTGACTTCATTGGTCTCGCTCAACGCCGGTGCCGCGCCGATCACGGATGGTGACACCAACGTCAACACCAACTTGAGTTTTGACATAGGTTTGGTTCCACAGTTCGATCTGACCGTGGCCAAGACGACCACAGCGACCGTGGCTGCCACTGGCACGACCATCACTTACACAATCACGGCTAGAAACGATGGGCCTTCGCCTGCCTCCAGTGTGACCCTTTCCGATGACATTCCTGATGGCCTGCGTATCATCACAGCGACCTCGACCGTCGGCACGGACGTAGTGACGATTCCTGCATCCGCTTCCGATACGACGGCTGCAAATCCAGACAACATCACGGTTGACGTCGGTACCCTCGCCGCAAGTGCATCGACCCAACGCACTATCACCATCGTGGCCGAAGTGCAGGCGATAACGACGGGAACGGGTTCGCCTGCCGCCATCACCAATTCTGTGACCATTGCAGGTGTCGGTACGGAATTGACAGTTTTGCCGAATACGGCTTCCGTTTCATTGCCTGTTCAGTTACGTAACGACTTGGTTGTCGTGAAAACCATCACGACCAACCCTGCCTCGACGGGGACGCCTGCGTCCGCAGCCCCAGGTTCGACCCTTACGTACACTCTCGTCGCTCGTAACGATGGCCCATCCCGGGCGACAACCGTTCGAGTCACCGACGACTTACCTGACGGAATCCGAGTTTTGACCGCGACCTCAAGCGACGTTACGGATACCGTTACCATTCCGGCATCTGCTCAAGACACCACGGCAGGTAACCCTGACAATCTTACGGTCGACGTGGGTGACCTTTTGATCGGGCTCGGCAATCAGACGACGATCACAATCACCGCCGTGGTCTTGGGGACAACTGCTGGCCTGTTCACCAATTTGGCCAACATTGCCGCAACGAACACTACCGTGAATAACGAACTATTGTTAACCAATAACGATAGTTCGGTCCAAGCCAATGCCATTCGCAACATTGACTTGGTGGTCAACAAATCCATCGTTACCAATCCGGCTTCCACCACGACACCAGCCACCGCCTTGCCCGGTTCCACGTTCACTTACACGATCCTGGCACGCAATGACGGACCATTTGATGCGACGACAGTCCGTGTGGTAGATGACATTCCAGATGGTATTCGAATTGTCTCAGCGGTTTCGAGTGACGTCACCGATACGGTGACGATTCCTGCTTCTGCTCAGGATACGACGGCTGCCAACAGCGATAACATTACGATTGATGTCGGCAATCTAGCCGTAGGTGTTGGGGCACAGACAACGATCACCATCATCGGTGTCGTCCTTGCTGCTACGCAAGGTACCTTCACCAACGTCGCGACCATCTCCGCCACCGACACCGCTGTCAATATTGAGACGGTCACCAACAACAATTCCAGTTCCATCGCGGCCACCGCGCCTCGAACGGTCGACTTAACCGTCGCCAAGTCAGGACCGACCACCGCGATTTCCGGAAACACGATTACCTATACGTTGACGGCAACCAACAATGGGCCTTCCGACGCCATCGGTGTGCAAGTGGTCGACAACATCCCTGACGGAATTCGGATCATCAGCGCGACTGTCAACGGGAATACGGTTACGATTCCCGCATCGGCATCCGATACCATCGCTGCGAATCCAGATGATATCACTTTTGCGGTTGGAAATTTAGCCACCGGTGGCAGCAACAATACGATCATCATTGTCGCAGCCATTCTGCCCGCCTCGACGGCAGCTCTTGTAAATAGTGCTGTCATCAGCACCACGGATACGGCCACGACGGAAACACCAACCAACAACAATGCAGCTTCCATCACAACCACGCTGACACAACAGAATGACGTCGCTATCACCAAGAGCGGCCCCACATCGTCAGCAGCTAGTGGCACCATCACTTACACGATGAACGTGACCAATAACGGACCATCGACAGCGACTTCGGTTAGCGTTGTAGACAATTTGCCAACCGGCGTAACCTTTGTTTCAGGAACCTCGGTGATCGGTTCGACCACCGCTGGCACCGTTGCTTCTGGCGCGAACAACACGGCCAACCTCACCATCCCGACCCTGGCACCTGGTGAGACCGCTGTCGTGACCATTCGCGCGACGGCCCCGACCACGTCACCTACCAACGTGACCAATACGGTTACCGTAACGGCTGCCAACGATTCCGTTTCCACGAACAATACGGCAATTGCGGCGACCGCAATTACGGCTCCGCTGACCTCGAGCCTAGCAGGTCGTATCTACATCGACAGCAATAACGATGGAACGGGCCAGTCGACGGAACCAGGTGTTTCCGGCATTACGGTTACCTTGACAGGTACCGCCACGAACACCGGTGCGGCCGTCAATCGAACCACCACCACAGATACGAATGGAGCTTACTCGTTTGCTAATGTGGATCAAGGTACCTACAGCGTCACTTCGGGATCGCCCAACGATTTCAATTTCCGTGCAGCCAATCCTGGAACAACAGGCGGAACGGCCGGAACTCGGCAAATCTCTACGATCAATCTTGCAGGAACCAACTCGACAGCAAACAACGTAGGTTTCTCTCGGGTTTTCAGCAAACGATTGTTCCTGGCATCATCATTACCCGTTACGTAAGTGAGGGACCTGCGAAATTGCCCCTCGCTTACGCTTCGGGTTGGGATACTCCAATCTGCCGCTCGCCTAAAAAGGCTTGGTCTCTATCGATGATGGAAAACGCCACGGTACACCCGTGGCGTTTTTCGTATGTGGCAACCATAATACGACGGATCCAAAGCATTGTCGCCTTTCGCTCCGCGAAAGCGCGCCGCGTTTTCGCACTTTCGCGGAGCGAAAGGCGACAATATTCCTCCGCCCCTCACGAGATCGTCTCAATGAGCCAAGACCCACGCGTAGTTTGGCATGAACAATCGGTCACCGAACAACAACGCTTTGATCGCCATCACCATCGGGGCTGCGTCGTTTGGTTCACCGGGCTCAGCGGATCAGGCAAGAGCACCGTCGCCAATCTCGTGGAACTGAGACTTTTTGAGCTCGGTGCACATACTTTCCTGCTGGATGGCGACAATGTCAGGCATGGCCTTTGTGCGGGACCAAATCTACTCGAACCGGTCCACGGCCCTGACTTTGCAAAACGCTTTGGCCTAGGCTTTGGCCCTCAAGACCGAGAGGAGAATATTCGTCGCGTTGGAGCCATTACTCAACTCTTTGCCTCGGCAGGCCTTATCTGCTTAACCGCCTTTGTAAGCCCCTATCGTGTCGATCGCGACCGTGTCCGACATTGGGTAGAATCTCGCGGAGCCAAAGGTGATTTTTTGGAAGTGTTCGTCAATACGCCGCTAGAAACTTGCATCGCCCGAGATCCCAAGGGACTCTACCAGCAAGCCATCCAAGGCAAGATCCCGAACTTTACAGGTATTTCCGATCCCTACGAATCGCCCGAGTCCGCCGAATTGGAACTCGAGGGCGGCACCCACTCACCCGAAGTCTTAGCCGATCAAGTCATTCAGATGCTCATCGCACGAAAGGTTATGGCACCATGAAGTTTTTGAACTCAGTGTTGCCTTCCTTTCGCTCCATCGTGTTTTCGTTCCTAGCTGTTGACGTACTCTTGGTCCATCGCGTTCCGCAGACGCTTTTCTGCGAATTGACGTGATGAACGCTTGCTCGAACCAACCGCTGAATTCGCATCCCACTCCTTGCATGCCGAGACAAAAAGTTCAATTGGTATACTTGCTTCCCGGCGCGCAGGATGTGGTTAAGTAGAGTCTCCGGTTCACGCTACGATCGTTCATTTCGCGTTAGGACACCAAAACAAGGTTGAGGGGAGACAAGCTCCCGCTCACCCTTGAGAAATCGTTGCACGGAATGCTTCACAGCGTTGCTCAAATAAGATTCCATCCACGCTGCCCCACGGTGCTTTGCTACTTCAATTCGGATTACGAGCGAAGGCCCTCGCTCGTCCACAGATCACTAATCCCACCCCTAATACGATTCCGCCGATGCTGATCCATTGTGCGATGCTGAGCGATGTGCCGAACTGGCCAGCTTCATCGACACGGATGATCTCTTCGATGATTCGCTGCACTCCGTATGCTATCAGCCCAACCCCGATGACGACTCCCGTTCGTTTTGCAATCGTGGAAAACAAAAGTGTCCACACACATAGAATCAGTCCACTCACCGCCGCATAAATTTGAGATGGATGCACTGGCATCGAACGTCTTGGGAGTGAGCCTGCCGCGATCTGGAATTGGCGATTGTCAACTTGAACGGTGGCTTCGTAGGCGGGTGCGGCAAGCGAATTGCTGCGACTGGGACCATCCACCATTTGCTCAGAGATCGAAACGAGTTTCTGTCCCAATTGAATCCTATTGGCCGAAGCCCAACTGTCGGGTCTTACCTGAACGATGGTTTGTGGATCTTCCGGAGTCGGTCTGCTCTGAGTCTCCAAACCGAATAGCTTGCCCGATTCCATTTGGTCCATGTAGGCGGGTGAACCCGATGGGAACGTGATCGAGGGCAGCGAGGTTTCACACAGTCCGCCATAGCAGCACCCATTGAACAGACAGCCCATGCGGCCAAATGCGAGTCCAATAAAGAAGGCGGGCGTAACGCAGTCCGCAATCAAGAGCAACGAAAATCGATTCCTGCGACTCCATAGCGCAATCGCGATCAAGCCACCGATGACGCTGCCGTACACCACCAGCCCACCCTCGGTCACCTGCAACGCTTTCCATAACTTATCTTGGAGCGAGTCGCCGAGCTCACTCCACTTTTGAACAACATAGAACACTCGAGCACCCAACATGCCAGCCACGATGGTCCAGGTCGCCAAGGAAAAGAACGACTCACGCGACAAGCCAGCTTTTTCGCACTGGAACATCGCTATCGCTATCGCACTCACCACTCCCAACATCAACATGACACCATAACCGCGTATCGGCAAACCAACGATCCAGGGAGTGGGCGTTCCGTCGGGAATGCGTGTTTCGATTTGTGGTAGCAAGAAGATAACGATCAGGGCGGCCACGCCCCAAACCACACCTTGCTCCTCGAGCACCTTCGAAAGGCTCTTTTTTTTGTGCGAAGTCGCGATGATCACAATTGCAAACAGAACGATCGCGGCGAGAACCCATCCAAACCCAAGGACTGGAATACCCAAGAATTCATGCGGTATGTAAAAGAGCGTCGGACGCACTATTCGGTTCTTTCAACGTGACCAGATTCATTTACCATAATCGTAATGTTGTCGATCAAGCGAGTGTTCCCCACACGAGCCGCGATGATTGCAACAGCAGTCTCCTCCACTTTTTCCATCGGTTCCATCGTACCAGGGTGCACGATGGCTGCGTAATCAATGGCGTCAACTGGAGCCTTGTTCAATTCCATTCGCATTTCCTCCTCCAACCTAGCGCCCGTGATTTCACCAGCCGCCAAACTGATTTGGGCTCGGCGCAAAGCTAGCCAAAGGCCTAAAGCGCGGCCCCGATCTTCCTTGGAGAGATACCGATTGCGGCTGCTCATAGCAAGCCCGTCTGGTTCCCGAACGGTTTTACATGCTTCAACACGGATCGGCACGTTCAAATCGTCGACCATAGCCCGAATGACCGCCACCTGCTGGTAATCCTTGCGACCAAAGTAAGCCACATGGGCCGGGATCAATTGAAATAGTTTTAAGACAATCGTCGCGACCCCGCGGAAGTGGCCAGGCCGCAATTCACCTTCCCATCGCCGACCAACCGAGGGGGGCTCAACAAAGGTGGAGTGGTCACGGCTGTAGATTCGGTCGGAGGGTGGCACAAAGACGAAATCGCACTCTTGTTCGCGAAGCGATGCTAAGTCTGCTTCGAGCGTTTGCGGGTATTTGGCTAGATCTTCGTTAGGTCCAAACTGAGTTGGGTTGACGAAGATAGTGGCAACGGCAACGTCGCAGTCGAGTTTAGCGCGTCGGACCAGAGACAAGTGTCCATCGTGCAAAGCACCCATGGTTGGAACGACGCCAATACGCTTGGAATCCCGTCGGACGAAGTCGATTTGGGTATAGATCTCGTTTAGATCGTGAATGACTTTCATGCGTTAGCCAAAGTATGCGACTGCATTTTCAAAAAACTTTAGCCCTTCGCCATGTTCTGGCTGTGTATCGCGGCGGGTCCATTGCGGATGGTGGGTTGCGAACAAATGGCGTTCGGGATGGGGCATCAAGCCAAAGATGCGGCCCGTTGAATCGCAAATCCCTGCAACGTTTCCCTGTGCACCGTTTGGATTGCTCGGAAAGGGAAGCGGATCGCGGCCTGTCGTTCCATCGGCATCGGAATAGCGAAGAACGATTTGTTGTTGTTCCGTTAAAATCGACTCTGCGTCCTCGTCCCTAAACAGAAATCGTCCCTCGGCGTGCGCCATGGGCAAGTAGCATTCGTCGATACCGCGCAGGAAGACGCAATTGTCGGTTTCCGGTTTCAAATGGACCCAACGACTTTCGAAGCGTCCTTGACGGTTCCAGGTCAAGGTGGCGGGTTGAACGCTTTCGGAGGTATCAAAAAAAATGCCCAGCCGCATCATGATTTGAAAACCATTGCAAATACCTAGCACGAGTCGATCGTGTTGGCGAAACGACTCGAGTGTATCGGCTAAAAAAGTATGGAGCTGAGTCGCCAAAATGCGACCTGCGGCGATATCGTCGCCGTAGCTAAAACCGCCGGGAAAGCAAAGGATTTGGAAGGAAGCTGCCAAATCGGGCTGTTCAATCAACTGGTTTACGTGCAGCTTAACAGCCTCGGCACCAGCCATTTCGAAGGCAAAAGCGGTTTCTACGTCGCAATTGGTGCCAGGGGCTCGCAGAACGAGCACTCTCGGTTTGGGCATCCTAAAATTCTTTCCTTGATTGCCAGCGAAAAACGTGACCTTGATTGAAACTCGCAGAAGTGAAATCTACCCAAAAAAACGTTGGCAATCAATGAACAATCCCGATGTTTCGG
>JANPNA010000433.1:0-15855 GCA_031427235.1 Pirellula sp.
TACACGTCGGTGCAACGTAGGATTCAGGCCTTGCAAGGGACAACCGCCGACTCTTTCATGAGCCCTTTATCGATCGACGAGAAGAACGATTCCATTGGGGCTTGTGCGAATCAGACGCGAGAACGTTGCAGCGACAAGGGATTTCTGTCGATGCCCATAGCGGACTATTTGGAGTTGTTAGACGCCAGTGCCAGACAAATCCGTGCGGACAAGACAGGTTACACACCTGCCGATGTCGCCCCGGTCTTCGAACGACTGAAATTGGATCCAGACTATTGGCGGTTGCAGATCAAAGATTTCGGCCGGTTGTTCGCCAACGTAGCGGGAAAACCGAAGGATGTTTACGCGATGCGAAGCTTAATTTCCAAGCGTCGGTTCTACCTAAAGCGTCTCAAGCCGGATCCAGTCGAGACGACATAGCGTTTAGGCTGAAGTTCTTAAGATCCCAATCAACAACTGTGTGAAGGTGCGCGCTCATAGAGCCGATACCGATGACGGGACGGCATCCAGAGCAAACTTCGAAGCCTCCTATTAACGAAACCTTGCGATTTCGTTCTGATCGCGTCCTTAGCTACGCCGTCCCCCCAAAATCAAAGTGGAGTGTCCCCAACTTCCCTTACCAAAATCAAAGTGGAGTGTCCCCAACTTCCGGAGAAACGCCGCAACGTGGCAAGTCTCCACCTGCCGATCGCCTTAACCGGGAAATCACGAGCCACTGGAAATAATATCAAGTTATGTTGGATAAGATCGATTTAGCCCAATGGCTATCAGTCGCGGAAAGGGGCGGGCGAGGTTGCCCGGTATAGATGTAGTCGGCATATCCTGCGGCGTCGTATTGTTCGTGCAATAGTGCTTGTAAGTCGATGACTGCGTCCGCGTGCTCTTGTTTAAGCGGGATCGGAATCTTTGGCAAGGGTTCACGAAGTTCCATCGGCCAGAGCTCGACTTCGGGTCTCCGATAGCTGCGACAGACCATAACGCAATAGTGACAGTCGCAAAGTCCTTCGACCGGCATTCGAGCGTCGCCGCGGAGCAAATCAATCTCAACGTAATTGATGTTGCTCGAGATCAAGATCCCTCGCTTCGACAGGTACTGTTCTCGATCCGAGCCTTGACGTTTGTTGGTTGGGCTTAGGAGCTCAATAACGGTTATGAGTTCGCGATATTCGGTATCGCGGATTTCAATAAACGACTCAGTAATTCGGTCGACCGTCGGCAACAACATTCCCGTTGTACGCGGCTGCGTCGAGGTAGATGCGGTCGTTGCGGTCGTTGCAACATTTGCCGATCGGTTCCCATCGAGCAACACAACGTCAGGGCGGTCAAGTAGCAACCGTTGATCGGAAGACAATTCATGCAAATAAATGTTTTCGTCGATCTTCGTTACGTAGTTCGGACGAATTTGAGGCGTCAACGAAGCGCGAATAGTCGCAACAAACGCTTGATGAAAATCGTGCCAAACGTCCTTTTGTTCGAGATACGGATTCATTCCAGGAAATGGTGATGGCATATTGATACTACAGTTCTTGGGGCATGGGGGCTGTGACGTATTATAGAACACTCTCGCACGGGTTCCGATAGTCGGTACTTGTTTATTTTTCCTTTCCCGAAATTACTTTACGTGCCGCAGAATTCTATGTGTGTTCGTGCTATCTTGAAGCAGTCTGGTCTGAAAGAGATAGGGCCTTGGCCAGTCGAATGACGGTGCGCATGCCACCGCTGCGTGTGAGTCAGCGTTAACCAGCCGGTAAACTTCGATAGTAAACTTCGATAGTTCACTGCTAGAGGGATGGTAAATATCCCCCGAGTAAAACTCCGGGGCATTTCCCCGCCCCTTGGTGAGGGGTCATTTCTCGGTTGCAGAACTAGCATGACGATCACGCTGACTTGCCGCAGTACAACCTACCAAATGGAATGCACTCATGTTATAGTAGCGAACTTTCGGTGGTCGCTCCTTACGGTGGTCGCTCTTGATCCTTGCAATAGAAGATCTCCCGCCGACACGCGTCGACTTGGTGTATCTGTAGTGACCTTCGAATTCTACCTTTAAAAATTCTGTCTGATATTGACTATGGATCCATCCTCCCAGAATGAACCGTTGCAGTTTGATACCAATGAGCCAGTCAATGAGACGGCCCTTCCGATATCCCTTGATTGCATGGTTTGCAAACAACCGATTTCGTCTGCATATTATGCCTTGGCCGATCAAGTTCTATGCGACCGCTGCTGTTCCGCCATCAAGGAGCAGCCCAAAACAAACAGGGTATTTGCTTTTGCAAAAGCCACCATCGCAGGCACGATTGCTGGATTGGCGGGTGCTCTGTTATGGTATGGTATTCGAGTCGCACTGAACCTTGAGATTGGACTTGTGGCCATTCTCGTCGGATATATGGTGGGCAAAACCATCCATCGAGCATCTGGGCGCGGTGGCATTGCTTATCAAATACTCGCGGTCGCTGTCACCTACTCCTGCATTTCCGCCAACTACATTCCGGACATTGTGACATCATTGATTCAGTCGATTGAAAAAACCGAAGAGGGCGAAGTAAAAGCGGCACCCGTGTTGGGTGGCCAAGAGCCTGACAAGAATTACGAAAGCAAAGAAATCGTTGATGGCCAAGATGCCGCTCAAGACTCTGCTGTGGCCAACGATGTCGGTGCAATACGAGAGAACCCCACAATTGTCGGGTTTGCGATCGCATGTATCGTGTTCACAATCGTTGTTTTCGTTATTTCCCTAGCGACCCCTATCTTTATGGGAATGCAAAGTCCTATCGGATTCCTTATCGTGGCATTTGCACTGTGGGAAGCTTGGAGGTTCACGGCGTTTCGGCCATTGCCCATCACCGGACCTTATCAATTGGCAGTGCAACCTTGAGTGGACCGCTTCGTTCTGTCACTACCTGCGAGGGTTGCGGCATCCAGCTTGCCCCGTCGATGTTGGCTTGTCCAGGTTGCAATCGTCTGGTTCACAAAGAAGCTCTGCAATCTCTGGCGCGCGAGGCCACCGAAGCTGAAACAGCGGGAGATATAACGGAGTCGCTTCAAAAATGGCGTGACGCCTTGGAATTGATACCTCGAAATTCTAAGCAGTTCGCGATCATTGCGGACAAGGTAACGAAGCTTGGGCTCCAGTTGCCCAAATCGGTAGTGAAGCCCAAGACGCCCCGTGGCGACCTGTCTAACGGCGACTTGTCCAAGGGGGACATGTTCAAGGGCAACACGAGGAAGGGCGCGAGCGTCATTGCAAGTGTGGGTGCGTTTGGCTTGCTAGTTTGGAAATCCAAGCTCCTTTTGGCAGGACTTACGAAGAGCTCGACGTTGTTCACGATGCTGGCGTCACTGGGGGTGTATTGGACCATTTGGGGCTGGAAATTTGCGTTGGGGCTGGTGTTGTCGATCTACGTTCACGAGATGGGGCACATGATCGAGTTACGGCGATATGGTTTTCGCACCGGCGCACCTATGTTTATTCCTGGCCTTGGAGCACTCATCCGAATGAAACAAAACGTTGTTAACGCTCGTGAGAATGCGGATATTGGACTTGCTGGTCCGATCTACGGCTTAGGAGCGGCACTCGTATCGCTGGGCTTGTGGCAAATTACTGAGTTACCGATCTTTGCGGCCATCGCTGGTGTCGGTGCTTGGATCAATCTGTTCAACCTCTTGCCGTTCGGCAGCCTGGATGGCGGCCGAGCGATGCAGGCCATGTCGCGAATCGAAAAAATTGCATGCATTGTTTGCGTGGGTGTCGCATGGTACTTTACGCACGAGAGTATGTTGGTTTTGATTCTCCTGGTAAGCGTAGGACAACTCTTCGCTCAGAATCACGATACGCTCGGATATCGTAAGGCGTCAATCGTATACTGTTTACTTGTTTTTGCATTGACGGCCATGAGTTTGGCTCGCACTCTGGCCGATTAAGCGCAATTAACAACGATGTGACGGCACAGTGAGAAGCAACCAATAAAGAGCAAATCGAATCTGCCCATAAGCCTATAAGTCCGGGACTACCAGTTTCGCTTCGAATCGCCATGAAAAAGCTGGAGCGGACAGAACCCGAAAAAGCAAAGAAGTGAGTCGAACAAGAAGTATGTGTCGTGTCGTGGCCGACGCTGCTAGCGTCGGATCGGATGCTGACAGCATCCGCCACGTGGGCTGACGCTGCTAGCGTCAGTGTCCTCGACGGACTGTCATGCTACTTGTCGCGTCAATTCCAGAAACCAGCTAACTGTTCGTTCTGCCCCACGTCGAGTGGGAACTTTACTTAGGTTTCGATTCACCCTTGATGGCTGCAATAGCCTCAACCAAAAACTTCTTGCGAAACTCGGAGCTGCCTGGCTCTCCACTTGGCTTTGCCAACATAGCCTCTAGTTTTGGAAGCGCTTCGGCGGCTGGTGGGCCGATCTTACCTAGGAGGGACACCGCATAAAATGCGGTCCGACGTTCCTCCGATTCGAGCTTTTCCATCAGCAACGGGATCGCTTCGACCGGAGCCGTATTTATCTCTTTCAAAGCGCTGCTCGCAAAGTCTCGATCCTCATCACTGCTAAGCATACGAAACAACTTAGGCACCGCGTTCTTTGCGTTCGGGCCTAGTTTACCCAACGCAACGCCAGCCGAACGTCGCACTTCCCACTCCTTGTCCTCGAGGGCTTGCGTTAAACGACCTGTTAGCAATTCTGTGGTTTTCTCAATCGCAGCAAGAGCGTTTAAGGCAGCCACTCGCACGTCGGTTTTTTCATGAGAGGCCAACTGGGAAACGGATGCAATCAGCGAGGCTGCCTTTTCACCAAAACCCGCTATCGTTTCCAATGTCAGCCGCAGCAACTCCAAATCGTCCGCCAAATTGCTGCCGAGAGCATCCAAGACCACCGTGTCGGAAATGCTTAACGACTTGACCGATTCTGTCGCAGCGATCCTGACAGCATGGTCGTGATCGCGGAGTGCAGTTACGCACGCATCCACAACCGATTCATTAACCTGCTTCTTATCCAGTTTCCCGAGCGTCTGTGCTGCCCTCGCCCTCACCGCTGAATCGGCGTCGTTGACTAGAACAACCAACTGATCGGAACGGGAAGACAGCAGCTTAGGCATTTCACCTAATACAGTGATTGTGCTGGAGCGAACAGCTGGCGATGCATCGGTAAGACCTCGATCCAAGGCCTGCTGCATTTGCTCATCCGTGAATTTGAAACTTCGTAGCGATTGCAATGCCGCGGCGCGAACTTTGGGTTCAACATCCTGGGTTGCTTTCAGGAAAGTTTCTTTGGTAAAGTCCGCGTCTCTCGAGGCAGCGATCAAAGCCGTTATTGCAATCTCGCGAACTTGAGCCGACTCATCCTCGACCGCGCTGACCAACTTATCGAGCAAAGCTTTGTTGAGCGGACGCACACCGCCGAGCGCACGCGTTGCCGCCATGCGCACCAGTTCCATCTTGCTTGACGTGCCTAACGTCAGCGATTTCACCGCGGGCTCGCCGATCAAGCCTAGGGCCTGAGAGAATACAGGCTCAGTGGTCGGATACCTTTCAATCGCCGCCAACAGATCAGGAACCGCTTCAGCCCCAAAACTCGCAAACGTTTGCGATAAAAGCTCCCGATCGATTCCTTTCAAACTCGCCACTTCCACGAGCGCTGGCAGAGTACCCCGTGCTCCCGGTCCAAGGAGAGCAATCGCTCTCACCAAAGAGTTGGCGGCGTCAACGTCAACGCTTGGCAAACGAGTCGCCAGTCGCTGCGAGAACGATTCCGCAGGTGGCGAAGCTTTGTGCATCGCCACAATCGCCGCTGCTCTCACCGAAGGGACCGCGTCCACTAAGGCGGACTCGATCAACACGGATTTTGTCGCGATTGACAATCGGGACTTGGCCACGACGACAATGGCTGTCTCACGAATCTTTGGGTCGGAGTCGCTGGCCGCATTCTGCAGTCTTAGCATAGCTGTCTCCGATAGCGATCCGAGTGCAGCCAGCCCGCTGATACCGACCTTTCTCGCTGCCGCATCGGGATGCTCGGATATCTTCAGCAAAGTTGTTTCGTCCTGTGGAGCCATCGCCACCAAGGCTTCCGCTGCGTACCGAGGCAGACCATCTTTCCCATTCAACCCTTCGGTCATCAATGGGATTGCTGAATTTGACTCCGGTCCGATAATCGCAAAAGCCTGTGCCACGGCTATCTTGGCGTCGTTTGAAGCATTCGTCCAGTGCAACGCGAGCGGCTCGATCGCGACCGTCCCAATCGCTCCAAGTGCTCCCGCTGCCCGAAAGCGAACTTGAGCATCGCGATTGCCCAGGCATTTTAGCAACTCTGGAATCACAGGCTCAGATTTTTTACCAGCCCGGGCTAGGCCAGTCAGCGATTGCACGCGAACCTGCGTGTCATCATCGCCGGTCGCTTTCCCCAACGCCGTGATCACCGAATCCGAGTGATCACCCCGACGTACCAACTCATAAGCGGCATCGCGACGGCGTTCCACTTCTTTGTCCTCAAGTTGCTTTATGAGCTCGTCCGACGGCGCATCCCGCACCTGTGCTGCCTCAATCGCCGAGAACTGCACACAGCAGCAAAGGAAAATCGAGAAAATCCGATGATAACGCACAAAACATCTCCAAGTGAAAACAAGTTAGCCCGCAACATCGAATTGTTACGTCACGCTTGAATGGTATGCCTTTCGCTGCTTTTTCTTCATTCCCCTGGCTTCACGCCAGGGGTTTTGACCATCTATCTAGGAGGTTGTACAGCTTAGCTATCCACCCTCCGGGAGGGTCTCGCGAAGCGAGGGAAAGGTGAAGTGAATGAAGCCGTTGGTTAAATCACTAGAGGGATGGTAAACATCCCCCGAGTGAAACTCGGGGGCATTTCAACGCCCGATGAGGATCGGGCATTTCTCAATTGCGGCACTAGCCCGCGGTGGACGGGCGAGACCCATGGCTCGTTCGGTTCGTGAAAGCGACCTGAGCGAAGGCCTCGTTCAGCTTCGACTTTTGTTATTGTCCCCCTTCGCTTGTGTCTGCTCTACAAACTCAATCCCGGCAGGCGTCCCGTGCTGTCACCAATAAACGGTGCATCCACACCCATACGATCCAACATCGACATGAACAAGTTACAAACAGGTGTTTCGAGGTCATAGCGAAGATGCCGCCCGGTTTCAATCGTTCCACCACCCGAGCCCGCCAGCAAAATCGGCAAGTTGTCGTGGTTGTGACGATTGCCGTCGCTGATCCCACTTCCATAAACGATCATGGAGTTGTCCAACAGAGTGCGTTCTCCCTCGCGAATCGATTTCATCTTTTGCAACAGATAACCAAGTTGTTGGACCTGGAATCGATTGATTTTACTGATCTTCTCAAGTTTCTCTGGGTTGTCACCATGATGTGACAAATCGTGGTGGCCATCTGGAACCCCGATCTTGCGATAGTTCTTGTTGTCCCCTGCATTGGCGAACATCATCGTCGCTATGCGAGTCGAATCGGTTTGGAATGCGAGAATCATCAAATCGCACATCATCCGCATATGATCTTGATAGTCGCCAGGAATACCATCCGGAATTGCATAATCAACCTCGACATCCAACGGTTTCGCTGACTTCGTGCCTACCCGACGTTCGACTTCACGCACACCAGTTAAGTATTCATCGAGCTTTCGATTGTCGTTGCGACCAAGTTTCGTCTGCAACCGCTTCGCGTCATCCGAAATAAAATCGAGCACACTCTTTTGGAGCGATTGGCGTTGTTGTTGACTTTTGTCTATTTCGCTAGGCTTGCCGCCAGCGAACAGTCGCTCGAACACTAACCGCGGATTGACCTCTTTGCCGACAGGCGTTGATTCCGATGACCAAGAAATGTTGGACGAGTAAGCGCAGCTATAACCCGAATCGCAATTACCGGCCATGCGGCCCGGATCGACACCCAACTCCAGCGATGAGAAGCGAGTCTTCTGCCCGACAGCCTGAGCCGCCAATTGATCGACCGAAATCCCAGATCGAATGTGCTCGCCGTCGGTCTTCCTTGGTTGCGCTCCGGTCAAGAACACCGAAGCGCTCCGCGCATGATCACCAGCACCATCACCATTTGCTCGGCCTTTGTCGTGAGTTAATCCGGTAATCACCAGCAGCTCATTTTGCACTGCAGCCAGCGGTTCCAATGTCGGCGGAAGCTGAAAACCATAGCCCTCTGTTTTTGGTACCCAATTATTCATCACCACCCCGTTTGGGACAAAGATAAAAGCCATTCGTGTGGGTGAGGACGGTACCGCTGCCGCTTTGACCACCGTGCTGGTCGCTTCCAACCATGGCAGAGCAAGCGAAACTCCTAAACCGCGAAGAACTGTCCGTCGAGAAAACTTGGAATTCAATAAGCTAGACATCTTTAACGTCCTGATTCCTGGTGGGTGAAAGGCGGGCTCGTCACGATCGACTTTATCAAGGTACCGAATCGGTAATTATCTTCTGTCAAATGGTTAACGATGGAACTGACCGTGCAGCGATCCGCAACACCCAGCCCACGCCCCAAGGCATATGTTAACATTTTGGTTGAAAGGCAGCGACTGAATTCCACTTTCTTATCTTCGACCAAAATCTGCACTAAATCCAATGGTCCATTGAAAGTTCGTCCTCCGGGCAGAATTCCAGAGGGATCTATTTTCTCACGACCGTCTGAATCTCGCCACGATCCAATCGCATCAAAATTCTCCAAGCCAAATCCGACCGCATCCATTTTTACATGGCATACGGCACAATTCGGATTGGCTCGATGTTGTTCCATCTGTTGCCGTAAAGTCCCAAGCGTCTCGCCTGCGGCCCCCAATTCAGGCACATTCGGTGGCGGCGGTGGCGGTGGCTCGGCGAGCAAGTTTTCCAACACCCATTTTCCGCGTTTCACCGGCGACGTACGCGTCGGATTCGATGTCAACAGCAGAATGCTTCCATGCATCAACATTCCGCGTCGCTTGCCTTTTAAATCGACCCTTCGAAACTCATCGCCGCTGACACCCTCCATTTCATAGTGCTTGGCCAACCGTTCATCGACATACGTGTAATCCGCGCTGAGCAGTTCAAGGATACTACGATTCTCATTCAAGATGCTGGCGAACAACAACTCTGTTTCTCGCCGCATAGACCGCCGCAACTTCGCATCAAAAGACGCGAACTTCACCGGATCCGGTGAGAGCGCTTCCAAGTCACGCAACTGCAACCATTGCCCAGCAAAATTCTCTACCAACGCTTTGGCCTTGGGATCCGCCAACATGCGGTCGACTTCATTGTTCCATTGCTCCACCGTACGCAGTTTTCCTTGGCCAGCCAATTCGACCAATCGATCGTCTGGCATACTGCTCCAGAGAAAATAAGACATACGCGAAGCCATCTCGAAGTCGTTTAGCGGTCGAATGCCGTCAATAAAATCGTCTGGATTGTCAGTTTCAACGCGGTAAATGAAATGGGGTGAGGCCAAGACCGCAGTGATCATCGTCTGCATAATCTCTTCTTTGGTCGCATTCGCTTCCCAAGCCGCCCGCATCAGTTGGAACAACCGCTCCGACTCATCGCTATCGAGCGGTCTGCGAAACGCTCGACTTGCGAAATTGCTGGCGTTCGCGCGAGCCACGTCAACGACTTCATCTTGATTGTTCGGATCGCTGGGTTGCCTAGGAAACACCTTTCTCGTGGCGTCTCCGTTCTTTAGGACCTCATCCGCGATCTGCTTGGCCGACGACAAATACTTCTCCAGCAAGATCGGAGGCAAAGACAACACGTCGCCGATGTTATCAAATCCATTTCCGACATCGTCCGACGGGAAATCATCTGCCAGTCTTAAATCCAAACCCGTCAGATCGCGAACGGTATTGTTGTACTCGGTTCGGTTCAAACGACGCATGGTCACGCGACCAGGACGACTGGCGCTGCCGCAATCGAATTTGCGCAGTCGCTGTTCGATCCATTCAATCGCCTGCACGCGATCGGCGACCTCCGGTTGCTCGGCATCGGCGGGAGGCATTTGCTGATCTTTTAAGGCCAAGATGATCTTGTCGACCAGTTCGATGTGACCTGCGAGATCCCCATCCGTCGCTAAAAAATCGACTCGGACTCCACCTTCCGGCTTGTCCCCTGTATGGCACTCATAACAGTACTTTCTCAGCGTCTTTCGAGCCAATTCAGCCGACTCAATCCCTGAACTTTCTTGAGCCAACGAATTAGCTGAAACGATCAAGAATGCGGCGCAAATGGCCAAAGGAGGCCCGAAGCTGGCTGTAAATCCAAGCATAAAAATGAATAGGCGGGAGTATTTAAACCGTTAAAAAGGGTGGGCGCACGGAGATTCTGAGTCCGATGCGGTCAACCAATTGTACACAAAAAGCAACGACCTTGCCATTGCAATTCCTCTGGTCCCGATCCTTTGCGGTTTGCTCGAGTTAGTAGCTACTGCGTCGTCAAGTCTTCCATTTGGCGTTGGCAAATGTGGCGTAAGCTTCCAGCTTGCGGATTTCTCGCGACATTCAGACTGGCAAGCAGGATGCTTACCCCAGTGCGCCTTCGAAGGCGTTTGAACAGCAAAGTGTAAATCCTTGTCAGGGTAGCGTTACCGCCCTGAATCCGACAATGGTAACTGCGGTTTTCAACAGAAAGCGGTGGAGAGCAACCTGAAGAGAATAACCAGTCCGTAGCAAAAGCGAACTCGATTCGGCCAATCCTGTCGGGGAGACCACTGGGAAATGCCGAACCCTTGACCGAGCGACGGCCATCCCTTGATCCTTTGTATCAATCAGCCCGAGGGATAGACCCGGTCAAACAACGTAGGGTGCAGTAACGCGCAGATGCCTTCGTTGTGAAATGGATATGCGGTGGTTGGAGGCGGAATGGTTAAAAGTTCAAGCGAGATAAGAAGGGAGCTATGAAACCAAGACAACATAACTTGGTGGAGCCAAGGGCGGAAAGGAAAGCAGATGCGACGATGACCAAACAACGAAATCGCAAACAAAACTACGTAGCAATCACAGTGCCGTTCGCGGCTACCCAGAAAGCAGAGCCACCGGGCATAACTCAGTGGGCGCATCATTGTTTCTGGAATATCTTTGAGGACTACGATGGGATGATCCGGCGACGTCTTCGCCGCTTACTCCTGAAGAGAAATCGTAAGAACTCGCAAAGGTTATCCAGAACTCGACGTTGGCCAAATTCATTCTTTACGAGCAAAGGGTAATACAGCCTGTGTGAAGCCCGTGTTCGTTTCGTTCAATCCACAGGAACCTGCTGACTGGAGAGCCGTATGCGGGAAAACCGCAAGTCCGGTTCGGAGGGAGGGGAGCCGCAGTTCACTGCGGCTTTCCTACCCCTATCTTCTGGCAAGCATGGCAAGCAGGATGCTTACCCCTATCTCCTGGCAAGCAGGATGCTTACCCCACTTTTTAGAATTGTCAAAGTACCAAGTGAATTTCCAGTGATCGGCAAAATCGATTCCCACTAATTGTCATCCTCAGTACCATCAAGCTGCAGAACCGCGGCAGAACCGCTTTTTATCGCGATGAGTTGCCGTGAAAACTTTCCGACAACGGCGACTGATCCTGTATGATTTTCAGGAACGAGACAATGATGAACAACGCGAGCAGAACATACACGAACCCGCCCAGCGTCAAGGAAGCAGCGACTCCAAGGCTTAGGAAAAGAGCCATCGAAAAGAATGTCCAAACCATTTTATTCGTTACCTTCCTGCAAGAAAATGAATTAAAAATCGTCTAGTCCTGCGTGCTACGGCTTCGAGTCCTACTCAAAGGGCTTTGAATATCTGGGAGGACAATGGAAGCAAATGCCATGCCACCACACCGGCTGTTTGAAAATGAACTACTCTTCATGGAGCATTTTCAAGTGTTCGCGATTGGCTTTTCTACATTGACCTAAAAACGACCAGCATGTTGTGGTCGATTTCCGCGCAGTCCCTAGTGGAGCAACCGGGAAATGCCCGATCACTATTGGGCGGTGAATCCCTTTAGAAAGATGGTCAAAATCCCTGGCATGAAGCCAGGGGCATGAAAAAAAACGTCCTACTCATGCTCATGTGCGCTTTGGGTCTGTCCGGCTTCTTCCAAATAATATCCCCACAGGACAAACAGGCCGCTCGTTGCGAAGTAGCCGAAGGCGAGTTGCAACATGGTGGACATCATTTCCTTTGGTAAGAGCCACGACTCTGAGAATCCTGGCACAGCGATGGGTAGAAACAAAGCGTTGTTCGAAAGGGGGGAGTGTATCAACCCAAATAGAGTGAAAACGCCAGCCAAGGCAGTGAAGATTGCGGCTTGGTTCATCCGCCGGTCAATCGCCATGGCCAACATAGAGGCCCATAGCAAGCTGGTTAGAATAAACCCCTGTTTGAGAATATGAATGGTATGCAGATCCGAAAGCAAACCAGCGCGAATGCGGAACGAATCTTCGACCGTCCTGAGCTGATCCGTCAATTCCTGGTTACCAGCCGCGTTGGCGGCCAAACCATCGAGGGCTTGTTGGAGATCCGGCCGAAGCACGGATTGCTGATTCAGCGATTGGATACCGAATCCGCCAAGAAGTTGATCTGCATACAGGTAAGCCAAAAAAGCCAAAGCTGGAACGCACGCCAAGACCAAGGCTGGATAGTGTCGTTTGGGAGTTGCCAAAAAACTCTGGGCTGAAATTTCGAGGCCAACAAAAATCAAAATGGGGTACACCGCTGCCTTGGGTATCAACATGTAGAAATAACTGAAACCACCGAGAAGCCCAACGGCCCCCACTGTGATTGCAGTCCCGAGCACATAAGCTGCTCTTCCACCCATCATTTTGTAAGCTGGATGACCGATATAAGGGGTGGTTTGCGTAACACCTCCGAAAAGTCCTGCGACAATGGTTGCGAAGGCCTCCGCTCCCAAGATCTGAAACGTTGGATAGTCATCGCCCGCGGCGCTGGCTGACTCCGCGCAATCGATCCCGCCCACAACCGTGCCCAGTGCGAACGGAAGCGCGACGGGCAAATAATTGACAGCCGCGCCCATCTGATTCCACCATTCAAACCCCAGGGCCGACATCCACTCCGTTGGCGGTAAACCTGGCGTCAAGGACGCCAAGGTGGTGAGTGGTTGTCCGGATACGACCAATTGGATGTAGTGAATGACGCCACCAACAATGAGCGCTACCAGCGTGCCCGGCATTTTGAATGGCAGCGGGACCCGCCCAACTAGGCTGGTAAGCACGATGGCTAGGGCAACCAATCCGGCAATCGGTTCACGGAATATGTCGACCAATGGGACGAAGCTGATTATCACTAGTGCGATAGACGCCAAGGAACCAAAAAGGCCGGCCCGCGGAATGACTTTGCGGACCCAAGCGCCGCCAAAGGAACAAGCTGCTTTGAAGACTCCTGCGTAAATCATGCAGCAGATTCCAATGTGCCACGCGTAGGTGGCCGCTTGTTCCGGCAAAGAGCCCGACTTCAACGCAGTCGTGTACGCGGCTCCAACCACAAAAATGGACAGGCCAAAAATACTGGGAGTGTCTAGACCCAGCGGCATCGCTGTCACGTCTGGGCGACCGGTTTTTTTGGCTAATTGCAACGCCATAACGAAGTAAAGCAAATCGCCCACGAAGACTCCGATGGCGGTTCCAGGAATCATCCGGGTAAGGACGAAGTCAGCCGGGATTCCAAACCCACCGACTAGTAATCCAACCATCAATACAAGGCCTGCAATATTGTCCAAAAGCAAGCCAAAATATGCGTTTACGTCACCTGACGCGGCCCAGCGATATCCACGATCCATTCGCAATCTCCTCCCGTGCACTAAGAAAACCGAGGACGGAGAGCCTAGCACCCTCGCCAATGCTGTCAATCAATTTGGAAGATTCCATGATTGTTGCTCTCAACACTTTGACTCCGGTCCAGGCATTCGACTACAATTTGGCGATTGGTCGATTTGCAAGTGTTGGCGTCTTGTTGGCCCCAAATCGACGTTATTGCGCTTTCGACCCCGTTTTTTCGTCGTCGCCGCAGGAAATTGAGATCCACAATGAAGCCGCAACTGCACACTGCACCAATCGAGATGGATTTGATTGGGCTCAGCGCTCAACCGCCAGAGCTAACCGATGAAGAAATCGTGAGCGCCTTTTTGCAATCCAGGAACTCGCAAGATTTCGAACGGCTTGTGCACCGTTACGAACGCGAATTATATACGTTTCTCCGCAGGTTTCTGGGAGATGTGCAACAAGCAGAAGATGTCTTTCAAGCGACTTTTTTGAGTGTTCACCTGAGAATCGATCAGTTTGAGCCGGGACGACGTTTTCGCCCATGGCTTTACGCTATTGCGAGCAACAAAGCGATTGACTACATGCGGCGCAATCGCCGCCACCAAGCCGCTAGTCTCGATGCGAAAATGTCGTATGGAGCCTCTGAGGATTCGATGATCAATCACTTGGCTGGTAACGTCGCACCGCCTGACGAAAAGGCGATCGTTAACGAGACCGGTGCTAGAGTGCGAGCTGCGGTTCAAGAGCTCAATGAGCCAACACAGCAATTGATTCAACTGGCTTTTTACCAAGGAATGAAATACTCCGACATTGCTGAGATTTTGCAGATTCCTCTCGGGACCGTAAAAAGTCGCGTTTTTACCGCAATACGCAAACTGAATCAGATTTGGATGCGTATGAATGAAACTCCTCCCTCTTGTATGCCATAATGTGATTCGTTCGCAAACTTGACCAAACTTCGATGAGCCACAATAGCAGAATCTCAGATGAAACCCTCCTTGGCTACTTGCTGATTGCATTGCCGGAAGCAGAGCAGTGGCGAATAGAAGCCCAAGTGTTTTCCGATCCAGTTCTTCGACAACGTATCGAGGACTTGAGAGACTTGCTCGAACCCGTTCGAGAGTTGTCGGACCCCATTGAACCGCGTTCTGGTCTGACTGCGTCGACCATGGCATTCATCGAACAAGAAGCTCAAAGTGACCGTTCCGGTGTGAGCCCTTCGGAAGTGTGCATGTCGCAACCCATTTTCGAAAGCGATCGCGCTTCGCGTTTAGCATGGTTTGATAGTCTCGTTGCCTTAGCGGCTGGCATCATCATTCTTGCTATGCTTCTGCCGAGTGTTTTGGTTTCGCGCGAAGCAGCCCGTCGGAATTCCTGCGCTTCCAATTTGCGTGAATTGGGGCAAATGTTTTCCGTCTTTGCCCAAGTTAACCCGGAGCATGGAGTCCCGAAAATTGAGGAAAGCGGACCACTTTCCTTCGCGGGCATTTATTCGATTCGGCTTAAGGATTATGGATTACTCCAATCTCCAAAATGGCTTTGGTGCCCTGGCGTTAAGAAATTGGACCGCGACCAAGAAATCCCAAGCCTTGAAATGTTTTTGACCGCTTCGTCGAGCTTGCAGGAAAGCTTGAGAAATACCGTTGGGGGCAACTATTCCTTTAATCTTGGCCACGTTGTTAACGGCGTTTATCAAACACCAAGCTATGGCCGTAGTCATTTCCCAATTCTAGGAGACTCACTGTTGCCGATTCATCCCGATGATCGGACTGCCGCAGTTCATGGCGAGAATTTAGCCAATGTATTGTACGAAGATGGACGCATTCAAGTGGTGCAACTACATCCCAAAAATTTTGCACCGTTGCTCGATAATCCCTACCTCAATCGGGATATGCAACAAGGCGTCGGCCATGGCTTTGACGATTCCTGCCTTGGACCAAGCTATCAAAGTCCCTTCAAGCCAGTTCGATTGGAATAACCGCTTAATTTTAGGGTAGTGGGTGTTTTTAAAGTTAAGGCAGGATTGGGTTGGTTTAAAAAATAAACAAAGAGCCACCCCAAAAATATGTAGTAAAGAAAAAAAAAAAAAAAAAAGCG
>JANPNA010000434.1:0-9848 GCA_031427235.1 Pirellula sp.
TCGCAGCTAAAAACGGCAAACCAAATCAAGAACTAACAGTCCAAAGAAACAGACCGCTCCATTCAACCCATTTTCCGCAGGGTAATCAAAAAACTTCGGGTCGAACTAATCAGCCGACGTTTGCCAAATGCCGTACCTTTAACGTACTTGCCAACTGCCTTAGCCGATCGCGACTCGCGGCCAGAAACCGGCCAAGCAATCGACCACCAGTCAGCTTTTGCATCCTTTGCCACCACGTCTGGGCCGTGCTCCCCAATCGTGCAAAGATGTCTTCGACTTCCAATGAGATCGCTGCCTTTCCCTCTCGCAGCATTCGCCCCGTGTACTCGACCAGCATCAAATACTGACACAACGTGAAGCCGCTTCGCATACCTTCACGTACAGCTCCACTCTGGCGGCGATCTTCGATCGGTACCAACCATAGGTCATCCTCAAGCCCACTGCTAACTCGCATGGCAGCCACACTGCCAAGCTCTGCCGCTTTCAAATCCTCAGTTCTGCCGCTCGTCTTGACATGCTCCACTCGAGCCTTCACGGACGTGTGCTCACTGGCTTCAGGCGTCGGCGCAATCCCCGCCGCCACAGGATTCAGGTCAATATAAGCACAAACCGAAAGAAGCGATTCTTCATCGAGAATGGCGATCGACTTGAACCTCCCCTCGAAAAAAGCGCCTGTGCATTCATCTTGCTTGTTGGCCAGTCGAGCAAGCGGCTCTTTAAGGCACTTCATAAACCAGCCCAGCGATGACAAACGCTTTCGAGTCTCGGCGACCCATGTCACGTTCGCAACACGAGCATCCATTATCTCCTTGGAAACTTTCATCGGCTTTCGATCGGCACCCCGAGGCGGAAAGAGCTTAAACCAACGCTCAACCACCTCGATATCCGACCAGCCGCTGGCGACATCCGGATCGATACGCAGCAGCAAATGCAGATGGTTATCCATCAGGCTGAAACCACCGACAGAAACGGCAAAGATCTGATCAAGTTCCTTGAGCCGATTTTCGATCCAATCTTTACGACCAGGCGCGGCCTCAGATCCCATCAAATGAGCTCTGCGAACACAGCGGGAAATACAGTGGTACCAACGGCTGACGGTCGTATCCACGAGCCGCGAACGGGAGATAGTCATGGGGCTACCCTTAGGTGAAGAATCGGATCAGTCGCCAAAGTTTACCAAAACCATCCTGCCAGTCAATCGCTGTGCCTGTCCTTTATTTTCCTGTCCTTTATTTTCCTTTTCTTTATTTTTCCTTTTCTCTTTATTTTCTTGTGTCCTTTATTTTCTTGATTGCTTTCAATTGGCGATTGCGTTGAATTTTTTTGAGCGGTTTAGTGATGTACGGAAAGATAATGGCCCGGATGCCAACTGTGATCGAAATGAGTTGAGCAGTTGAGAGTTGAAGGCCGGAGTTATTCCTTCTACTGCTGGCTAAATGTCAGTCCTCGAAGCGAATCGCTTCCGCTCCGATCCATGACCGCGTCGAGCGATCCGGACAAAACAAACCCGTCGACTTTCGCCTTCGCCGAAGCCATTTGTGCTTGCGAATTGACGTACTGAAGGTTGGATTCAAAGTATGTTTGGCGAGCAACCAGTAGCTGTATGAAGTTCATCTCGCCAGCTTTGTACGCTGTTTCAGAAAGTGCCAACGCTTCTTGAGCACTTGGAAGAATATCCTTACTGTAAACGGTGACCGCTTCTAACGCCGATTCGAAGTCACGCGAGACGGTTGCGAGTCGGGCACGAATCGCGTTTTCAATGCGTTGCGATTCCATCACAGTGCGGCAGTACTCGGCACGCGCCGCCACGATATTGCCTTGATTCTTGTTAAAGACAGGGATCGGAGCACCGACTTGCAGGTTCATCATTCCCGATTGGGTGCCGTTGTCGACGCCCGCTCCAAACTGCACCGTCAAGTTTGGAATGGCCTGGACACCGTGCCTCTGGAGTTCTGCACGGGCTTGGCCAATACGAGCTTGAGCTGCGGCGTACTCGGGACTCGAGCCTACGATCGTCGTCGCGATACTGTCCCAACTCATCGCATCGGACGACTCGGGAAACTCACCCGCGAGTTTCGTCGGTGTCCTGTCTTGAACACCCGCAACCGCCGAGATCTCGCGCCAAGCGGCATCGTAGCGAGCTTGTGTTTGGCGATAGATGAGATCGATTTCACTTCGCTGTACCTTCGTCTGCAAAACATCGATCTTCGATCCTTCGGCAGCTTTCAGTCTCAACTGAGCGAGCTCGAAGCTTTTGTCCATCAACCCTCGAAAGTCTTTGATAAGCTTCAGTTGTTTTTGGTAGCCAAGCGCTTGGTAGAAGAGCGTATGAATGTCAGTTGCAACTCGCAGTTTTTGAGCTTCAAGCTCCTGCAACTGCGCACGCAAGGCTTCGTTCTGAACACGACGATTGAGTTCTAGTTTGTTGGCTGTCGCAAACTCTTGTTGGGCAAAGACGGTATGTTGATCGGTACCACGATCAGCTAATTGCTGCCCTTGGTAACCGACAATCGGATTCGCATAAAGACCAACCTGCGTTCGAAACCCAGCCGCCTTTTGTGTTGTGGCCGCCAGTTCTTTCACGGCGGGATTATTTGCAATCGCAAGATTTACTAATTCATCTAACGTGGTTCCACCAGACGACTTAACCGAATCATCTGAGGTTTGAGTTGAATCAGGCAGTTCGACAGCAGCGAACACGACATTCGATGTTTTTGAGCCTTCTGCTTCGATCAACCCACTTGCCGCAATCACCACCGGCTCAAAAACCTGGTTTGCACGCTGCAACTCGTAGCGAGTCATCGAAACTGAATCAAGGGCAGTTGAGTTGACGTGTGAATCGCGTGAGATTGAATGACTCGATACCCGCCGATTGCCATTCATCGCGCATCCAAAAAAACTGCAAACTGAGGCCGCAGCAAGCCATTGAAAGAGATTCTTCATTTGAACACCAAACAGAATTCGAGAAGATTGTCCACTACGCCAAAACCTGACGAATGCCCATCCGCTCAAAGACGAGTGTGAAAATGTTGAGTGACTGCGGCTGGTGGTCGCAGCGAGCCCACGTTAAGACAAGACTTCGTTGGAACCGAATGGTCCAATTGCTCAGAGGCGAAGAAGGTCACAATTGCCGACGATAGGTGCGTCTCCATAGGTTGCGACAACACAGCTCCTAAACTCATGGCGATACAGTACGGACACTTCGAATCGTCACCAGGCTGTTGCCTTGGCGACTTGTCGGGTAGACCATCGGTTGATTCGCCTAAATCGTGGACGCAGTCGCACGAGTGACTTTCGCAAGTGGAGGAAATCATCGATGAAACGGTGCATGGAAGACAGACATTCTGGGGCGCAAGACAGGTTAACAGCATCAATGCTGTGATCATCCGCGATACTCCCAGTGACCTGTACCACACGATTTTGTTACTCCTCGACTGAATTGTTTTGGGGAACGGAGATGCACAGTAGGTCACACCAGCAAGTTAATCGGCAAAGTACTGATTCAAACTATTGAATGCAGTTCCTTAACCGCGCCGAATACCCAGCTTTACTAGAACACCAAAACCGTCGTCAGCCAGAGGATCGTCCGTTTCTTCATTTAGCTATCAACCTTATCATTCAGTGGGTTTCGGTGGCTGGCGACCGGTCTTGACCTCGTAAACCGCAGCAAACTTCTCAAATCGTTTTGGCCCGCAAATGAAACACTGCGATTCCGGACGATCATGTTCTTTGCACCAATCGCCAGTCTCTTTAAATTTAGCGACGAGTGACTTGTCACATCGAGCGCACTCGCTTTCGGGAACTCCGTGCTCCACGCACCACCATCCACCATGACTAGGATCGACCTCTTTCGTTGAGATCGTATTGGATCGCTCACGCGATGCGTTCTCGGACTTGGAGCAACCGCCCAGTGCAATCAAGCTCAGTGAGATCAAGCTCAGTGAGATCAAGCTCAGTGCAACCCTGCTCAGGCAAGGCAACCCAGACACCGTGAACAAGCCATACGTGGCAGTGTTCGACTTATAGTTCCAATTCATTCCAAAGCTCCTTCGGCATCGCCGAATCAAAGGTTAAACCGATAAAGGTTCCGTTACGTCGCGAGATTCATGTGAAGTCTCTGAATACGACGATTTGGAAACAACAGGATCGGACGGGAAGACAGGCTCATGACGATGATTGTCACCATCATCTCCGTCAGACTTTTCGACAGGCTGATTAAACACAACGTAAAGCACTCGCAACACGAGCAAGCTCATTACCATCGCGCTACAAACGCCGCCGATGACGACGGTTGCCAATGGACGTTGCACTTCAGCGCCCATGCCGTCACTAAATGCCATCGGAACAAAGCCAAGGCTAGCTACTAAAGTAGTCATAAGGATCGGGCGAAGGCGTGTCATCGCCGCTTCCTCGACCGCCTGATCAAGTGATTTCCCTTGGCGACGCAATTGCCGAATCGTCGAGACTAGCAAGATGTCGTCCAAAACTGCAACGCCAGACAACGCGATGAAGCCCACGGCAGCGGAAATCGAGAACGGCATGTCGCGTATCCACAGTGCGAGTATGCCACCGATCCAAGCGAACGGAACGCCGGTAAATACTCGCAACGAGTCAATCCAATTGCGGTAAGTCATGTAGAGCAGGGACAAGATCATCAGCAGGGCAATAGGCACGACGATCATGAGTCTGGTTTGAGCGCGTTGCAGATTTTCAAATTGCCCGCCCCACTCCACCCGATATCTCCCAGGTGGCAACTGTACTTTTTTTGCAATAACCTGTTGAGCTTCCGCTACAAAGCTTCCGAGATCGCGTCCGCGAACATTCGCTTCAATGGTGATTCGTCGTTGGTACCAATCTCTTTTGATTGTGTTCGGGCCTTTGATTTTTTCGATTGTTGCCAAACGGGAAAGCGGTATCCTTTCGCCCGAAGGAGTAGCGACAAGTATTTGTCCGATCGCTTCCGGACTGGCTCGCACTTTTTCGGGCAATCGTATAATCAACGGGAATCGCAATTGTCCTTCGAACACTTCGCCGACGCCATGAGTTCCTAGTGCCCGAACCAGATTCATCACCGTGCTGGCGGAGACTCCATAGCGAGCGATTTCGTCCTGCTTGATCCGTATTTGCAGTACGGGTTGACCGGAAACTTGCTCGACTTTCACGTCCTCAGCGCCGCGAACGGAGGTCAACGCCTTTTCGATTTCGGATGCTTTCGCGACCATCAAGTCCAAGTCATCACCGTACAACACCGCCGCGATATCCGAGCGAACGCCCGAGATCATTTCATTCATCCGCATTTCGATCGGCTGAGACATGGCCAATCGAGGACCGGGGAGATCTCGCAATTCTTCCTGTATGAGTCTTGTGAGTTCCTCTTGATTTCTCGCACGATTCCACTTTGCGCGTGCACGGAGTGTGATGAAAAGGTCGGTCAGCTCAGTCCCCATCGGGTCGGTCGCAACTTCCGCTGTCCCGACGCGACTCCAAACCTGAGCAATTTCATCAGGGAACTTTTCCAACAAAACTTGCTCGATCTTGGTGTTGTAGCGAATCGTCTCCTCCATGGTCGTCCCTGCAAGTCGCACCACGTTGAGGGCAATCGCACCTTCGGAGAGTCGAGGGACAAACTCTGAACCAAGGTTTGGCGCGACTAATGAAAAGACCGATACCAGCAGCAGCAATGCCGATCCAATCACAAACGCTTTGTGATGCATCGTGAATCGCAACACCGGTGCGTAGAGTCGCTTCAGCACTCGAATCACCAGCGGTTCTGTTTCTTCAATCTTTTTTGGCAAGAACAGACTTGCCAAAACGGGCATCAACGTCAGCGACAAAATCATCGAGCCGGCCAAAGCCATGATGACTGTCATCGCCATTGGCCGAAACAACTTTCCCTCGACACCCTCCAATGTGAGAATCGGCAAATATACGATCATGATGATAAGTTCACCAAACATCGTGGGTTTACGAACCTCGACGGCGGCGTCTCGAATGATTTGTAGCCGACTACGCCCGTTCTGATTGTGGGCCATGTGTCTCACACAATTTTCAATCATCACGACCGAACTATCGACGACCAGTCCAAAGTCGATAGCACCCAGACTGAGCAGACTGGCGGCAATTCCGAATTTCAGCATCCCTGAAAAAGCGAACAACATGGAAAGTGGGATGGCCAGCCCCACGATGATTCCAGCCCGCAAGTTCCCCAGGAAAACAAACAGCACTGCCACAACCAAGAGACCGCCCTCGAACAGGTTTTTCTGCACAGTATGAATAACTTGGTCGATCAATTCAGTGCGGTCGTAGACTGTTTGGAGCTTTACGCCAGGAGGGAGAGTCTCACGAATAGATTCAACTTTTTCCTTAATCGCCCAAGTGACATGATGACTGTTCTCGCCCATCAACATGAACCCCAGCCCAAGAACCGCTTCGCCACGACCGTTTGCGGTGACTGCTCCGCGACGGATTTCGTGTCCGATTTGCACTTTGGCCACGTCGCGGATGCGAACCGGAACACCTTCCTCAGACGTGATAACGATGTCTTCGATTTCTTTCAAGTTGACAGTTCGTCCGACACCATGAACGAGTAGCATTTCACTGCCGTCGGTGACCGTCCCACCGCCCACATTTTCGTTGTTCATTTTGATGGCGTCCGAGATCTGCTCAAAAGCAAGTCCGAACTTAACAAGTTGTTCGGGATCAAGCCGCACTTGATACTGCTTTTCGTAACCTCCCCAGCTATTCACTTCCGCAACACCTCGAACTGATCGCAATTGAGGTTTGACCACCCAATCATGGATAGTCCGCAATTCAGTCAGGCGACGGATGCGTTCGGCTTGCGAAACCTTTGAAAAATCGACGCCGTCATAGGTGAGAACATAGTGAAAAACCTCGCCAAGCCCCGTCGATACCGGTCCCATCTGCGGACGTTGAATTCCGTCGGGTAACTCAACTGTCGAAAGTCGCTCGTTAATCAGTTGGCGAGCAAAGTAGATGTCGATTCCGTCGTCAAAAATGACGACTACCTGTGACAGACCGAACTTTGAGATCGATCGAAGATACTTCAGTCCCGGCAAACCGCTGATGGATTGCTCGACCGGAAACGTGATCTGTCTTTCGATCTCTTCCGAAGCAAGCGAAGGAGCCACCGTGTTGATTTGAATTTGCACGGGCGTCGTATCGGGGAAGGCATCAATGTCCAATTGTTGAAGCGAGAACACACCGACGACCGCAAACAGAAGTGTTGCGACGATCACCAGGGCACGGTGTTTCAACGAGGTATCGATGATCCAGTTTAGCATTCCATTACTTTCCTATTTCGCGCAGCAGTCGCAGCCAGCACCGAGATTGTTTTTGAGCAATTGCGCTCGCAGCACGTCGCTGCCACTAGTCGCAATAACTTCGCCCGGAAGCACGCCAGAAATAACTTCTGTGAACTTGCCGTACTTTGCACCAAGGCGAACCGACCGAACATGGAAAACTTTGTAGCTCTCGGGACCATCGAAATAGCTCTTGTCGCGGACAAATACGACTTGGCAACAACCTTCCCAATGCGAAGCTTCGTTTGGAATAATGATCGCGTCCGGTTCCGATCGCAAGACGATTTCTCCTGTGCCAAATGTTTCGTTCCTGAGACTTTCGTTTTGATTGTCTAGAACGGCACGCACCTGGATCATTCGAGTTTGCTTGTCGGCGGTAGTGCTGATCCAATCAATCCTTCCGGACACGACATCACGGACAGCATCACTTCGAAAATCTACTGGTTGTCCAATTTTTAGTTGTCTCGCATGTTCAAGTGAAACGCTCAGCATCAACCACATTTGACTGACATCAGCTACTTGAAAAAGTATCCTTGTCGAATCGACGACCTCGCCTGGCGATACCATTCGTTCAATCACCACGCCATCGAGTGGCGACAGAATTGGAATCAGATTCGACGTGTCTGCGCGACCGGTAAGCCCCGCGAGGGCTACGGGTGGAATTCCCAAGAATCTCAATCGGTCAATAATCTGTTGTTCCGACAAATCGGCAAGCTCGTCGAGGTGGATCTTTAAGCCGAGATTTCGCAATGACTGTTCAGCGTTGAGTACATCGGCGCGGGCTTTGGACAATGCCGCTTGAGCATTGAAAAGGAGTGAGCCAGCAATGGCAGCTTGGGCTTCGGTAAGTCTCGCTACATTTCGCTCTTGAAGTTTTTCTTCGGCCAGGGCTCGCATCAACGCTGTCTTAATATTACCAACTTCGGCAGCGTCGATGATTGCCAGCAAGTCGCCTTTTGCAATCTTGTCTCCAACGTTCTTTTTAACGTCCCAAACACTACCCGCAGCCCGCGATGCAAGACTTGCCTTCCGCGTGGGGTCGTACACAATCGATCCACTTCCATGTATCGATTCCACGATCTTCCCCCGATCAACCAGTTCAACATCGACACCAGCTTGTCGCACCGATTCGACCGAAGCGAATTGGATTCTGTTTTGATAAAACTTACATTCGCGGTTATTTTCTATACGCGGTGCGACGGCCAATGCCCGCGCAGCGCGCTCGAAGTCCGCCTGATTGACAATCGGTGTGGACTTCAGTTGTGCTATGTCGGGATGATGCAATGGGCAGTTGTGAACACCGTGCTCGTCACACCATCCGTAATCTGGTCCCTTGGGCATCAGCGATGGGTCGCATTGCACACAGATCGATTCGGGAACGCTATGTTCTTCACACCAATCTTTGACGACGGCGTTCGCGTTGCCAGTCAATGCGCCGAATTTGGGAAGCCTCCAATCATTCTGATGCCCATAGTAAAAAACAGCAGCAAATCCAACCAAAATAAGTGTCGGTCCCAAACCCCTGAGAATCTTTGACAGCATCTGCGCAGGGCGATTCTGCTTCTCAGTATTGGGCGTATCGTTCGATGACGGCAACGAAAGGTCGCTCACCGCATGATTGGCGGACAGATACTGTGGTTCGCGTTTGGCATGTTCGATAACAGAGCGGTTCATGACGCACTCCTGATGGCATTGCAAGGGATAGACGGAAATCGCGAGTTGATCGCAAAGAGAAAATCGATTCGAACTGAGTCAGCACAGCACAGTTGCGGAGTAACACTGAACCTATCGTCGCGGTTCAGAACAGTTTCAAATGCCAAGCTGCATTTGATGGCGAAGTCGAGCTTCGCTAGATCAGAAGGATGCTGTGAGCGCGCAGCAGCGCACGGCCAAAAATCTTCGCATCGTTTGGCTGACCGTCAAACGGCGGCAGCAAGAAATCACAACTCAAACTCCAGAATCGCGATTCGAAGGGAATCGTGAGTTTAAGAAACGAGGTGAAAGAGACTTCCAAAGCGTCAGCATCGGGTGGAAGAGCTCCCCCGCAAAAACAGCCACATCCATCAGAGCACGGGTCGCACGGTGCATCGGAATCGTCGCTACTGTTCGTTCGAGAGCAACAATCACAAAATACCGAGGTCTCAGCACTCCCGGCATCGCTACAGTCCACTTGATGAGATTGACCAACGTCAATGCACAGAGCTGGGCAAACCAGCACTTGGCAACACATCAATAAGGCTATTAGTCTCGCAACCAACATCATTCTCCTAAGTCATATAGAGTATTTCTATGCTGGTTCCGCGTCAATCCCATTGTCCAAAAGTGGCCAGTTTGCCAGTTTAAATTGGAATCATCCTCGGCATTTGGCGAAGCGAAAAGGTGTCCGGTACGAATGGCACTTAATCGAACGAAAACCCTATGATTTTCCGGGTTTGTATTGGTCCCTAGGCTTGGTCATCAAGGTGTACGACTTCGGTCTGCGTTTGACTACACGCGGCTCGTATCTGTCCGGTCGGTTGCCGACAACAT
>JANPNA010000435.1:0-8255 GCA_031427235.1 Pirellula sp.
CCCGAGAAGCAAAAGTCAAGAAGTTCAAGATCGCATTCTTAAAGCCCAAGCATCCGGATAAGAAGGCGTTGGACGAAAAAGTAGCCATCGAGAAACTGGTGACGTCGTTGAAGAAGCCGTCGGACGAAGATGACAAAAAGAAACAGCTCCTTGCCGCAGCGGCCACTCGTTTCTTTGCGATGAACAATGATGGCCAGCCTTTGAATCCTGAACATGCAGTTTATTTCGAAAAGCTATTGCCATACAAACTGATCAAGCATTGGAGCGATGATCCAGAGTTCGCAATTTGGCGGGATAATGTTGGGAATCCACAATCGATAGGAAAGGCAGCCAAGATAATCATTGACGACGCCAAAAAGAATGGCGACCAGCTCAGCCTGGACTTCGTAAAGGAATTTACGCAGCGATTCGAAAACTACAAATTTGCGATGGACGCACTCTACGATGCAGCTCCGGATTTGATGTTGCAAGAGGCGATCAAGATTCTAAAGGAAACGCCCGATTCTCCGCCCAAAATAACTTGCGATCAGCTTCAGGGGAAATTGGTGTACACCTATTTCTCCGAAGGCAAGCTGGATAAAATAAATCCACTCTATCTTCGCTCAGTTAGTGCCGAGGACGCTGCTGAGTTGGCGAATAAGGATCCCAAAGCGTACAGCCGCGTGTTTTTGGAGAACGTCGACACCTACAATCGAGTTCAGGCCCTCAAGAATCCGCGAGTGCGCGAAGCGCTTGCGAAAGACACTGTATTGTGGGCGGAATTGCTGAAGGACGTTTCGATGTTGCCTTTCCTGGACAAAGCCCAGGAAAAAGTAGACACAACTGGCACGGTAAAGGAGCAAGAGCAGTCATTGGCAAAATCCGTCTTTGAAGAGATGCTCACCGAAGGAAACGCCTTGAACTTAACCTACTACACTAACAATTTCACCACACCTTCGGATGCACTCGGCGCCAGTCCAGACGACCTAAAAAAACTGGTTGCTACAAAACGAGACGAATTGCTTAAGTTGGGTTACACAGACGTGCCCGATCAACCGGCGGCTCAGTGCGACGTGCTTGTCAGCATGTTGAAGAGCGTCATTGAGGCGGCTTTAGGTCCGAATTCAACTGCGAAGTGCAAATCCATAGTCATCCCCGAAATGGTGCTAACTGTGCCACTTTCCAAATTGCCAGGTCCGAATAAGCAGCCGGGTAAAGGTGGGCTTTTGCCCTTGGATTTTGGCGGGAATGTTTATTTGGACGACGCAAAAGCACCCAATGGGCAAGTGTTTTTTACTGGACAGGGAATTGAAAATCCCGACGCTCACACCTATCTAGATGTGGATGGCGTTTTGTACGACGCGGTTCTAGGAACGTCAGGTCAGGATGTGTTAGACGCTGTTGCAGAAAAGTTTGTGCAATGGCAGTCGGACTGGGTCACTGTCGCGGATCGATCTGTCAAAGTGAAAGTTGCAAAGGGTGACAAGGGTCATTGGATCGTCGAGGAGAGTGGGCTTGTAGCTGCGAAAAATCCTCAAGGATTCAAAACCGGATACCGCCTCACAGGCAACATTGGTAAGTATGCCTCATTCGTCGGCGAAAAGAAGGTCACCTTTTCGGATGCGTAACTTGTCCTCGCCGCAATCATCGGGACGAAGCATCACCGAATTGCAAGTTGAAATGAAACCGGACATAATCAATTGGAAAAATGGTTCTTAAGCTGCATTCACCAAAGTTTTTCATAGTTCGATCGCAAAGGACTCCTTGATGGCGCGCGAAGAAGACGATGATGATTCCCTGCCCCCCTTGGGTGAGAACACTGAGAAATTTTTAGATCAAGCCAAGAAAGGCCAGCCCAGAAGCTTCTTGCTTGTTTGCAAGGGGAACAAGGTCAAGTATCTTGCCGTCAAAAAGAAACCTGTCAAAAAGAATGAGCTGAACGAAGCCAAGAAGTCCGGGTACAAAGGAGAAGGCTACTTCGGGGTCATCACCGGCAAGGGGATGGAGATCATTTTCAATTTATCCACAGCCGACGGATACACGGCAGAGCCCGTGAAGGACAAAATCCTTAAGGACTTCTTAGAGGAGAAGGCCAAGTTCAAGTGCAAGCCAACGATCGCGATCGTTGCGACGCTCCCGGATATTCCATTCGATGACGAGGATCTATCCAATCCATTGATCGCTCGATTCCTTGCGCTCGGCGAGCGGATATCGAATGTTTTGGATGTTCGTTCCGACGCGGAATCCGAGCTAACGAAGACGGTAACCGAGATTCGGCTCCTGCTTCAGGATGGGGACTTCCAAACAGCAGAGCCACTGATAACAGCACTGGAAACTAGGCTTCAAGAGCTGCTGAGCGTCGCACCAGCGAATTTGGCGGCACCTCCTGCCACGCCACCGGCGCCTCCACTTCCTCCTCCGCCACCGGCATCTCCATCTGGAACAGCCTCGCCGGTTGCCCCGCCAGCACCTCCGGCAGTGGACAACGATGCTCTCAAGCTGAAGTTGCAAGAGGCATTAAACAAACTGCTGCCTCAATTGAAACAAGCGGTGGCGAGCTATCCTGACAAGAAGGTGGAATTGCTCACGCCGGTGGCGCAGATCAAAAAGCAGATGGATGCAGGCGAGCTTCAAGAGGCCAAGCAAGGAATCTTGGCTGTCGGTCAGCTACTCAAATCGGTAATGGCAAAAGGAGGGACTCAGCCGCAAGCCCAACCTGGGACGGATCTTCGTGTCGAGTACGAGCGCAAACTCGCAGCGTTACAGCCGAATTACGATAAAGCCCTAAAGGAAATGCTTGGGGACACGAACAAGTTCCGTACGATCATGGCTTACATCACAGAACAAGCTGGGGCTGAAGTTTTTGGAAGCGCAATGAAAGCACTTGATCGACTAGGCCAAGCTATCGAGCAAGCCGTTGCAGCGGGTGCTAAAGAAACGGCCGCCACGGAATCGCAACCCGCCAATCCCACCGCTCGTGCGCCGATCTCGAATGTGGATTTGCAGAAAAGCCTGCTCGCTTGGGACGCGGCTCGCAAAAAGACGCACGACCAACTGCAGGCACTCGAAGGAAAGATCCTGGAATTGTTCGCCGATGATCCCAGGCTTGCTGAGGTCAAGAAGAGCACCCGCAAGCTCGACGCCGTTCTGGGTGACTACGCCGAAGAGCTGCGCGATTGGCTTGACGATGCCTACAACGCTCCGGTCGAGAAGAAACCCGCGATCTGCGACAAGGCCATTTCGGTTCTCAAGCGTTACCGCGCGTATCTCAGCAAGGACCAATTCGTCAAGGCCGTGGCCAAGAACGTACTGCAGCCGATCGATATCGAAGGTGTCCTGGGGGAAACCCTGGACGACGTGGCGAAGCAGCTCGGCGCATAGCCTGTGCGAGACCCAATTACCCAATAAAAAAGGATCCTTTCATGTCTACCGATCTTATCAGCAAGAAGGAAGAAGTCCTGAGTTTTCTGAGCATCAGCACGGAAGTCTCCGAAATCTCGACGGACCAGTTCATCGAGGATACCACCTCGAGCATCTTTTGCATTTCCTGGCGATCGGGGGATGAGGGCCAACGCGCCGAGATGGAGCAATTGCTAAAAACGTTCGAGCGCACACCTGCAAAGGATGTCCTGAAAAAGGTTAACGCCCTCGATGATCTTACAGGGAAGGCTAGGGTGCTCAGCACCGGCGGTCTTAAGAAAGCCTGTGAAAGAATTGTGAGAAAGGGGCAGCAGTTGCGAGATCGCCTCACCGACACGGAAGAATACATGCAAGCCGAGGAAGAGAAGAAAAAGATCGAAAGAAGAATGGCCATTGAAAAAGAGCAGCTACGTCTGGATGGTCTCAAGGAACTGAGTCTTGAAGGTCGAATCAAGGCCTTCACCGAACTCTACGGCGGTGCTCTGCTAAAAACATTGCTCGACGGTACCGCCGAGTTGGAGTCGGCGGATGCCATCGTCCTGCAGCTAACACAGAATTTCAAGAAAATTGGCTTCACCTACACGATGAAAAATTCCAATTTTAAATCGCTGCTCGGCGGTTCCGCCGAAGGCGACTGCAATACTCTGAGCAAGGCCATGGCTGCCATCTGTAACGAGATCTTCATGATTAGTGCCTCGGTCGAGGGCATTGGGGATCTGTTGGTACCAAGCCCGGAACGGACCATTGACAGCGCCAAGGCCCCCAATGCCGAAGAGGGCGCTTTCTGGATTTTTGAAAACCACTACTGGGTCAAAGCCAATGGCAAGAGTTACGATCCACTCTTCGGTCGATCCTACAGCAACGAGGGTTGGCACCCATTCGTGAGCAATCGGGAATTCAAGGATCTGGGCATCATTATTGAGGACTACGGAGATGAATATCGTATGGTGATGCTTACTGGCGTCGCAAAAAAGCGTATCAGCAAAGTGACCGAGCAAGAATGGGAAACACATAGAACCGAAACTTTGAAGATCAAGAAAGCAGTGGACAAGAGTGCCGAACGGATTGGCTGTACCTTCGAGGAGATGCAAAGGCAGGTCTTGGGATGACATTCAATCTACCATGTGCCGTTCCACACAAACCCAAAAAAGAATCGAAACCGAGATAAAGAAACCTGAAGCCTTCAAAGAAACGTAGCGCACAAAGGCCCCCTTTTCGTATTCGTGGCGGATACTGCTAGCATCCGAGCCGACGCTAGCAGCGTCGGCCACGACACCGAAAATCTGCTTTTCAACAAACTTAAAACTTGTATCTCTCCCAAGAAACTGCTTCAATAGGGAACGTTAACGCTCCCGGACATCCGTTTACGTTGGAGTTGCCAGGTATGGTTGTGGAAACTGTTCGTTTTTTTGAAATTGCCTTGTTCCTTGCTGTTGTTGTTTTCATAAGCGCAGCGAATTCCAGTAGGGCGAACGAAGACGACGACGCATTCTTCGAAACGAGAATCCGGCCCGTTCTGGCAAGCTCGTGTATCGAATGCCACGGACCGAGGAAAGCCAGTGGAGGCTTGAGGCTCGATTCGAGGGAGGGCATCGTCAAAGGTGGTGACAGCGGAGCGGCTCTCGAGCCTGGTAACCCAGACACAAGTTTGCTGGTGCGTGCTGTCCGCAGAGAAGTCGACGCTGAAATCAAGATGCCGCCTGAGAAACCTCTGTCAAAACAGGCCGTCGAGGACCTTAGCCGATGGATCGAGGCCGGTGCAAAGTGGCCCGAGTCCGTTATCGCCCCGATCGCAAGCGACCAACGGCATTGGGCCTTTGAACCGCTCAAGCCGGTCGAACTCCCCTACGATCCGACTGGTTGGGCTACTCAACCGATCGACCGCTTGATCGCGGTCGCTCAGCAGGAAAGCGGACTGACTCCTGTGCCGCCTGCGAGCAGACGATCGCTGCTGCGCCGCGCGTATTTTGATCTCATCGGTTTGCCTCCCACGCCCGAACAAATCGAGGCGTTTCTAACGGACAACTCTCCGAACGCATTTGCAAACGTTGTCGATGAGTTATTGAGTTCGCCACGTTACGGTGAGCGCTGGGCTCGCCATTGGCTCGATCTGGTGCGCTACGCTGACACGGCTGGGGACAACTCGGACTATCCTATACCTCAAGCTCATTTGTATCGTGACTACGTCATCAATGCGTTCAACGCGGACATGCCATACGATCGCTTTCTGCACGAACAATTGGCGGGCGACCTTATCGCCAAAGATGCATCGGAGTCCGAATACGCGAGGCTAGTGATTGCCACCGGCTTTATCGCGCAATCGAAACGCATTGGGACTCGCGAGTTAGAGGATATGCACCTTATCATCGAGGATACGCTGTCGACGCTTGGGCCCGCGATCATGGGCCTGTCGATCCGATGCGCACGCTGCCACGATCACAAGTTCGATCCGTTAACCATGGAAGATTACTATGGGCTGTATGGATTCTTTGCCAGCACGCAATATCCGTTTGCGGGCGCTGAAGAAGTAAGGAAACAAACCAAGTTTGCTCCATTGATTTCTCCTCAGAAGATGCGTGAAAAGCTGGCGAGCCTTGAGAAAGCCGATCCACCCGCAGGCGTTGCTACGGCCTACGCGGTAGGTGAACTCCAGCCGGTCGACGTCCCGATTCAGACCAATGGAAATCCGCACACACCAAGTGGCGTGACCGCGCGTCGAGGCATTCCGAAAATCCTCGACGATCGACCGATGGAGATTCCACCAGGCACGAGTGGGCGATTGGAGTTGGCTCGTTGGCTAACCAGCCGAGGAAGTTTTTTGACCGCTCGCGTCATGGCAAACCGCATTTGGCAGAATCATTTTGGAAAGTCGATTGTACCAACCCCGTCCGACTACGGTTTTCGTGGTTCGCCACCAACGCATCCCAAATTGCTGGATTGGTTGGCAAACGAATTCGTCGCGTCCGGTTGGTCCATTAAGTCGTTGCACCGGACGATCCTGTTGTCCAATACGTATCAACTTTCAACGGATGGAGATACGCACAATGCCCTGGTCGATTCTGGAAACGTTCAGTATTGGCGGTTCGATCGTCGCAGATTGGATGCCGAGTCGTTGCGAGACACGATGCTGTTGCTTGGTGGGTCACTCAATCTGAACCGCCCTGGTCCGCATCCATTTCCCGAGCCGTCCAAGTGGCGTTACACGGCTCATCATCAATTCAATGATGTAAGTTATCCCTCGGATCACCGAAGTGTTTACTTGATGGTTCAGCGATTGCACGCGCATCCCTATTTATCTCTGTTCAACGGAGCGGATCCCAGCTTGTCGACCCCTATCCGGGACAATTCGACCGTTTCCATGCAAGCCCTTTACCTGCTTAACGATGCATTCGTTCACCAAAAGGCGACTGGTCTTGCGGGCCGTCTCCTGGAACATTCGAGCGACGCCAAAAATCGAATAGAGTCCGCCTATTTGCGAGTTTTTGGTCGCCAGGCGACGGAGAATGAATTAGCCAAGTGCTCGAACTTCGTCGACCAATACGTTCGGTCGCTTGAAGCGGACGGAGTGCCTAAGGAGCGTCGCGAAGTGGAAGCTTGGTCTAGTTTGGCTCGGGCTCTCTTTGCGTCGAATGAGTTTATTTACCTGGATTGATAGGGTCGATCCTTTTTGCAATGCTTGAGAGTGCGTTTCATTATGATTCCAGCAAGTTTGTCGAACCGTCGCGTTTTTCTAAAGCAAGCAACTGCCCTTACTACCACCGCTGGATTGTCCGTTCACCATCGGCTGGCTTACGCTGCGACCATGAATGGCGGTCATCCGTTGGAACCCAAGGCTGGACATCACGTCGCACGAGCCAAGCATTTGATTTTGTTCTTCTTCACGGGTGGCCTATCGCACGTCGACACCTTCGACTATAAGCCCAAATTACAGCAGGACCACGGAAAGAAACTGAACCCGAACGATAAGCCGCTAAAAGCGTCCCCGTGGAAATTCCAGCCTTACGGTGAGTGCGGCAAGATGGTCAGCGAGTTGTTTTCGAATGTCGGCTCCGTCGTCGATGAGATATGTTTTTTGCATACGGTACGTGGCGATTCTGCTGGTCATTCTGCGGCAACTCTTGGGATGTTGACAGGTTCGATTACGATTCCCATGCCCAGCATTGGATCATGGCTCAGTTATGGACTGGGCACGCTGAATACCAATCTGCCGCCGTTCGTCGTGTTGGCTGCCAAGGAACCGTACAACGCGTACTTGGCATGGGATGCCAGTTTTCTGCCCGGTTATCATAAAGGGACAAGATTATTTCCTGGCTCGAATCCTTTACCGAATGTAACCAGTCCGGTGGCATCGGTAACGCGTCGCGAGCTAGAGAGCTTGATGCTGAAGGACTTAAACTCAGAGCACTTGGAGAGGCATGGACGGGAACTCGATCTACAGTCCCGCATGACATCGATCGAAACGGCACATGGTTTGATGCGTGAAGCTCCTGAAGCGTTTGATATCCGGCAAGAGCCACAACACGTTCTCGATCTTTACGGCAGCAACACGTCCGATCCGGCATCGTTTGCAGCCCAGTGTTTGACGGCCCGTCGTCTGGTGGAACGCGGAGTTCGTGTTGTTAATTTATTCGATGTGGGCTCCAATTCGAACTGGGACCACCACGGTGATATCTCACAACACGCGGGTCTAGCACGGAAGGTCGACCGCCCGATCGCTGGGTTGATAAAGGATCTTCGTCAGCGAGGATTGCTCGACGATACACTCATCGTGGGATGTTCCGAATTTGGACGCACTCCATGGGAAGACGCCGATCCGAAGGGTCGCGGCCATTTCAATCGCAATTTCACCTGCTTCC
>JANPNA010000436.1:0-8909 GCA_031427235.1 Pirellula sp.
TCGTTCTCCGGGGGTGCGCCGCTTCGCGGCGCCAACCGGCTAATTGCTGTGATCCCTGTCGGGATGAAAGCGGAAGAATTATCGAGTGAAATTGTTTCGCAATACATCATGTTAATACCAGTTTTTTAACACCCCAGGCTAGCGCCCAAACGGCTGATTGTCGGGAGCGGAGCGACTTGACTACGATGCAAAGGCTGTGGTTTTAGTTTAAACTACTTCCAACGGTCTGCTTCTACACCGTGTCGGTTTTCGAGTGCTTGGCGAACGGAAATGAAATCAATGCAAAAAGGCGCTGCCCACCTGCAACCGCAACGCAACCGATATCTCTGTTGTGCAATTGCTTTTTTTTGGCTAGGTGTCGTTTCAACCGCCAACGCTCAGACGGATTTCGCCCGCGATATCCGACCGATCTTTCAAAAACACTGCTATGCGTGTCACGGTCCAGAAAAGCAAAAGAGCGGATATCGCTTGGATATGCGGGCAGTCGCAATGATGGGTGGTGACCAAGGCGAAGCCGCAATCCTAGCTAAGGACGCAGCCAAAAGCCCGCTCTTCCGCTTTGTAAGTGGCGAGGACGAGGACATGTTGATGCCGCCCAGCGATAGCGGCAAACCTCGACTATCGGCGGATGAACTCAAATCGATTCAGGCTTGGTTGGATGAGGGAGCGGTTTGGCCTGATGAATACTCAGGACAAAAAAGAGAACCAAGTTCGCATTGGTCGCTGCAACCGCTTGCTATGCCAGCGATCCCGAATGGAGCGGGCAATGCAGTCGACGCGTTCATCCGTGAAAAACTCGCGGAAAAGAAACTTACTCTATCGCCAGAAGCCGATCGACGCACTCTCATTCGACGCTTGAGCTTCGATTTGCTCGGACTGCCTCCCGGCCCTGCTGAAATCGATGCCTTTTTAACCGATGGATCGCCGAAGGCCTATGAAACTCTCGTGGATCGACTTCTAGCTTCATCGCATTATGGCGAACGTTGGGGGCGGCATTGGCTCGACATTGCGCGTTACACCGAAAGCCAGGGATTTGAATACGATCGGTTGCGCGAGAACGCTTGGCATTATCGGGACTACGTCATCCAGAGTTTTAATGACGACAAGCCTTATACACAATTCATGAAGGAGCAGATTGCGGGCGATGTCATGGAGCCGGTAACCAAGGAGGGCATCATCGCAACGAGTTTGCTCATCTGCGGACCATGGGATCAAGCGGGCAATTCACAGTCCAACAAAACACAGCGCGCTATCACACGAGAAGATGAACTCGAGGACATGATCGGTGTGGTGGGTCAATCGTTTCTCGGCCTAACGATCAATTGCGCTCGATGTCATGCGCACAAGTTCGATCCAATCCCGCACGAAGAATACTATCGAATCAAGTCGGTGTTTGAAGGGGTAAAACATGGAGAACGCTCCATTGCATCGGATGAGGAATCGAAAACGCGAAGCCAACAGCAAAAGGAGTTGGAACGTCAAGTCGAACGAGCGAACGAGATCATGACAAGTTTGAATGCAGAGCAGGCAAGCAGCCATTCCACCGCCTTAGCTGAGCTTCAACGAGCCAAGAAATCGTTGGCGGATTTAAAAAAACTACCTGTCTCGTATACCGGTGTTCGTGTTCAACCACCGAACACCAAGCGACTTAAGCGGGGCGATGTCAATTCGCCCGACGAAGAGGTTACGCCAGGAGCGTTGTCTGCGGTTTTTGAGCTCGATCCGGACTTTGGACTGGCTGCGGATTCGCCTGAGAAAGAACGGCGGTTGAAGTTTGCCGATTGGCTTGCCGATGCTCGCAATCCGCTGCCAGCCCGAGTCATGGCAAACCGAGTTTGGCATTGGCATTTTGGCCAAGGGTTGGTGGCGACTCCGAATGATTTTGGAGTCAGCGGTGAGCGACCAAGTCACCCGGAACTGCTTGAATGGCTGGCGGTGAAATTCGTCGAGAGTGGCTGGAGCGTGAAGGCGTTGCATCGGCTGATCGTCCAGTCGGCGACCTATCGGCAATCGTCTGCGTTTAATGGTTCGGCTGCTTCCGTCGATGCAGACAATAGACTTCTGTGGCGATTTCCACCGCGTCGACTGGAGGCCGAAGCGGTCCGCGATGCGATGCTGGTTGCGAGTGGGCAGTTGAATCCGATGGGTGGCGGTCCGGGTTTTCGGCCATTCACAACGACGGAATTCAACGCGACCTTTTACACGCCAGTGGACCGATCCGAACCCGAGTTCAACCGCCGAACGGTGTATCGAATCAACGTTAATAGCGGTAAGGATCCATTGCTCGATTCGTTCGACTGCCCAGATCCCTCGGTGAAGACACCGCGCCGCGGCGTTACTACGACGCCGCTTCAAGCATTGGAACTCATGAACCATGCGTTCATTCAACGTCAAGCCGCTCATTTAGCAGAACGTGCGATGCAGTCTGCCAAGGGGGATGTCCGCTTGGCGATTGAAGCCGCCTATGAATTGGCTGTTGGGCGAAAGCCTAGCGAGGGCGAAGCCATACGGGCCATGGTGGCCGCAAAGGAACGCGGACTGGCCAGCGTCTGCTGGGCACTGTTCAATTCCACGGAGTTTATCTATGTCCGGTAGTCGACTTCATGAAGCCTCGAATCGGAACGGGCTCATTGCCCCCTTTCCCCGACGTCATTTTCTTTGGAATGCGGGTGGTGGGCTAGGAGCAATTGCGCTTGCGTGGATGTTGAATCGCGACAACCTCAAGGCAGCGGATTCCAAGGTAAATTCGGCGATCCAGCCTCATTTTACGCCCCGGGCAAAGCGGGTGGTTCAAGTCTTTTGTGCGGGTGGAGTGAGCCATCTCGACACGTTCGATTACAAGCCCGAACTGGCGAAGATGGACGGTCAGTCGCTTGAGGGCAAAGGGGAGAATCTTGGCTTTTTTGGCCAACCCGGTCGGTTGATGAAGAGTGTCTATGATTTCCAACAACATGGCAAGTCGGGTGCTTGGGTCAGTAGTCTACTCCCTCAGTTGTCGCAATGTGTTGACGATGTGTGTTTCATTCATTCCATGGTGGCCAAGAGCAATAACCATACGCCAGCCGCTTTCCAAATGAACAGCGGTTTTACGTTGAACGGTTTTCCATGCATGGGTTCTTGGCTCAGTTATGGACTGGGGACCGAGAATGAGAATCTTCCCGCGTTCGTTGTCTTGCCGGACCCGCGTGGGCTACCGGCTGGCGGTTCGATCAACTGGACATCGGGGTTCCTGCCAGCCAATCATCAGGGGGTTGCCTTTCGAACGCAATCTGGTGAACCGGTGCCGGATTTGCAGACACCTAAAAGCGTTTCCGCATCGGCGAGATTGGCGGACATGGAATTTCTAGCAACGATGAACCGTGAGTTCGCCGACGGACATCCAGGTGACAGTGCCTTTGCAGCCAGACTGCGTGCTTATGAGTTGGCGGCGCAGATGCAATCGAGCATTCCCGAGGCTACCGATCTTTCGGGTGAAACGGAAGCGACGCAGCAGATGTACGGGCTAGATGAACCAGCCAACAAGGGCTTCGCAAGAAACTGCTTAACGGCACGGCGACTTCTCGAGCGCGGTGTTCGTTTCGTTCAGATCCTCAATGGTGGCTCCTTTGGTTCGCCCCGCATCAACTGGGACGGGCACGAAAACGTTAAGGAGAATCACGACGCACAAGCCTTAACGATGGACAAACCAGTGGCGGCACTGATTCGAGACTTGAAGCAACGAGGGATGTTCGAGGACACTCTCTTTGTTTGGACGACCGAATTTGGCCGCAGCCCTACGACCCAGGGGATTGGGGCACCGGGACGGGACCATCATCCAACGGCATTCACATGCTTCTTGGCAGGGGCAGGTGTTAAGAAGGGGATCCGTTACGGTAGTTCTGATGAGATCGGTTACTTTACGGCTGAGAATAAGGTAACGATCCCAGATTTTCATGCAACCATTTTGCATTTGCTTGGCATGAATCACGAAAAACTGACGTTTTATCACAATGGTATCAACCGTCGATTAACGGATGTGCACGGGCAGGTTATCAACGGGATTCTTGCGTAGAAAATACCCTACGTGAAAAATTTAGTGAGTTGAAACATACTATCCATGGGGTGGTTATCATAGTGAAACTGATTGGTTCGTCCAAAAACTCATTTTCACGGTTGTCATGTCAGAAATCCCTGCGTCCGTCCCTGTTGCGTCCAGCTTTGGTACCGCCGAACATTCGCATGTTCATCAAGCAAAAAAACTTTTTGAAGCCGCGGTGGCAGAGATCAGCAAAGTCTTTGTTGGCCAGGAGGAACTGGTCACGACCTCATTGGTCGCCTTGTTTTCAGGCGGACACGTGTTGATCGAGGGAGTTCCAGGATTGGGAAAGACACTCTTCGTCCGGACGTTGGGGCGAGTCCTTGGATGTCAGTTTGGACGCATTCAGTTTACGGCCGACTTGATGCCCTCGGATATTACGGGAGCACCAATCCTAGATTTGAAAACTCAGGATTTTCGATTCAGGCCAGGGCCGGTATTTACCCAGTTTTTGCTGGCGGACGAAATCAATCGATCACCAGCCAAGACGCATGCGGCATTGCTCGAAATCATGCAAGAGTTTCGGGTAACCATCGATGGGATCAGCCATCCAGTGCCTCGGCCGTTTTTGGTCATGGCCACGCAGAATCCGATCGAAAGCGAAGGGACGTATTCATTGCCCGAAGCCCAACTCGATCGGTTCATGTTCAAGGCAATGGTGTCCTATCCAAGCGAACAAGAAGAGGCTCGAATTCTCGAATTGCATTCCAGGCAGGTCGATTTTTCGTCGGTATTGAATGACCAAGTCACTCAGGTCACCAATGCAGAACAAATCTCCGGCATTATTAGGATGAATGGTCAAGTTCGTATCGAGCCCAAGCTGCTAGCGTACATCAACAAGATTGTAAGGTTAACTCGGTCGTGGCCAACCTTTCACATGGGAGCTTCGCCACGAGCTGGCTTGGCGCTGGTTCAGGGCGCTCGAACGATCGCGGCGTTTCGCGGTCGGGATTTTGCTGTGCCGGATGATGTGGTGGAGATCGCATTGCCAGCCCTTAGGCACCGAGTCATCATTTCCGCCGAAGCGGAGGTGGAGGGGCTCAAGGTTGATCAGGAGCTTACATCGCTCCTGAGAAGCATCGAAGTACCGCGAAGCTAAGCTATGTCCATATATGATTCAATAGGGACGTATCTTTTTTGGGCACCGTGGCTCGGTTTGCTCGCGCTCATTTCTCCATTGCTGATCATCGCGTGGGGCTGGCGCATTTTCCCAACAAGCCGATGGATGTGGTTGCTGTTGCCATTGTGCGCTTCGACCCTCCTCATACTACTATCGCCACTGATGATTTATTTCATCGTAGTCTTTGACCTATTCGCCTTATCTACGGTGGTTCTGGATTTGCTTACCATAACTGGGCCTAGCGGTTTGAGCGTTGAACGGCAGACGCTCAAGAGTGCTTCGTTAGGTGGCACCCACGATGTGAAGTTGTATCTTGATAATCGAAGCGACAGAACCCAGTTGATCGATGTTTGCGACGATCTGCCGCCGGGGCTCACAGCAGAGCCAGAAGTGCAGTCGGTCGTCCTTCCGCCAGGCAAACGGATTGAAGTCGATTATCAAATCCGACCGTTGCGCCGGGGTTCGTTTCAATTTGAATTCGTGTTTATCAAGTTAAAGAGCCGACTCGGGCTTTGGCAACGGCAGGTCAAACGAGAATGCGCGGGCGAACTGTTGGTGTATCCCGATATGAAACAATTAGCCGAATACGCGTTGCTCGCACGTACCAATCGGCTGAGTCTGATCGGGGTCCGCAAGACCCGAAAGGCTGGGCAAGACAACAACTTTGAGCGCCTGCGCGACTACACGCAGGATGACAACTACAAGCACATCGACTGGCGATCGACGGCCCGGCGGAACAAGCTCACGGTCAAACAGTTTCAAACCGATCAAAGCCAACGCATTGTATTCATGCTGGACTGCGGACGGCTGATGACCAACGAATACCGGGGACTGAGTCTGCTGGACTACGCACTCAACTCGATTCTGATGTTAAGCTACGTGGCACTTCACCAGGGGGATTCTGTAGGGCTGCTTTGCTTTTCGGACAAGATTGAATCGTACGTACCGGTTCGCGGCGGCACGGCTCAGATGAATCGATTATTGCATGCTGGTTTTGACCGTTTTCCAAGTCTCAAGCAAACAAACTACGACGAAGCGTTCCTGTATTTTTCGCGCAATTGTCGGCGGCGTTCGTTGGTTGTGCTTGTCACCAGTGTCATTGACGACGTTTCGGCATCACAGATTACGGGTTACCTCCGCACATTGCGAGGGAGGCATTTGCCTGTGCTAGCGTTGCTTCGGGACCGAGCGGTTTTTGACTTTGCGGACAACCCCAGCATGGACGAAAGCGTACTCTATCGAAGCGCGGCGGCGGCCCAGTTATTGGTGTGGCGACACGAAGTGATCCAACGACTCGGGAACGCAGGAGTCCTGAACGTCGACGCGTTTCCAGACATGTTGACGACACCGCTCATCAACCGTTATTTAGAAGTCAAGGCAAAGCACCTGCTGTAGGGGCAGTGCCAAAAACTCCACGGCTTCTCGCGTCCAGGTTATCGTTGCCATGAATCGATCCTCGTCCGTCGAATGATAGATTGTCAATCAAACGTCGTCTGCTGCTATTTCGACGGCAGAACGTCCAAATTCAGTTAGAGGCTATCCGAGAACTGGATAGTCGTGGTTCGCTCCGCGAACCAACGCATCTCAAACGCTGCCAATTATGGCATTTCTTTTAGCAAGACGTTGGTTCGCGGAGCGAACCACGACTTTTCGGATAGCCTCTTAGTGCGAGCAGTTATGTCAACGCAAGTCAGCGCGGGTGACTGAGCACTTAGGCGAACGGCGGAATGAAAAGTACCGTAGGCTGGGACCATTGTCCCGGCCAATTGTTCGTTCGGGACGATGGTCCCAAACTACCACTGGTAGATTCCAATCTGCCGCTCGCCTTATTGTAACCCGCACACGATATCAGATGGCCTGAGTGGGAGCCAGTCCCCAGCTCAAAACGAGGGCCATTGGAAACATTCGTGCGGCGTTTTTTCTTCTCGACCATATAGTCTTAATAGTCCCGGAAATCGGTTTTCCGGGAAAGTGCATCGAGCCAATGGCTGACGAATAACCGGCCACTATGCTGACCTTTACGGTTCCGGCTGAGTTTCGAATGTTTATGCGTTTGTCTTGCCGCTAACGGCACGCATCACCGCGGTCGTGGCGAGTGATGCTCCATTGAAAAAGTGGCCGACACGCGACTCCGGTGCATGCGCTTGTTATTTCACGTTTTAACTGCGGACAGAAGGGTTCTTTCTGCAGTCTTGAAGTCACCTAATTCTAGCTTGAATCCTTGGCGGATTCCACCACGCGGATCCCACGCCATAAGACGCCAAAGCGCTAGTATGGCAGGACCATCTGATTCCCCCTTTAATCGCAAGATTAGCCAATGACCGTAAGTGATGTACGCCGCCGCTCGGCGCGTTCCTTGGTTGGTAATCATATTGCACGCAGAATTCTCGTCCAAATCAATTCCATTTGTCGCGGCGAAGTTCTGTAGACATTCAGTCATCAGAAAATCTGCACGGCGCTTATCCTTTGCGTAAAGTTTCTTTGCTTGCAAATGAGGAGCATTGACGATTCGAACGCACAAGTCGCACGTACATGCAAATTGAGGAATTGGTCCTGTTCCTTTTGTGCCGGGTTTCTGAATCACGTCGAACGACGACGTCAAATAGGTGCTAAAAAATGCTGCGAACTCATCGATCGCATTTTCGCTTGGACGAAGGTCCTCCGGAATGATTTTGTAGTTCGCGCGCAGCCATTCTGTTGCCGCTTCCGGGCCGCCTGAATGGTGTGCTGCACGTGAAGGCAAGATAAGTCCTTTGTCGATTGCGTTACTAATCCACATCAGCAAGTTGTAGCTGCGATCGCGAGTTGCAAGTGCAATGGCTAGTCGTCGGTAGTCGAAGGCTGACTCCTCATATCTAGGAAATAACGGCGGCGATGACCGAGGGCGAGGGGGTGACTCGGCGCAAATCAAGTCAGGTCGATCGAGGGCTTCGTGTCCAAAGGTTTGTTATTTGGCAGCGTCACCCTCGATCATTGTATCCGAATAGTGTTGGGTGAGTCCAATTTCACAATTGTTGCCGAGTGCATTGATTCTCGCAACGACGGTTGAGTGTTTTTCGGGATAGTCTTCGAATGTGATTCGCCGAAGTTTTGCTCCGTTCATGTTTACAACCAGTAGCAGTGCTGGGTGACCGACACCGATGTCAAGCCAAACACCAAATGGCGCGCGTGAAATCACATTTCCCTGCACCGTCTGGCCTACGGTGATTGATTCCCTTACTGCTGGCCATCGTTCGGTTGCGGCCTTTGTGAGCCAATCAGGGAATACGCATCGGATGTCTGCGTCCCAATTGGATGTGGTCAATTGAAAACTCCGATCTTTTCATTGCCAAATAACGCCGCCATTCAGTCAGCCCGAGTCGTAGTCTCGGCACAAGTCCGGGCGGCCTATCGAGGGCTTCGCTGCAATTTTTTGTTCTGATTTCTTGTTGGTCTGTTAGCTCAGAATCGATCGTTTGTTGGCCGATTACGATGTCAGTACGACGAGTACCGTCTTGCGCATTGTATGGGTTCTGATGTCACGTTGCAAACCGATGGCAAGCGAGGACGGCGTGGATGCATGATAATGCAATCCACGACTTGCCACTGGCGGGTTGGAGTGTATGGCTGTACCCGATCAAACGCGCTGCGGTTAAAACGAACCTGGCGTATGGGGAAAGTTGTCTGCGATTGGTCTTTGAAATGCGAGTGCTTCTTGGTGGGGTAAGCATCCTG
>JANPNA010000437.1:0-10425 GCA_031427235.1 Pirellula sp.
GCCGAGATTTCGACCAGCTTCGTCAAGAAGTACGAGAAGCTCCTGGCTGGTGGTATTTGGTCAATCATCACCATGCAGTATTTCTTTGAAGAAGGGCAAAAAGGATCGCCGTTTATCGTCGAAGACGTAAAACCGATCCAAATGCCCGGCATGGACATGGAAGAAATCTTCAATGGCCGAGATGAGTTTACGGAAGAACAATGGATCGACGTTTTGCTTCGATCTTGCGGATACGAGCCAACTCAATTTGAAGAACGGGTCAAATGGCACATCCTTTGTCGGATGATTCCCCTGATTGAGAACAACTACAACGTCTGCGAGCTTGGCCCAAGAGGAACAGGTAAGAGCCACATCTACAAAGAGATTAGTCCCAACAGCATTTTGATCTCTGGTGGCCAAACTACGGTCGCCAATCTGTTCTATAACCTGGCACGAAATCAAGTTGGCTTGGTAGGCATTTGGGACGTAGTAGCCTTTGACGAAGTGGCTGGTATTTCGTTCAAAGACAAAGACGGCGTTCAGATCATGAAGGACTACATGGCATCGGGTTCATTTGCCCGTGGTCGTGATTCGGTGAGCGCTTCAGCCGCAATGGTCTTTGTCGGTAATATCAACCAATCGGTCGATACGTTGGTCAAGACAAGCCACCTGCTGGCACCATTCCCAGAAACTATGATCGATTCAGCGTTCTTTGATCGTTTCCATGCCTATATCCCTGGCTGGGAAATTCCAAAGATGCGGCCAGAGTATTTCACCAACCAGTACGGCTTGATTGTGGACTTCTTGGCGGAATGGGTCCGTGAGATGCGCAAACGCAATTTCGGAGATGCAATTAGCAAGTTCTTCAAGTTGGGTCGTGATCTCAACCAACGTGATACCATTGCCGTCAAGCACACCGTATCCGGTCTACTCAAGCTCCTTTATCCAAACGAAAAGTACGACAAGGATGCCGTTCGTCGATGCTTAGAGTACGCCCTAGAAGCTCGGCGACGGGTTAAGGAGCAACTCAAAAAGATCGGTGGCATGGAATTCTTCGATGTTCACTTCTCTTACATCGACATTGAAACGATGGAAGAGAAGTTCATAAGCGTTCCAGAACAAGGCGGTGGATCTCTGATTCCAGACGGACCTCTAAGCCCCGGCGTGATGCATACGGTTGCAACAGGCAGTTCGCATTTGGGCCTTTATCGAATTGAAACGCAAGTGACGGCTGGAAATGGCTCATTGAAGACATCGGGACTTGGTTCCAACTCCGCTGCCAAAGAGTCCATCAAGATTGGATTCGATTACTTCAAGGCAAATTCCAGTCGAGTCAGTGCATCAATCAAGGCCGGCGACCATGACTACCATCTTCACATCGTGGAACTCCACAACACAGGCCCAACCAATGCGATGACATTGGCATCTTTTGTTGCATTGTGTTCTGCTGTGTTTGGCAAACCACTCCAACAACAAATGGTAATCCTTGGAAGTATGAGCCTGGGTGGCAACATCATCCCCGTCGAGAACCTAGCCGAGTCATTGCAAGTTGCCTTCGATGCAGGAGCAAAGCGAATCCTGCTTCCAATGGCTAGCGTCAAAGACATCCCAACCATCCCTGGCGAGTTGTTCGCAAAGTTCCAAACAGGATTCTACGCTGATCCTGTTGATGCAGTTTTCAAGGCGTTGGGGGTGCAGTAGAAGAATGATGGTCAGATTCAACAACTCAGGTACCTAAAGAAGCGGGGGATCGAGATTGACTATGGTCGGATGATGATCCTGGAATTGCTCGAAAAGCAGGGAAGTGCGAAGCGAACTCAAATCGATAGCCTCCTAAGGGAAAAACTCTCCGATGCCCTGAACGAACAGCAAAAGCATGACTTTATCGCCAACTTGCTGCAAAAACTTCGTCGAGAGGGCTTGATCGAGGTCCACGGAAAAGGGCCAACCTCACGCTGGGAGTTGTGTAAAGATGAATGATTTGCTCCGGCAATCGTCCCGATTACACGACTAGGAATTGCGAGAGCCTCCGCAAGTGTTTGCTCCACAGTGACTTGCGAATGATGTAAAAGGATTGCAGATCGGTCGGGTTACACCAAGCTTACACTTCGCTGCTACTATTTGGGGGGTGGGGCAAAACCTGCCATAAGCAAGGTCCCAGACCCAAATTCGGTGCCTTTACATTACAGCGAAACCGTTCAGCGGAAAAGCGACAGATTGGGAAAGACGAAAGCCTGTTAAGTGTACCAATTCATCAACATCCGTCACAAATCCTATCCTACGAAAGATCAATTTGGCCATGAAGTTTACTAGTCGGCAAAAGCTGCTCTTTGACCGTTTGGTGCAACTTGGAGAGTTGGCGACTAACGACAAGCTTCCATCAAAGATTCTTGAGATCACTGGATTCGGTAGCTTCTTTCGGGGAAAGCCCAAGCCAACGGATGTCGATTTGTTCATTCGGTATGAGCGATTGAATCACAAACCGGAATTCAAAAAGTTTCGAAGTCTGATCTCAGGACTCTTCGGAGTCGATGATGTTCAGGACACGTATGAGACACCGAAAGACGCAATCGTTGGATTGTCCGAATCGAGCCATAGCCTATTTGTTGACGTGAACGCAAACGAACTCCAGTCGTTCTTGGAATGGATCGAAGGCTACTCGTGGAGCATGCTCTGTCCTCAAACGCTGGCAGTACAATTGGCGATAGAAGGATCGCTACATTACTCCTACAGAATGCTCAAAAGGCTTCTTCCAAACTTGAACATCGCCGTGTGGGTCGATCCCAATGAAACGGGACGAAAACCAGGGGGACTTCGATGTGGTTTTTCCGAGTCAATCTGGACACCAGAACGAGTTGATGTAACGTCCACTGTGATGCAAATCCTAAGCGATGAATGCGTTCGCAAGAATCTTGTATCTATAACGGCACAGAGGTTATGACTTACTTAAACCCAATTGAACCCGTCCAAATGCAAGTGACATTTAAAGGGGAATCAAAGGATATCGATTCGAAATTGCACGACTTGCTCGGTCGAGGACTTCCAGTCAAATTTGCACCGGGAGAGATCGAATTTGAGGGAATGCCGCTGTTTTCAGGGGGGGCAGAAAGCGAGTTAGTTTTGCAGACTGAGTATCGTGAGGCCGTGGCATTATCTCTGAGGTCAAGACGGGCTGACTCAACAATCCTAGCGACAGTTGAAGGGATTCCCGGTACTCTTTCCGGCGGCCAAAGTGAACTTAGGTGTGCCGGTCGATTTCCAAACGCCCCGATTCTTCTTTCCGCAGATAGGATCGTACCAACGGAAAGTGGTTCATTAAAATTCAGGTTGGAGTTTCGAGAGTGGGACAATCGTCCGATCTTGTTGCTTCCCTACTTCGATCAACTTCAACCGTTTTTGGAATCGATGGAGGAAACTGCAAAAATCGATTTTGAAATGTATCTAGATGGAAATCGAATATTCTTCAGCAATTGTCATTCGCTTCAGATTGAGCACAGCACATTTATTGTTCGTTTGGTGAAATGCTTGCGAAAAGCAAGAAAGATATTCCAGCACGTCGGAAAAAACCCAACATGGAGTTTTGCTCAATTTAATGTAGATTTCTGCGATACCGTTGAAACAACCTATGCGTTGCTTTTCGAAGGGGCTGAGATTCGCAACGAACCCCACGTTTCGTTTCACATCGACTGTGTTCGAAAAACATTCCAGCAAGAGGTAATCGACCAAGGTCGTGGCACCGCTGGATTTCTTCGCCTAACGTCCCCTCTGACTGCAAAACTTCTCGGTTGTGAAATTGCTCTTGGGGATGTCCACCACGACTATACCGAAGTACATATGTCGGTTGCCAAAAATCCGAGACCTTCCAAGAGCATGAGAAACAAAATAAGGGTCGATGTTAAGGGAACGGCCAACACTCAATTCAAACTGCATCGAGCGATAGACTGTCCAACTGGTCAATTCAATCCTGTACCAACCAAATAGCAAAGCGAACAGCATTAATCGATATGCCTACAAAAATCCGTCCCGCTCGACTAGCCGAAATCTCGTCTCTGGATGATGCGACGAACGCAAATGTTCGACTTGGAGGTTACGACATGGATAAGCTATTTCCTGTAACCGAAATCGAATGTTTTCATATGGAACTCTCCGAAGAAGATGTCCATCGCATTTTCCTCTTGTACGAAGCGACGTTTATCCCGCACACCAAGCATGGCACATGTAAGATCGTTGACATCCTTTCGACCGCAGAAGAAATGGCGACGTCTCGACTTCGATCAGGAACGAAGAACGAACTGGACCTTTCCGTAACAATCGCTCAAGAACCAGTCTTCGTGACGACAAACGTTGCCAAGAATCCATTTGTTGCAATCGATGGTAATCATAGGCTGACCGCACACTTCGCTCAACATCGAAGTGTCAACGGCGTAAAGGTTTTTGTTGCAGTACACAAAAGGATGTTTGATTGGCACTTTATTCCCCCTCTTGCCAGGAAACTAGCTACGGCTTGAACACACTTTCCCCCCCACCATGCCTAATCCCCAAATCAAAGTCAGACTGTCGATCCTCGAACGACGAGAAATCGCCATCTTGCTCCACGAGTTTGTCAAAAGGCTCGAATTAGACGAATCAAACTCCAGAATTATCCCGCTTTCCCTCGACGAAGCCAAGCGTGTTTTGGAAGCACTAAAGAGCGACACGAGGAAACACAGGGCGATGATCCAAAGTGCTCTAGAACGGGCTATGGCGAGCTTTGAGAACGCCATTGAGAATGCGACGGGGATTGGCTCCATACCTGCCAACATTCGTCTCTACCAATTTAGGATTACGCTAAATGAATCCGAGCCATCGATTTGGCGTCGGATTCAAATCAAGAATTGCACCTTGGAACGGTTCCATGAGCACATTCAGTTGGCTATGGAGTGGGCCAACGAGCATTTGCATCGTTTTCGAATCAAAGATGAAATCTATGGCGATGCCCAGTTGCTTGACGATGGATTCGACGATCAATACGAGTTCATTGATTCCACCGGCATCAAAATCGGCGATGTCGTCCCCAAGAGTGGGAAACGATTCTCGTTCGAATACGAATACGATTTTGGAGATGGTTGGGTGCATGAGGTTCTTTTCGAAGGATGTCTGGCGGCAACTGAGGGACAGAAATACCCTATCTGTGTTGAGGGCGAACGAGCCTGTCCACCTGAAGATGTCGGTGGAATCTTTGGCTACAATGAGTACCTTAAAATCATCGGCGACCCGAAACACGAACAACACGAGGAAATGTTGGAGTGGAGGGGCAAGTTCGATCCAGAAAAGTTCGATTCCAAAAAGGCATCCAAAAAGATGCAACGTGGAGTGGCTAAAGGCAAAGATGCGGATTAGTCATCAACAAAGTTACAAATCCATTCCCTAGTTCATTTGGACGGCAAAACATGGCTGACGTGCATTTCAGTGTGCTGGAGATCGAAGAAGGGTTTACTGTTTTGTGCTTTAGGAAGCCTCCAGAGCCTCCTCAAATGCGTCTCCATTGCTTGCTCGATTTGCTACAGCAGTGGCGAACTCAGTATCCAGCGAGGGTGGTTTCCGACATCCAGATCATCAAGGACAAAGAAATAGCTCGTTCGATCAGTGTTTCTTGGTCTTTGTTCGAAACGCCAAGCACGCAACGAGATTTTACTTTCAATGTCATGCAGAACGTGATCGACAAGTATGGTTCTGAGTATCTCGAAGCTTTGACCGATGACGCATCCGACTTCTTGATCCATGACAAGCACCCAATTGAAGTCGCTGCCTTGTTGTCCAAAAGGGAGGTCGTAATTGTCGTCTACAAGTCACTCAAGCGAGGCTTTGTCATTACATACGAAGACTTCCTTGCCTTGTTGCCCGCATCGATGGTCGCAGCGGTCGAAGCAGGTTTTCAGAAATTCAAAATGGAGGAAGATTCCGGTTATCATGTCGTACCGCTTCCACCCGATTTCGCAATCGAGATGGAGTGATGGTGGGTAAGTTGTGGGGACCAGTCAGGGAAAACTGGAAATGCTCCTTAACTTTCTGATCAAATTGGAACGAAGGCACCTTTGAACTCTATCATGAAAATCTTCATCGTCCTTCATCACGAAATCATGGGAACGCCGGAAAATTGCCGTGCTGACGAAATGGTGTTTTATACCTGCGATAGTCTGAAGAAAGCCATCAACTTGATTCGCAAATCTGGAGTTGATCGGTGGTCTTGGTGGGAGATTCAATCGCAAGAACTCAACAGACTTGATTGGCCTGAACACGTTGGGTACTACGGATTGCGTGGCGGGAAACTAGCCAAAGCCCCTTACGAAAAATGTGTAGAGCTATTCAAGAAAGAACGCAGCAAGAAGTAGCTTTTTGGCAAGCTGAATAAGTTGCGATTGTCGTAACCAACGTCACCAACACTTGGCTTGGCAGACCAAGTACAATGCCCGCCTAAATTTTACACCAATAACGAGAACTTGCCAGTTGCAGAAATAGGGAGACTCAAAATGACACACGACGGCAAACCCCTGACCCCGGCCCACGCTCGACAGAAACTCCAGAAGGGACTGGAGGAATATTTGGCGGGCAACGACACAGGGCCGATTGTCTTCCGTCCCAAGCGGACCAAGAAGGCCAACGAGACGTACCCGCTCAAGCTCACCCAGCAGCAGCGGGAGACGCTGCTCGAATGCACCAACCTGAGCCGGAACCTCAAGCGGAAGATCGAACAGGCCGGTGAGGGTACGCAAGTCGTTCCCGTCACCTGGAACGAACTGCACAAGCTCCACGACGAAACCGGCCAAACTGCTTTCTACGCCCAAAGCCTGCACAAGAAACGGCTACTCGCTGTGATGGTCCGGGTCGTCAAGTTCTTGGATGAAGAACACGCCGAAGTCTTTGCTCTCGAATCCCCAACAACACGACGCCCCGCCAAGACCGACCTGCTGTTCCAGTTCAAGATCAAGCTGCTCGACATCAAACCGGCGATCTGGCGACGGATACAGGTTCCCGACTGCACCCTGGTCGATCTACATGAATACATCCAGGCGGCATTCGGTTGGGAAAATTACCACCTGCACCAGTACGACATCGACGGCGTACAATACAGCCAACCGGCCCCGGACGGCGACGATTTCGGAATGGAGTTTGAGGACGAGACGCACGTTCTCCTGAGCACTTTGCTGCCGAAGTCGAGCGGGAAGGCAAAGTGGCTTTACAAATACGACTTCGGCGATGGCTGGCGGCATCAGGTCTTGTTCGAGGGGTTCCCGCCCGCCGACCCTAAGACGAAGTCCCCGATTTGCCTCGAAGGAGAACGAGCCTGCCCACCAGAAGATTGTGGTGGACCTCCAGGCTATGAAGATTACCTCGACGCCATTGCCGACCACAGGAACGAACATCATGAAGAGATGATGGAATGGCGGGGACCGTTCGACCCCTTAGCTTTTGATGCGAAGAAGGCGACGAAGGGAATGAGGAAGGTGAAACCATGACACACCAACCCCGCAAGATGTCCGAGGTCATGAAAGAAATGTCGGAGCGGTTGCTGCGGAATCCTGGCGGCGTTCCAACGTCGGAAGCTGCCCACGTCGCCCTGATGTTTGCCAACATCGCCTGGAATGAAACGGTTGGTCTTGTTCGTGCTCGAATTGGCTATCGCTTGGCCTGGGAAAGTATCGAGGCCGAAAACCCTGAAATGTGGAGCGAGTTTCAGTCGAACGACGTGGACGCCATGATTGACGAACTCGTTCAGTTCAAGAAACAACATTATCCCGACGACCAACGACGCATTCTCACCTGTGGCATCCCTGACGGCAGCATTCGTGTCGAATGGTTGAACCCTGTTGCGCTTGGGGTTGATTCGCAATGGGAGATGACGTTGTACGGTTTGGTGAGAACGGGAACACAGGAGAAGGCGATCCAGTTTTTGAAGGAGACTCGTCGTATGTCTCGCACTGATGCAGCGAAAAAGGTGCTGGCGGTCGCTGCCGAGTTGGGTATTGGGTAGCGTCACGATCATAACCAGAGCGCCGAGAAGGGAGTCAGCAATGCCAAAACGAAAACCCGAACCAGACGAGGCCAAACATCAAGCCGTCGAGGAGATCGCCGGTCTTGTTGATGCCTTCTGCCGAGAACATCTGAACGACGAGTACGCCGAACTCTGTCGCCGCCTGACTGAAAAGCTGGCCCGCAAGCGACCGTCACCTTTGGTCAGCGGCAGACCAAACACTTGGGCCTGTAGCCAACCCGAACGACCGACCCGAAGCAATTCAGGAATGGATCACTAAGGAGCTTTACGCGGCGACAACCAAGACCAATACGAAAAACGCGGGTGCCATCATGCTGGAAGTCATCGAACAGTCGAAACAGCAAAAGCCGACTGCGACCGTACAAACCGGATTACGTGACCTGGACCGTTGCATCGGTGGGTTCCGGAGGGAATCAAACACAGAATGGAGAATCTACTTTCGAGTCTCATTTCAAACCGAGAACCATCCCGCGAAGACGCAGTCTGGTTGGAGGGGATCGGAGCGGACCTAAGGGGAAAGCTTGAAGCCGTTGGGCTGGTTGAACCGCTAGAACCCCTTGTTATCGACCAGACAACCTTAGACGAACATGTAGCGGACTTCATTCAACGGGTTGGAGCGAATCGCAAGCCGGGAACCGTCGCAGTTTGGAAACAAGTCCAAGCAGAACTGACCAAGTTTATGCCCAATGGAATCTTGATCGCAGACGTTACAAAGGGGCATGCAAAGCAATTCCATGAGACATTGAAATCACGTGGGCTTGCGTCTTTGACAGTGGTAAAGCACGTTCGTATCTCCAAGCAGTTTTTTGAGGATGCGGTTGAATGGGAAAAAATCCCTGTGAACCCATTCGCAAAAATCAAACTGTCAGCATCCATTCCTAGGAACAACGTCGAGGTTCCTCGTGAGACAATCGATAGGTTGATGCCTCATTGCGATCCAACTTGGCAAACCATTGTCGCCCTGAGTCGATTTGGTGGGCTTCGTTGTCCATCGGAAACGCTATCCATACGATGGTCTGACATTGATTGGGAGCAATCTCGGATGAATGTTCCCGAACCCAAGGTTGAGCACCATGAGGGGCGAGGGGTTCGCGTTGTCCCAATCTTCCCTGAGTTGATGCCATACCTACAGGCAGCTTGGGACCTTGCCCCCGAGGGAGCGGAGTACGTGGTTGATAAACCGGCTTACCGAATGGCGGCAAACACTGGCGAGGGATGGAAGAACGCCAATCTGCGAACCCAGTTTCTTAAAAAGCTAGTCAAGGCAGGTGTCACCCCTTGGGGGCGGTTGTTCCATTCCATGCGGGCAAGTCGCCAAACCGAGTTAGAACGTGAGTTTCCGCTACACGTTGTTTGTAGCTGGTTGGGAAATAGTCCCAAAGTGGCAAACCGTAGCTACCTTTTGACCACCGAGACGGATTTCGAAAAAGCCATTGGCAAGCGCGGCACAGAATCCGGCACAGTAAACCGCCAAGACAATGAAAAAAGCGGCACATTTTGCGGCACAGTAGGGAGCCGTACGGAGCCGCATGAGCAAGAAGAAATCGCCGTAAATCACAGGGGAAACGCCACTTTTTCCAGGGAATTAGCGGTAAAATCAACGGATGGGGAGGGATTCGAACCCACGGACGCCTTACGACGTCTCCGGTTTTCAAGAAGTTGCCGGATTCGCTCCACCAATGAAAACATTGGGTATTCACTTGGTCGACTGAGCCCAAAATAACCCAAAAAGGTTTCCAAAAGGTTTCCAGGCATTAGACCAAGAAGGGCTTGGTCGGTGCTTGCTTCCTAGTAGATTTGGCAACAGGCTTGGCAGCCAATGCTGCCTTCACCGACTCCAAACAGAATCGGTAGTTAGGCTTAGCACTAGTGCTAATGTTGATTGCAGGAATGCGACCAGCCCGCAGGTGAGCCATGATGGTCGGCCTTCGACAGCCGAGAGCCTTGGCAAGTGCTGTTGCCGTCAAGGACTCAGTCGATTGAACTGAAAGGGCTTTGATGTAGCCTGACACGATCCAAATGGCATCTTGGGGCATGAGCAATTCGCTGACCCGTCGTGGTTGAATTCCGTGCCGCATCACGATCGTGTTTGCTTCACGAACATATCTTGCTGCGTCCATGTACGTGGTTTCATCGACCACGGAGTGGTTATGCAGTTTAAGCAAGTCTTGAAGGATGGAATTGAGCGTGGCCATAAGTAGAATATAGGTTGCCGTTGCCACCGTGCTCAAAAATCTAAGGCCCTACAACCGTTACAATGATGAGAACCCTACTATTCTTTCTGTTGTTGGGTGGCATAGCATCCGCCCAGCAAAGCTACACAGTCCAGCAGTACGCGGCCCAAACCGTTTTGGTTCCAGTTGGCCCCATAAAAAATGGGCCTCGCAACTGGTCCGCATACGATCCAAATAACC
>JANPNA010000438.1:0-2894 GCA_031427235.1 Pirellula sp.
ACAGGCAGCGATCGCCAAATGGACGTTGCTTGCGTCCTCGAGCCAAGCGATCGTTTTCTTGCCCTTGGCTTTCAAGACTGTCATACGACGCGTGAATTCATCCAACTGAGCGGAGTTGAACCCGATGGCCGAATCCGAAAGATCAAATAGGACATGTGTTAAGTTCTCTTCGTCCCCCATTTCTTGAAGGTACTCGCAGAGGCGAAAGAACGATTTGCTTTTGGCAGGGGACTGGCCAAGGATCAGGCTGGTAGGATCAATCGAAGCGGGCTGCATCAAATCATCGTAGGAACCGCTCAATGCAATCAACCGAAGCTGTTTTTTGGCTGGCAACTTTTCCTTGGTGCTCCTGGTTCTTTCGGTTTTCTTTGCGACGGGCTCCTTTGGATCCGAGACTTCGGTGGTCTTTTCTGCTCCAACGGTCTTTTCTGCTCCAACGGCGGGCGATTCCGCAGATTGGGCTGGCTCAACAACCGGTTTGGACGGTTCGGCTGGCGGAAGTGCCTCGCGTTGTCCCCAGGCGGATCCAATGAAACACGCGACCGTCAAAACGGCGAGAGATGCGGAACTGAAGCGGATTTTTCGCAAGAACAAGCTGAACATGGCAACTCCGGATGCGTGACGGCTGCGGGTGGATTGAAGGACTGCTTTAGTATAGCTTGAGATGCAAGCGGGTTGCGGCTCGAAACGGGGAAGCATTTTTTCTTGTTTAGAGTAAAATCGCGGTAGACATTGGGGTGATTTCAAAAAATAGTTGGGGGCGGGAGTGATAGTAACGATTGACGGGCCAGCGGGCGCTGGAAAAAGTTCGGTGGCTAAGCGATTGGCCAAAGAGATTGGGTTTGAGTTCCTGGATACCGGAGCCATGTATCGTTGCGTGACGCTGGCTTGCCTTAGACAGCATTTGCCTTTCACGCAAGTCGATGAGGTAGCGGCAGTCGCCAGGCGGATCCAAATCGATCTAAAAGGAAGTCGCGTTTTCTTGGACGGCGAAGATGTTTCGCAAGAGATCCGAAGACCGTCCATCACCCAGTCCATTCGCCCGGTTGCCGATAACAAAGCGGTACGCGAAGCCATGGTATCCAGCCAGCGTCGATGGACCGAGGGACGCGATGTCGTGACCGAGGGACGGGATCAAGGTACGGTTGCGTTTCCAGGCGCCGAATGCAAGATTTATCTGACGGCGACCCCCGAGGAGAGAGCGCGGCGGCGAGTCGGGCAATTGATCGAGATCGGGATCGATGCCGACTACTCGGAAATTCTTGAGATGCAAAACCAGCGCGACCAACACGACACGCAACGAGAATCCGGCGGCCTGAAAGCGGCTCAGGATTCGATCACGGTTTGGACCGACGGCATGTCTGAGGAGCAAGTGCTAGAAAGTCTGATTGAGATTGTTCAAGAAAAGCGACATGCGATTTCCGAGCGAATCGCAGCCAAAACTCAATGAGCAAATCCATACCCGAGAAGCCAGTCCGTGGCATTCAAACCATTGGCCGGCAGCTTTTCTATCGAGGAGTGCGGCTTCTATGCCGTATGGTAGCTGCGGTGACTTTCGGTCTCCGCACGGAAGGCCAACATCATTTGGAAGTAGAGGGGGGTGGTATGTTGCTTTCCACGCACCAGTCCATGCTCGATCCGGTGATCATCGGATTGGTTGTGAATCGAAGGCTGAACTATCTGGCCCGCAAAACGCTGTTTAAAAACTCGTTCTTTGGCTTCCTCATCGGACTGCTGGATGCCATCGAGATCGATCGCGAGCGGGGCGGATTGGCTGGTCTGCGAGAAATGCTTAGGCGATTGCAGCGCGGGGAGTTGGTCTTGATGTTTCCGGAGGGGACGCGGACGTCCGATGGCGAGATTGCCCCGTTGAAGCCTGGGTTTATACCCGTTGCACGTAGATCGCAAGTGCCATTGATGCCGATCGCCGTTGTTGGCGCTTACGATTGTTTGCCAAAGGGGACCACGCTTCCGACGCGAAGGCCGATTGCGGTTGTTTTCGGCGAGCCGATCCCCTCGTCGGTTTACCTGCCGATGTCGGATGCTGAAATGATTGAGATGGTTTCAATGCGACTAAAACAGCTTCACCAGCGAGGCAAAGAGTTGGTAGGAAGTTCAGAGCCCTCGGAATAAAGCGACAGAATAAAGCCGAAGGCACGTCAATGCCCCCGAGTTTACTCGGGGGATCTTTACCATAGCTCTAACTCGAAAGAGCCCGGCAATCGAACCTACTCCGTCTGAGGTGCAATAGGGGTGTAAGGTGCAATAGGTGCCTGCGGTGCAATAGGTGCCTGCGGTGCAATAGGTGCTGGGCATACACCTCCGGCCGAGGGGTTTTGGCCATCTGTTCTAGAGCTAGGGTAAGCATCCCCCGAGTGGAACTCGGGGGCATTTTCATGCAAACGGCCTATTCTTGGATTGTTGGGCCCGTCTCTACAAAAGCGCTCTTGCGAGCCATCCAAAGTGGTTGCGTCAGTATTCGCCTATAAACATGCTCTGACGGGATTTCGAAGTGAGCGTAATGAAATTTGGCAATCCCTTCACGTGCGCTCGAGAAACCGCTCTTGTTCGCCAAGTCCAACAGCAATTCCACTTCATCGCGAGTCGGATTGCGTTCCAATACTAGGTCGACAGCATCGAGGATGCGTTTGGCGCTAAAGCCACCTTCCTCAACAATCGCGCCTGCGCCAACAATTTCAGATAGGCCCATAGCTACACGAGCATAGAATACCTCTCCCTCTGGCTTGGGAAAACGTTTGGCGATCGACGAGATCAATGCCGCTCCATCGCCGGTATTTCCGCCCCATCGCGGCAATAGCCACAAACTCATGTTCACAAACGGTTGGACTTGATTGGGGTAAAGTTCAGCACTGCGTTGAAGCAAACCTTCGGCG
>JANPNA010000439.1:0-12979 GCA_031427235.1 Pirellula sp.
CTTAAGCTGGGCCGCGAAACACTTTCGCTAGCGTTCCCTAGTAGCGGAATGCGTCCAGCATTTCGTTGGCGTCCAGCATTCACGAAAGCTTTGACAGCTTCCGCTACGATTTAAATCGGCCCGCCTTAAGATCGACGCCGCTTTTTGCTCCGCAAAAGTGCGTTAATGAGGCGCACTTGCTCGGAGCGAAAGGCGACAATAATAAATTCACAGCCTATTCAAGAGTTGGCAATGCCAACTGTCGCATTGGGCTTCTTGTTAAACGATTCATGCAAAAAAAGGGATTTGAGTGCAAAGTGTGGCAGTTGGACTTGGAATTGTTTGCATAAGTAGTACTATTCAACGTGGAGAGCTTCGCCCAACGTTTTTAACCCTTTTCTTGCCTTTTGCCAAAAGTACATCAGCGATTTGTATTTCGGCGATCAGGAGGTTCTTTTTAATGACCAATCCTACTGTATTTGTTGTGGATGATGACGAAGGCTCACGAAATTCGATTGAGTGCCTTTTTAATGTTCACGGAATTAGTTGCTCCACTTTTGAATCCGCAGAGAAATTTCTTGAAGGCCGAACGGAACAACCGATAGGGTGTATTGTTACCGATCTTAATATGCCTGGCCTGTCTGGGCTGGACCTGTTTCAAAAGACCCGCGAATTGGGATGGTGCGTCCCCACGATTATAGTGACTGCTTTTGGTGAAGTTGCTTCGTGTGTGCGCGCCTTTAAGTCAGGCATTCTTGACTACCTTGAAAAGCCAGTTCCCACGGAGGCGTTAATCACGCGGGTCAAAGAGTGCTTGGCAGCCAGTCAGCAAGCCTGCGAAATGGAACTTTCTAAGCAAGACGCGAAGGTAAAACTTAAAAAGTTAACCAACAAGGAAAATGAGGTTTTGGAACTCTTGGTCGCTGGCAACTCGATGAAGAACATTGCTGCGGAATTTGGCACGAGTTTTCAAGCCGTTTCGCGACACCGTCAACGCATTCTCGAAAAGATTGGCGTTGAGGGAGATGTTTCGCTGGCTCGCTGGGTACTCGATCATCGCAGACTTACTGTTTCAAAGTAACCCGACTTCCTTATCGCTTGGACCGCCCTAACCTGACCCTGGACTCGCAACGTAAGCATGTCTCCGTCCGGATCAAAATCATTATCAAGAACTCCAACGCCATGCACGCGCAACACGTCGAGGTAGCTGGTGGAATAATGGTCCGACAAGCCAATCGGACGCTCGGCGACATTGAGCACAGCGATCTCAATCGTCATCACCGACCACTTACCATCATCACTCGAAGCCCTTACGATCATACTATGGCTAACATTCGCCTCATCGTTTAACTCCGAGCCATCGGCGACGGTCACCACACCCGTGTTCCCGTCGATTGAAAATCGGCCTCCAGCGTTGTCATCGAGCGCATAAACCACGCGATTCAAGGTTGTGTCCGCGTCGATTGTTGAAGCGGTGATTCCAACAACCGTTCCCACCGTAGCATTTTCGAATACTGAGTTTGCGGCAGGATTAGTGTCAGCTATCCTGGAAGTGTCGAATTCATCAACGTCGGTCAACGTAACCAACTGTGAAGACTTGTCCGTTCGATCGTCTGATCCGCCAGACCGGTCTCCGGCCGCAGGCCGATCAAGTTGCCTGCTATCGTGTTGTTGTCGGAGTCGATTTGAATACCATCTGTTGGCCGCCAAGATGGCTTCACGCAAACTGATTTCGCCATCCGCGCCCCGATTCGCATTTTAACGCTTCCATCGAACTGACGTCACCATCCAGTACGTCGCCATAGAAAAGCCATTCGGTTCCAAGTCGGTCCGTCCCGTCGGTTCCATGCAGGACGATACGTGTGTCCTCCGAGTCTATGAGACCGGCTAGCAGTAGTTCGGAATACCGCAATGGTGACGAATGACACGTTTTTACGGTTTGCCGCATCGTTACGATTGCTGTCGGATCAGGCAACGACCGAAGAAAGCTCAGCGAATCGGGTTATGCGTGATTGCGGTACCGCATGTACCATAGAAGGCACGCGACCGTTTTTGCATCCGTGATTTTTTTATCCCTCAGCAGGCAGTCGATTTGGGACCATGCAAGAATCTTGTTGTCAATTTGTTCGCCGGTTTCGAGGGCGGTTTCACCGGGCAACAGTCCTTCTGCAACAAAAAAATGCATCTGTTCGTCAAGAATACCAGGGGACATCGCAAACGTATGAATGTAGGTCATCCGTTCCGCTCGGTATCCCGTTTCTTCTTGCAGTTCGAGGATAGCGGTTTCAAGCGGTGAAAGCTGCTTATCTAGCGTCCCAGCGGGAAGTTCCAAATGCCACCGATCGATGGCAACTCTATACGTTCGAATCATGCATACATGATCCGCGTCGACCAACGGCAGAACGACGACTGCGCCAGGGTGCCGGACAATATTTCGGATCAGCCGAGTCCCATCCGGGAGCAATTCTTCGACCTCCTCGATCGAGAATCGCTTGGCTTGAAAGAGTTTTCTGGGCGGACGCATCGTCGTTAACTTGCAATGCGATTGGAAGATTCCTGAGCCAACTGGTCTGCATGCCGAAACTGCATCAAGAAAGCATCCTCGGGAGTATCTTCATAAAATGACTTAAGGACCCCCGTCGCCCGGAACCCAAGTTGCCTGAAAAAGAGCTGAGCCGGCAGGTTGGTTTCACGAACTTCTAACACGATTCGGTTTCGCCGTTGATATGCAAGTTTGGAAACCAGCTTTTCCACCATCGCCGTTCCGATGGTTTGCCTTCGGAATTCGGGGTGGACCGCGAACGACAGGATATGAATACGCGTTTTGTGTAGTTCGTAGATCATGAATCCAGCCACTTCTTCATTGCGTTCGGCCACCATTCCTATGCAGTCCCTTTGACGCAAACAACGGATAAACTCCTCCTCGGTCCAGGGAAACTCGAAGCTTTGCCCCTCGATGGCAAGGACCGACGGCATATCGCGACGAATCATCCAGCGAATGTGGACGCAGGATTGATCAGATTCGGTGCTGGACATTGGGAAATCTTCCTTCCAAGAACGATCTCTTTACCTAATTGTTTGGTTGCCATCCTTCCTTGAACGGCGATTCCGAGACGGTACCAAAGGCCGTCGTCAAAACCAAGACGGGTTTTAAAATCGCCAATTTCCGAGAAAACCACAAGGAATCCACACGCTGGACACTTGGTATTTGCAAAAGCACCCATTGCTTAATAAGTAAGCAGTCCAGCCGCAGCCCAGCCCGTGTGGCAATGCCTGCATTTTAAGCATTGCTATCTAAACACCCTTAAGTCCTTGCTGTCATTAATCTTGCGACGAGAGTATTGACAGCTAACCAACCATCTTCTCACCAACCTAAGGAGCAGATCTTGTTCCGCATGGAGAGCTGATTGTTCGCGAAGGATGCAGGCGAATGATCATTAAGTTTTGCTGCAACCCGATCCCCGACGAAGTACGCAAAGAACAGGAAACTCACTGAATGAACCTTGACAACAACGCTTCCAGCGATCAGTCCGTTAATCAATGTCGGATGCCAACCGACGCTACCCCGTCAGAAAAGAAGTCCTCTACGCGAATTCGCGACAAGGCTGCGGATGAGGCTGGCGAAAAACTCGCCGCTGAAATGATGGTTTTCAATTCGGTTGCCAACGAATTGAAAGCCCAGCGAGAAATATCCCGTTCATCAGCGGAAAAGCGACGGCATGTTTTCGAGATTGCGACCGAGCTTTTCGGCGTCGCGCCAACCTGGACCGCGTTCTATCGAGAGACGATTGGAGGCGGTGGGGTAGCTCGGGCACTGTTCGTCGATTCTGACGAGGCGCGCGAGTACGAGTGTAGCGACGAACACTCGAAGGTCCTCGAAATGCTAACCGTTCTTCGTTCTCGCGACCTGCCCGAAAACGACCCCCACGAACAGCAACGCATGATAACGGTAAGAATACCCAAGAGCTTGCACGATGCGATTTGCGACGAAGCGAACGAATTGTCGGTCAGTGTCAACAAGCTTTGCATTTCTCGCCTTTTGCAGAAGGTCGATCCGGCAATGATTCCTTCCTCATCGCAAAAGCGAAGAGGTCGTCGGCCTGGCTCGGCTCGCACCAAAGTCATTGCCTCGCAGGAGTCAACGCCCCAAGGAGAATCCGACCAGGCATAGCCCCCCCGTGGCGGGCGCTGCCAGCGTCCGTACCGTCCCGGAATCGTTGCGCAGTTGAATTCGTGAGAATTTAGTTGCGGATAAATACGTTATGCTGTAGTCGCCTGGGAGGGGCGTGCGATCGCTTTGCGTTATCGCAAAGAGGAAAGTCCGGGCTCCGTAGAGCAAGGTGGTCGATAACGTCGACCGGTCGCAAGACTAGGGAAAGTGCAACAGAAAGCAAACCGCTGAGCTCGCTCAGTAAGGGTGAAACGGTGGGGTAAGAGCCCACCAGAGTTCAAGGCGACTTGAGCTGCTAGGCAAACCCCACCTGGAGCAAGAACAAACAGAACGGCATGCTGCTGGCAAGCTTAGGCTTACCAGCGCATAGATTGTGGCTCGCAATCTCGTACGTTCGGGTTGATCGCTTGATGCCACGGGCAACCGTGGTGCTAGATAAATGATCGCAGCGCGAAAGCGAACAGAACCCGGCTTATGACCCTCCCAGGCTTTTTTTGCGATCGACCGATGGAAGTGCACTACTTGCCAGGTCTGCGTGTGGGAGAGCGAGGCTCCCGCCGAGCTTGGCCTTGGCTCGGCAGGAGCCTCGCTCTCCCGGCAAATGCACTTCCCCCGATCGCCTAAAAACCTAAAGAAAACGAGACTTCTCGCTGAACGCCACCAAATTCACGTTAATCCGTTTTTTTCGTAGCGGAACCTGTCAAAGGTTTCGGGGGTGGTGTTGCCTACTTCGGCAACCAACGAAATGCTTGACGCATTCCGCAACCAACGAAATGCTTGACGCATTCCGCTACAACCGCTTCCTCGAGGTGGCGTTCGCCGAGAAGTGTCACGAAAACCGGCAATTCCCAAAAAAAGTGCCGCCTCTTAATTTAAAAAGTGCCACTTCTATAAGTAAAAAGTGCCACTTCTATAAGTAAAAGGTGCCGCGAGTATCGCCGATCAAAAGAAACAAAAAAGCCAACCCATTGGGTTGGCTTCTCGTGGCTTATTGGTTGGTTTTGGTCGTGACTATCGAGATACGTCCGGCTCAACTCCCTTTGATTCTGTCTTGACCATTCGGGCGGTCTGCTCGCCAGTCAGGTTGGAAGCGACCCACGAGACATAACCGAAATCTGCATCGCTTAGTCTAGAAAGTGGTACCGTCGTGAACTTGCCGTTGTCCTTCCGCAGTTTTATCTTGTCCATATAGATTACCGCCAATCTCGCATTGATTTGGTAAGCACCACTGTTGTCAACCCATTGTCGGTATTCAGCACCCTTGAACTCAGAGGCTGGCTTGAACTCTCCAACGCCGAACAGCGCGTCCAATTGATCGACCGGGCTCTTTTCGCTTTGAGGCTTCGCCTGGTCAGGCAATGTCTGCGATTCATCGATCGCGTCAAACTCAGGAGCAGGGGATTTGGAAGCCTTGGGAGACTTCCCAAACAAGCTATCAATGAATGCATCGTCTTGATCTACCGCTATCGATTTCGGTTTTTCATTCGACAAGTCAATTTCAATGTTGATCGGCTTGCCGAAAAGATCGTCTATCGATGGTTCTGCTGCCGGTTTGTCCTTGGTTTGGAACACATCGTCGTTGGAGTTGGAAGGCTTTGCCTCATTCGAATTAGCAGCCTCTGGCACAGCCGGCTTTGGGTCCCCGAACAAGTCGTCGATCGGCTCCGCAGCTACCGGTGCAGCCGAGGCCGGTGCAGCGGGCTTTGGATCCGACCCGAACAGGTCGTCAATCCCTGTCGGAGCGACAGGTGTTTCGGGCTTTGGATCCGCGCCGAACAAGTCATCTTTGGGCACAACGGCCTCGCCAGCAACTGGTTTCGGGTCCGTTCCGAATAGATCGTCTATAGGTGTAGGTGGGACCGGTGCAGGTGTGACCGGTGCCTCTGGTTTCAGATCCGATCCGAACAAATCGTCTATCGGTGAGTCTTTCGGCTTGGGCACCTCTGTTTTGACATCCGGTTGCTTGACATCCGGTGCAAATGGATTCGAAACGGGTGGCGTTGACTCTGGAACAGGTTTTGGCTCAGGCACTACTGGTACAAGTTCCGCAATCGGAGCTTTCTCAATAACGGGTGCTGGCGTCTCCACCACTGGCAGCGACTTTTGGACTGCAGGCACTGGAGGATCCACTTTTGGCGCTGTTACCACTGGCGCCTCAACCACTGGCGATTGCGGCACTATAGGGGCCGGAGTGGACTCGACGACCGACGGAACCACGGACGGCATGGCGGAATCGGGCGTCTCAACGGTGGGAGAAACACCTCCCGCAGCGTGTGGCACGCTAGGCAAGGAGTCGCAACCAAGAGTCACCGTAGGGCAAGCAGGTTGACTGATGACGACACAGGGCGTCGACGGCACTGGGATACTGCTCTTTTCGCACGAAAGGATGGGATCACAGCAGTTAATTGCCGTTATTTTGCAGGCGTCGCGGTGCAAAAGCCGATCCATCCAGCGTCCCGCAGAAACAGGACTGAAGGTGACGAGCGTGCACATTGTTGCAACCATCGCCAGTCGAACCCAATACGTGAACGGCTTGGACATGAACCAAACTCCTCTATAGGAAACTTGAACGCATCAAAAAAGGGGATTAGCCAGTGTATCCGGCAAAACAGCTTTAATCGTAATTGACCCGACCAAAACCTGCAAGGAATTTGTAGCGACTGGGCAAAGCCAAACGCTTCGGCGAAATGGAACTTCGGAAGAAGTCTGGGGGCAATCTATTACTCATTCTCCAAATCCTCTAGATTCTTACTAATCGAGGTTAGAAACTCCGAAATTGCCGACTTTCCGTTTTGAATCAACAACCTAGGGTCCACCGTACATGACCAATAGTTTCCTGAAACCACAAGTCGGAAGCTGGTCCCTAGAGCGAAAGTGCCTTTTGTTTCTTGGCCTAGCCCTGCTTGCCTCGTTGCTGCTTGCCTTTTACGCGGTTCAAGTCGTAGCATCCCAGCTTGTCATGGAAACAACCCGCCAAACGGCACGAGACTATGCCAAATTGGTCATTGGGTGGAAGCACATTGCGATCGACTTCAAACCAAGTGCTCAAACCGGCACCATGAGCTCTCCGTCTGTAGAACTTACTCGTTCCCCGTCCACGGAGCATCGAACCAAGGTTCTTGAAACGCTTCGCGGTTTCATGCTTCAGTCCCGGTACGAGTACGAAATCCTCCGCATCGAAGATCTTTTAGAGCATGAATTCCTCAACGCCCCATTTGCTACGGATAAGCGAGACCTGGAAAAGATCAATTGGATCCATTCTAAACTCGCAGAAAAGGACAGTATTGCTGCAACCGAAGCAAAACAAGCGGAGGACAAAGCCGCAGCCTCAGCGTTACTATCGAATGAGCCTAACCTACAGACGGCAAACTCGCCTGAGGCCATTTCATTAACAACTCCGCTAACGGGTACGGCTTCTCACACGTTCCAGGAAGATCATTCATCCGAATCGTACTACTACTACTATCATCCAATCGAATTCGAGAAGATTTGTTTACGTGAATGCCACACTTCAAAATCCACCACGATGGCGTCGTCCACCACACGGTCGCTCAATCCCTTTCGCATCATGAAAGTCAAAATGCCATATGGTGATACGCGAGTCTCGAGCATGTGGACGTATGCGGTACTTAGCTCGATTGCGATTTGCACTCTCGCGCTGTCTCTGTTCTTTATTCATTGGATTCTCAAACGACTGGTCATCCGTCCACTTACCTATATGAGGCAGGTCAGCGAAGAGATCACTTTAGGGGACACGAAACTGCGTTTCTCAGTCGATACCGAAGATGAATTTCACGAGTTGTCCGAATCTTTCAATCGAATGCTTCGGCACATGACCGAAACGCAGGAACAACTTCAAGCCGTGAATGTAGAAAAAGATTTGCGAGTCGACGAGTTGGCAAGGGTTAACCTGCAGCTTTTCGAAGCGAATCGGCTAAAAGGTGAGTTTCTTGCCAACATGAGTCATGAGCTGCGAACACCGCTCAATAGTATTCTTGGGTTTAGCGAAGTCCTGCAGGGATTTGAATCCCTCACCGACAAACAGCGACGATACGCATCCAACATCCAAAGCAGTGGCCGCTTACTTTTGGACATGATTAACGACATTTTGGACTTAGCCAAGGTAGAGGCCGGGAAAATGGAGGTACGGCCGACCGAATTTTGCATCCTATCGGTAATTCACTCCCAGTGTGAGATCGTGATGAAAATGGCGGAGGACAAAAATATCGATCTGCGGGTTGACTCAAGCCAGTCGGAGATGCGCATTCGGCAAGACCAGGGCAAGGTGCAGCAGATCCTGACGAACTTGTTGTCCAATGCAATCAAATTCACTCCAGAGGGTGGTCTGGTGACCGTGTTTTGTGAGTGGCAAAACCAGGACGAGTTGCTGCTGTCGGTCGCGGATACCGGCGTCGGGGTGGCCTCTGGCGACTACGAGATCATTTTCGAGAAATTTAGACAGGCCAAAGGAGTCACTGGCAACGATGGCCTAACTCGCGAACATTCTGGAACCGGGCTAGGACTTTCGATTGTGCGAGAGCTTTGCCGACTTCTGGGTGGCGACATCCGTTTGACGAGTCAATTGGGGTGCGGAAGTACTTTTTCGGTGACCCTGCCTCGGGTTTACCGCGATGCAGCGCAACTCGCCAGTACCCACTAGAATTTGTAGTCCCAGGTGTACGAATTGGACGCGTACTTTATTTATCCGCGAAAAACGGGATAATGCCGCTTCAAACGCTTTTCGCAACTTCCCCCAACCAAAGCTTCTGCCTCGCCGATGGCAATCACCTACAAAGACAGCGGTGTCGACCTTGAATTGTATGAACAGTCGATGCAGCGGTTGCCCAGGCTCATGCACCGCACTTTCACGCCACGAGTAGTGCGAAATGACGGGGGGTTCGCTGGGCTTTATGCCCTCGACTTCACTAAGTCGCTGTTCTCCCGCAACTACCAGGACCCGATCCTTGTCTCCGGAACCGATGGTGTCGGCACAAAACTCAAGGTTGCCATCAAAGCCGGAAGGCATTCCACCGTCGGTATCGATTTGGTTGCAATGTGCGTCAATGATGTCCTGTGCACGGGAGCAGAACCACTCTTCTTCTTGGATTACGTTGCTATGTCCAAGGACAATCCGCCTCTTCTCGAAGCGATTGTACAAGGCATTTCGGATGGCTGTATCGCTGCGGAATGCAGTCTACTAGGTGGAGAAACCGCCATTATGCCAGACTTATACCAATCCGAAGATTATGATTTGGCTGGCTTTTGTGTTGGAGTCGTAGAAAAAAAGAATCTCATCACTGGACGCGATATTGCACCCGGAGACGTCATCTTGGGTATCCATTCGTCCGGTGTTCACAGCAACGGCTTTAGTCTTGTACGCAAAGCGGTCTTCGAAAAAGCAGGACTCGATATCACCAGCTTTGTTCCAGAATTAGGCATGACCGTTGGCGATGCGCTTTTGACTCCAACTTTGATTTATAGCAAATTAACCCGCACCGTGCTGACGCACTACAAAGTGAAAAACGTGGTCCACGGCATCGGTCACATTACCGGTGGTGGACTGCTGGAGAACACGCAACGCATCTTGCCGGCAGATGTGGACTTGATATTCAATAGAGGCTCATGGAAAATCCTTCCCGTATTTGAATGGATTGCGAAACTTGGTGAAATTGAACAACGAGAGATGGAACATGTATTCAATATGGGAATTGGCCTAGTCCTCATTGTCAGCCCGTATTACTCAGCCCGGATCAAAACCATGGTCGAATCGCTAGGGTACGATTGCTGGAACATTGGGACCGCACAATCAGGAACCGGAAAAAGCCGCTATTCATCTTGAGCGATCGATTGATTGTAAAAATGTTTGCAGGAGCCCGCGAACGGGTGGGTTCTGACTTCATTGAGATCGAAGTGAACCTTCCGTTATCTGTCCTGCAATTCAAAGAGCAGTTAGCGGTTCAATTCGAAGCGCTGCGTCCCCTCGTTGAGTTTGGACGGATCGCAATTGAAAACGAGTTTGTTTCGGATTCCACCATCATTGACCATGCATACATTCATTCTGTGATAGCATTAATACCGCCGGTCAGTGGCGGTTAGAGTCCAACATCACGAGCCCTAAATGCAACTATGAGCCAGACACTACAGCAGAGTTTGTTTGAACAGTTGGATGCGATTGTTTTGATCGATTCGCATTCGCATATCAATCCGCATGCGCCGACCTCGACGTCGTTGGCGGATCTGCTGGGCTACCACTATTACACGGAACTGGCGCATTCTTCTGGGATGCCTAAACAGCTCATCGAGGAGCCTGGAATTTCACCCCGCGAAAAAGTGGAAAGGCTTTTCCATCATCTCGGCAATATCAACAATACGGTTCAATGGTCTTGGTTTGTAGAGCTTTCTCAAGAGCTATTCGGATTCCAAAAGGACGAGATCAATATGTCCAACTGGGAGACCGTTTACGATCTTGCCGAATCCAAAATGCAGGAAGCCGACTGGGAGACGCAAGTGCTTACTGCCAGCAAGGTGGAAAAGGTGTTTTTGACCAACGATTTCGATGATCCCTTGGAAGGGTTTGACACCAATCGCTACGTTCCGTGCCTGAGGACCGATGACCTTGTGTTCCATTTGGCTCAACCGAAAGTTCGCGAACGCCTCCAATCCGCTTCGGGCCGAACGGCCACGAATCTAACGGACTTAAAACAATCGCTGGACGTGCTCTTTCTGCGATTCAAAGCGCGGGGAGCCAGGGCATGCGCGATCTCGTTGCCACCCAGGTTCTGCCCAAAAGCCTATTCCGATCAAAGCCATGCCGCCCAGATTGCATTGGATGACCTCGTTCAATGTGGCACCGATGCTTCCGAGCCCAACAAGAAAACCATAGCCGAATGGGTCTTTTGGAAGATCGCGGAATTGGCCGAAGCTTACCGTTTGCCGTTCGATCTCATGATTGGGGTCAATCGACGCGTCTATCCCAATGGCGTTTTTCAAGGGCAGGATCTGTATGACTCAAGAGTTTCGTTGATTCAGTACGCAGAACTTTTCAATGCATTCCCGAACCTCCCCTTCCCCATTTCCGTCCTTGCCTCGGTGACCAATCAAGAACTCGTCGACTTCGCATGGATTTTCCCCAATGTTTTATCGCATGGGCATTGGTGGTACAGCAATACCCCCAACTACATCCGGCACGATCTTCGAGGCCGAATCGAGGCAATTCCGCGAAACAAGCAACTTGGTTATTACAGCGATGCTTACAAACTGGAGTTTATCCTGCCCAAGTTCCGAATGTACAAACGCATACTGGCCAGCATTTTGGCGGAGGATTTCTGTCGAGGCCAAGGTTGGTCGGAAGACAAAGCACTCGCCCTGGGACAACAAATCCTCCGCGAAAACGTCGAACAAGTTTTTGATTGTAAGGCAGGCTAAAGGCTAAAGGAGTAAGGCTTAAGGCTAAAGGAGTAAAGGAGTAAAGGAGTAAGGCGAACTCCAATCCTCCAATCCTCCAATCCTCCTCCCCCCGTCACTCGTAGAGAAAAATCTTGAAAAAAATCGGACTAGTCGGTTGGCGCGGGATGGTCGGTTCCGTGCTCCTTCAACGCATGACGGCGGAGAATGATTTCTCCCATTGCGAACCCGTGTTCTTTTCGACTTCCAATGCTGGTGGATTTGGACCAAAGATAGGTGGTATTGATACTGGTGAGTTGAAATCCGCTTCCGACATCGCGTCGCTTTCCAAGATGGATTTCATTATCACCTGCCAAGGTGGCGACTACACTAGCGAGGTCTATCCAAAGCTCCGATCGACCGGTTGGAATGGCTATTGGATCGATGCAGCCTCATCGCTGCGAATGAAAGACGATGCGATCATCATCCTGGATCCGGTGAACGATCGAGTGATCCGCGACGGCCTTGCAAAAGGAATCAAGACGTATGTTGGCGGCAACTGCACGGTTTCCTTGATGCTCATGGCATTGCATGGATTGTTTCAAAACAATCTCATTCAATGGATGACCAGCATGACTTATCAAGCGGCCTCGGGGGCCGGCGCCAAAAACATGCGCGAGCTTATTTTGCAAATGGGAGCGGCCCATAAAAGCGTAGCCAGCCTCATTGCCGATCCCGCTTCGGCTATACTCGAAATTGATCGTCAAGTTGCTGCGACCATCCGTTCGAGTGACTACCCGACCGAACAATTCGGAGCACCGCTCAACGGCAGTTTGATCCCTTGGATTGACAAGGACTTGGGGAATGGTCAGAGCAAGGAAGAATGGAAAGGGAGCGCGGAGACAAACAAGATATTGGGGCTTTCGCCGGATTCGATTCCAGTCGATGGATTGTGCGTTCGCATCGGAGCAATGCGATGTCACAGCCAAGCGTTAACGATCAAATTAAAGCAGGACGTCCCGTTGGATGAGATCGAAGACATGCTTGGCAAAGCCAATCCATGGGCCAAAGTTGTTCCGAACGAAAAGTCCACATCGGTGCAACAGCTAACTCCGGCAGCAGTGACCGGTGGACTGGTTTGCCCAATTGGACGACTTCGCAAACTACCGTTGGATTCATCTCAACCAGGACAATATCTGACCGCCTTTACAGTCGGTGATCAGTTGCTTTGGGGCGCTGCGGAACCACTCCGCCGAATGTTGCGGATTCTAATTGGAGGCTGACGAGTTACTCGCTAAACCCCGAGCCACAGGCGACGGCTGTAGTGACCCCTCGGTAGGTGCTGGACCCCTCGGTAGGTGCCAGGCATACACCGGTTCCTGGAACGCATGCTTGGCCCAGTACAATCGAATCAGCTAGAATTTGTTGATAGTGTCCTATCCCGGT
>JANPNA010000440.1:0-2618 GCA_031427235.1 Pirellula sp.
CTCGTCGCCAAAATCGAGAACGGGTTCGGATTCTGCCAATGGATCCGGTGCCACCTCAGCCGCCTGAACAGGAGCTTTTTTACGAGCTTTCTTGGGACGTCCCATCATTGCAGCCGTGATCGTTGCCCCGATCAAACCGACCATAAAGAGGATCCAAAAATAGGGAAGCAGCGGGTACATGACGGCCTAACAAGACTTGATTTCGGAATGACAATGGTTTAGCCCAACTCCTTTAGGGTAATTTGAAGGTTGAGTATGCACAAGTTTTGACTCGGTTTAAGTTTGCGAGAAGTCGGCCTTTCCGGAAATATCTAGAAAATTGGAATCTGCTCGGCAAACGCCACCCTCTGGTTGCGATGCCGCAGCGGAGTGCGGAGTGCGTCGGTTCGCGTGCAGCTTGGTAGGACGCCAAAACAAGGTTGAGGGGAGGCAAGCTCCCGCTCAACCCCCTCAAAGCCTCCGTTTCCCATATTTTCCGATCGCAGGATCGCTTGCGGATTGGAAGGAAGGGAAGGCCTTGCTACCATGCTATGTCGGCACCCCCAAACAAAATTTTCCCAAAAATCGACACCAAGGACCCAACTGATGGACGACGCTGCTGTTTCCGGACTCTTTGAATTGAAGACCGCAATTCGTAAACAGGCTCACGAAAACCGACGCGCCCAACCGGAAAAAGATGTGGTATCCACCAAAATTGTAAACCGATTCATGGAACTACCAGAATACCAATCGGCCAAAACCGCCATGTTTTATGTGGATGTCCGGGACGAAGTGCGTACCCGACAGGCCCTTCCGTCCGCTCTCGCCAGCGGAAAGCGCATCGTGGTCCCGTACTGCCTCGACGGTGAATTGGAGCTGTTTTGGTTGGAAAACATGGAGGAATTGGAACTGGGAATGTACCGAATCCTAGAGCCAAGAAATGAACTCCGCACCGTGGCATCCAAACACCTCCAACCCACCGATCTAGATTTGGTCATGGTGCCAGGAGTTGCTTTCGACCGAAATGGCGGACGTACCGGGCACGGAAAAGGTTACTACGACAAACTCCTACAGCATGCAAGACTCGATGCTCCCCTAATCGCATTGGCCTTTGAGTGCCAAATGTTTGAGAAAATCCCAGCCGAGAGCCATGACATTTACATGGACAAAATTGTTACCGAGAACGACGTCTACTCCGGCAAAGGTCGATAGCCAATCGTTTCACTCAAGCAGCATTCAGTGATCGCCGATCGATCGGCCACTACCTACAACAAAAAGGAAACACTCACATGGTTCGAACCGCTAGCACAATGCTCCCTTTGGGGACGCAGGCGCCCGATTTCACACTGACGAACACCGATGGTCTATCTGTTTCCCTGTCCGATTTTCGCGACAAGAAAGCGCTGGTGATCATCTTCATGTGCAATCACTGCCCATACGTCAAGCACGTTGCTCCGGAATTGACTCGCGTATCGAACGAGTACATGCCGAAAGGAGTTGGCTTCATTGGGGTCAGCTCTAACGATGTGGTCGCACATCCGGAAGATAGCCCAGAAATGATGAAGGTAGAGGCTGCCAAACAGGGCTACAAGTTTCCGTACCTTTATGACGCGGATCAATCGGTCGCGATGGCTTACAACGCCGCCTGCACGCCAGATATCTTCGTTTTTGATTCTTCTCATCGGCTGGTGTATCGTGGGCAACTCGACGATTCGCGGCCCAAGTCGGACAAGCCACTGACCGGAAAAGATCTCCGCATTGCCTTGGATTGCATACTAGCGGGCAAACAAGTTTCCAACGAACAACGTCCCAGCATCGGTTGCAACATCAAGTGGAAAGAGGGCTCGGAGCCGGAGTATTTCGACCCGGCGGGTACAGCATAGTGGCCTCCGAAAGCAGGAACGGGTTTTCCGGTTTACGAGTCGGATTAGGCATGGATTCGCATCGGATCGCAGCCGGCGGACCGATGATCTTGGGTGGATTGCGGCTGGACGAAGAGTTCCATTTTGTAGGGCATTCGGACGCAGACGTATTGTTGCACGCGATCACCGACGCCATTCTCAGCGCGGCGAGTTTGCCGGATATTGGTCAGTTGTTCCCCAATACCTCGGAGGAAAACCGTGGTCGCGACTCAGCCGACATGCTTTCAATTGCCATGAAAGCGGTACGCCAGGCCGGCTGGACTATTATCAATTTGGATTGCGTTGTCCAACTGGAGCGGCCCAAGCTGTCTGGGCACAAACAGTCGATGAAGCAGAGAATCGCTGAAATTCTTCAGATCGAATCGGACCAAATCGCGATCAAGGGGAAAACGGGCGAAGGGGTCGGCGAAATTGGACGTGGCGAGCTCTGTCAGGCAACCTGCGTGGTGCTGCTGACATGGCTCTAAGGGCCAGCACGGGTAGCATGCGCAAATCCCAACGGGGTTTCACTGCGAAGATTGTTAAACCCCGTTGGGGTTTGAGAATCTTTAGTTCTTCGTACCCAGGGTGCGCTTCGCGGCGTCGATCTTAAGGCGGGCCGATTTAAATCGTAGCGGAAGCTGTCAAAGCTTTCGTGAATGCTGGACGCCAACGAAATGCTGGACGCATTCCGCTACTAGGGAACGCTAGCGAAAGTGTTTCGCGGCCCAGCTTAAG
>JANPNA010000441.1:0-20065 GCA_031427235.1 Pirellula sp.
GGGTTTGCCTTTCAAGGAGACCCGCATGCGACTCTCTGCATCGTGACGAAAATAATTTGAGCCTAGTGTTTTGGAAACCGCAGTGGTTCGATGCAGTAGACCGACCGGAGCGTTTCCTAGGTATTGGACCTCCCACGTTTCGCGCGGCAAATTCTCTGGTGCAATCCACTTGCCACTTGGGTCATCGATCGTACGAAAAGGCTTCGGTGCCGGGTTCTGCACAAGTGGTGTTGGATCGGGAGAGGGCTTGATCGGGGCGATCGCGTCCGCGTTCGCGTGATCGTCGTACTTGCCTGTCGGGGGGACTGGCGATGGTTGGACGTTGGACGGGGACAACGCTTCCTTGGTCTCTGGAGCGACGGCAGTTTCGACGGTCGGCGTGTCGGGTGGGGAAACGCCGACTTCCCGCAGTACTTTTTCCGTCGCCGCAACTTGCTCCGACGGAGTTTGCTGGGTGCAGCCAACATAAGTAGCCAGGAAAGGCAAAAGGAAAGCAAAAACGGATAGGTTGGATCGATAGGTCATGAGATGTTTTGGTTGGGTAATTGCCGGTCAATGCGTCTTAGGCGAGCGGCGACATGAAAATTACCAATCCTAACCCGATACGTAAGTGAGGGACCTGCGAAATTGTCCCTTGCTTACACTTCGGGTTGGGATACTCCACGCTTCCGCTTGCCTTATGGTAATCCATTTTGCGAAAACCTCGAACCTTGGAACAGAGACTATTCAGGTTGTATCGATTGTATCGCCAAGAAAACGCAGGTAAATATTTCGAAATTGAGGGGCTCGTTGTTGAGGTGACCTAATCTTGGTTGTTCCTCAAGGGTACTTGCGGGAACGAAATCTTTCGTTTTGTGTCAACCAATCCCTTTACCCTAGAACTGCTACAGCTATTCCAATGGGCAACGCTCCAAAATTCCAATCGAGTAAACCAGCTAGTGCGCCCGAGTCTAGCCAACGATCCAACCCGACGTCAAGCTTTCGTTCGCTGGACGGCAATGATCTAGAAGCGCACATGGGCGTGTTCCGATACGGCACGTTCGATTTGACCGACGCAATCCGCCCGTCCTACGACCTACAAGTAGTACCTCGCCAAGGATTTCGTCTCGATTCCTACACGGATCCGAAAACGAACACGCAAGTGCCCGTCATCATGGCAGCCGCTTCCAAGGAAAGACTGTTCGACCTGTTTATGGACCTGATCGATTGTCTCGGCAACGAGGTAGACCTAGTCTTGGAAACCAGCCACAGCGGCGCTTCCGACGAACACGAAGATTTATATCGCGAACATATCGACGTTCCAGTGCTCAAAAGCGTCCTGTACGATTTCGAAGAAATGCTTCTCAACGATGGGTGCACCGGCGTTGCGGTTCTCAACCCTCGAAAACAACAGGAAGTTCAGTTCGACGAACACAAGATGCTGATCTGCTATGGATCGCCGCTCGAATCCTTTGAACGTGTACTAATCAAACACGATGTTTACCCGGATCCACAGATTCGATTTATTACCGAAGCGGAACACGTACACAGCAGTACGGATATCCTCGCTCGAGAATTCTCTAGGTTGCAATCTCGCTTAGGCATCGATTTTGAATACGAAAACAACGACGGATTGTCTTTTGAGTGCTAAAGCAATCGCTTACTTGGGCGCGCGACCGGAGGATGGTGGAGTTGCCAGAATTGCATAAACCTTGGTACTCTAGACTCTGGACAAATCCCAACCGGTTGATCAGCCCTCTCCAACCTTTATGCAGCCCAATCCGTTCTCGACGCGATACATTCAGCCTGGCGCCATTTCCTACGAGTGCTTCGATGGCGGCAATGTAACCCGACTGGCCGATCGCTTTGTAAACCTGCCATCCCAACGGGGCAGCATTATCGGACCTCATGGCTCGGGCAAGTCAACGTTGGTTGCAAGTTTGGTCTCCGAGATTAGGTTCTTTCGGCCTGAATCTCAAATCCATCTGCTGCGGTTTTCGACCGACCGATCTGCCTCGCGATCGTTGCGTACGTCAGTTCGCGAGTGGACTCCTGGTTCGATTGCCATTCTCGACGGCTACGAGCAATTGAAATTCTGGTCCAGAGTCTTGGTCGAATGGACCGCCAGAAGCCGGTCCATTTGTGTGCTAGCCACGGCGCATCAACCCATTCGAGGCTTCGAAACGATTTGGGAAACATCGGTCAATGAGTCGTCGTCCCACTGGGTGGTCGAGAAACTGCTGCAACAGACCGGGTCCCCTGACGCAATAAATGAATTGCTACAGTCCGAGGATTGGGCTCGATCTCGGGAAAAACATGGCCAAAACCTTCGCGAGTCCTTGTTCGACATGTACGATTGGTGGCAACACAAAGTGGCACGGCGGACTCCGCCGTGATTCCACGCTGGGGACCACGCAGGGAATACTCGAACCTGTTTCTTTCCCTAAGTGTCTAGCTATTCGGCATGTTCCAGGCGTACGCGTCGAGCATCCTTTCTCGTTCTGCGGCTGTCTGTTAATATTTCGTTTTCAAAATCCCCTAAAAACTCCAATTCTCCACGATATCTCGGTAATCTCTATGCCACTTCAAATTTATATCTGCGGCCAATTTTACGACAAAGAAAACGCCAAGATCAGCGTCTACGATCATGGTCTGCTGTACGGTGACGGTGTTTTTGAGGGTATGCGGAGCTATTCGGGCAACGTTTTCCGCTTGCAACAACACCTCGATCGACTTTACGAGTCAGCCTTGGCGATTTGCTTGACGATCCCAATCAGCAAAGCCCAAATGGAAGACGACGTCAACAAAACGCTGCAAATCAACTCGCTCAAGGATGCCTACATTAGGCTGGTTGTCACACGTGGTTCGGGCTCACTCGGTTTGGATCCCAATCGAACCAGCAATCCTCAAGTCATTATCATTGCCGATTCCATTACCTTGTATCCTGAGGAATTCTACCAAAAGGGGCTCAAGATCATTACGGCGGCCACCATTCGCAACCACCCCGCCGCTCTCAGCCCGAGGGTCAAATCGTTGAACTACCTCAACAATATAATGGCCAAGATCGAGGGCCTGCAGGCCGGCTGTGTCGAAGCGTTGATGCTCAACATCAAAGGCGAAGTTGCGGAATGCACGGGGGACAACATCTTCATTGTGAAAAACGGTGTCCTACAAACACCTCCCAAAGACGCAGGCATTCTGGAGGGAATCACACGCAACGCCATCCTGGACTTAGCAAAAGAACTCGGCATTCCAGCCGAAGAAGTAACTCTCACCAGGCATGATTTGTTTGTGGCCGACGAATGCTTCCTGACAGGCAGCGCAGCCGAAGTCATCCCGGTCGTGTCCATCGACGGTCGATCCATTGCCAGCGGTAACGTCGGGACGGTTACCACCAAGCTGATGGCCGAATTCAAAAAACTGGTCCATCAATAACAATTCCAGACCGACTAAGACAATCCACCGATCGGTTCCCAAAGGAACGGTCATGAATCTTCCGAGAGTCTTTTGACTAAGAGTCTATCCGGAAATTGGAATTGCATTAAAGCCTGAGATTAGCAAAAGTTAGGGCGTCTTCCCTAAACTCTACGTTGCAAAGGACTGCGCGATGTCTGACACTTCTACACGGAAAAAATACTCTACCGATGTTGGAGAACAAGGCTTCGATACTCGGCACGCGTGTTGCTACGAGCCAAAAGAGGCAAAAGGGGACGGGCTGCCACTATTTGAAAAACCAGAGAACGCGACAAAGACGTATCAAATCGTCACTTCTATTTGATCGCCATTTGTTTGAATCAGCATGTGTTGCGAAGGTTTGAGATAGTAGGGCGTCCACTCCGACGGCGGCAATTTCAATAGTGTTCCGCAGAGAGATGTGATCGATCCGCTGTGAGCTATTGCCACGATCGTTTTGGAAGATGGAGCGGGATTCGCGACCACTTCGTTCCACCAACTCATTGCACGCCACGATACTTCGTCCGTCGTCTCACCCCCCCCAGGTCGAAAGGTCGATGGATGTTCCAGCATGTGGTGGGCCCGCTCCACGTCAGGCAACGGAATATCGGACCAAGCCACCGATTGCCAAGTCCCAAAAAAACGTTCCCTTAGGCGGCCATCCGGCAATGTCTCGACACCCAATCGATTGGCCAACCATCGGGCCGGTTCGGAACAACGAACCAAATCGCTGTGCCAGATTTTCTTTGGTCGATGGTCGCTCGGCAACTGGCTGAGGGTATCCGCCAGCGGTTCGAGGGTCGATTCCCAGCCATCGCTCAGCCGAACATCGCTGTCGCCGTAGCAAATATTTTTCGAGCATGAGTCAACCGCAGGATGGCGCACTAAATAGATTGACGTGTCCTTGGTTCGGGTCATGGCGCAAGACGATGAAGCGACCAGTCATTCGAACTTTCATTTCTTTCGTAACGGAATCGATCGTGTAGCCGTGACGGTTTCCCTTGCCAAAACTCCATCAATTGCGGGATGACCTGGTAGCCGCCCCAATTCTCCGGTCGTGGTACCGGCAGACCAGCATACTTGTGATCCAACTCTTGAATTGCCAACTCCAGTTGCATGTCATCCAAAAGGATTTGCGATTGCGGCGAAGCCGCTGCCCCTAATTGACTCGACCGGGGGCGTGACGCGAAATATTGGTCTGAGATAGCGGCTGACGTTTTTACCGCTTGGCCTTCGATTCTGACCTGTCGATCGAACATGGGCCAAAAAAAGTGGAGAGCAACCTTGGGGTCAAAGGCTATTTGCTGTCCCTTGGCAGAATCGTAGTTGGTAAAGAAAAGAAACCCATCGTCAACGATCCCCTTGAGCAAGACGATCCGACTGCACGATCCACCGACTGGATTGGCTGTCGACAGCGTCATCGCATTGACTTCAAGCCAATCAGGAAGCTGGCTGGCTTGAAGAAGCCCGAACCATTGCTGGAAAAACAGCATCGGTTCCTTCGGCAACTCGCTCCTCGCAAGACCTCCATAGTTATAGTTTCTCCTCAAATCTTGAATGCTCAATCGCAATTCTCCATTTCGGCACTGTTTTTGCTTACGGTGAGATGACTAGAATGTCATTGTGACAATTCTATCGTTTGGTGTAATCACAGGCGATAGATTAAGGGTTGTTTCCTCCATTTTTGTTATGGGCGTGGAATCCGTGAATCGCATACCAGAATCATCCGGCACACCGGACGAAAGTCCTCGCATCTCTTTGGCAGGCTGTTTGTTGGTGGCTGCGCCAGGTGTTCAGGATCCGGTTTTTTCGCGTTCCGTGTGCATTGTTGTTGAGCATTCTGAGACTCAAACGATAGGTATTATGCTCAACCGCCGCTTGGCCATGGACACGAACGCACTTTGGGAGCAACTTTTGGAAGGTGAGGCAAAGCCCGCGAATATCGACTCGCATGTCAACTTCGGTGGACCACAAAATGGTCCGGTTTTGGCAATCCATGACAACCAGCTTTTAGCCGAAGGTGGCAATAGTCAAGGAGTCTACTTATCGGCTCAGTCGGAAACACTTAAGAAGCTGGCGCAGACGACGCCTGAGCACTGCAGGCTTTTTATCGGCCATGCGGTTTGGCAAGTTTCGCAACTTGAGACAGAAATCATCAATGGTGATTGGCATATCCTACCGGCTGTGCCCGAATTGGTGTTTGCAGACGAATACACGATGTGGGCTCGTGGGATTCAGGCCGTTGGAAACGGCATTATTCAAGCGGCAACAGGTGTTTCGAGATTGATGGCTAAGCCGTTATTAAACTGATCGTCCCAGACGGTTTTCACAACTCTTAACGCTTGTCATGCAATTGGTTTGGCGAAGTCTATCTTACCGGACGTAGCGGAGCATTTTTGCTTCCGCAGAAAGTGCAAGGGATTCTTTGACTGGTAATGGATACTGCTGAGCGTGGCCGCTATCTCGCCCTTTGGCGATACAAACAACCACGTCCAGAAATGACAGTGTATGAATTCTGCATGGCGATTGGCAAACTCGGCGGACACCTAAACCGCAAACGGGACGGCCTCCCCGGTTGGATCACCCGATGGCGAGGCTGGATGAAACTCAACGACCGCGTCGAAGCTGCCTGTCGAAGGTGCCAGAGACCAAAAAAGGAAACAAAGATGTGCCTAAAACTGAGGCTATAATGTGGTGCCCCATTCGGGGCGAAGGCAATGCGACCTCCGAGCCTACGGGAGTTGGTGTACTCTGTATTGCGTCATGGTGGGGATAAGCGTGCTATACAACACCGAATCACGGTGGGGACCACCGTGCTACACTAGGCCACTCTATTCAGGATTCACTTCAACGACGGGTTCAAATAATCCGTCCTCGCGTGAGAAACGTCCGGCGTAGAATTCGGTATTGAGATGCAACCCCATGACGGTTCGTCGTGCGCAGGGGGTGAGCGAGCGATAAAATACCCACTGATCGCGATTCACTTGGACTCGGTAAGCCTCCGCGATGTGTCGCGGTTGGTTTTGCAATTCCTCCGCAATGGTCAGTTGACGCCAGGTGTAAGCGGGCGTCGACTCAATCCCACGCAGCGACATTACCAGAGGGTTGTAAAGGTTTTTAGCAGTCGTGTCGCATTGCAAAGAGAGTGTTTGACCACTGCATTCCATCCGACTGTGGTTGGGTGATCTTCGCCATTCCGGCATGGCAACTGGCAAAAGCAATGCTGCTGTTTGGCTTTCGTTTCCCGCGCGAACCAATTTCCCCTCGGTCGTCTTGGGCTCGGACCGGAGTTCGATATCATTCGAAAGCGTCCATGTCGATTTCACAGACCATTGATCCGGTGCTTGAGCGATGAGGGCGTCGGCGAAATACACGACTCCTTCGTCTCTCATTAGCATCACTTGTCGCTGTATTTTACAAACATTCTCGACTTCGCACTCCAGTTCGAGATAGTCCACATCATCGTCGGTAAACCAGCAAACCTCTTGCCACGACACATCGGTTTGAAGCGGTTTTTGATTTTGAAAAATCTCGACATCCCAGTCACCACTCAGGATGCGTTGGCCGTCATTGCCGATGACATCCAACCAAATCACATCGGCGGAGAAGTCTACGGCGACTCGACAGCCGCGATCTCGCCACGAACGCCGCATGGTCGCAATCGAGTTCTTTTCCCAATAGTGACTATGGCTGGGCATCGAAACGTCAATCGTTACATCCTTGCGGAGCTTCGATGGCTTTTCTCCTAATGTCTTGCCGATACTGTCCGGAAGGGCGCAGGCTGTTGCCAGTCGAAGTTTTTTGTTCTTTCCAGCGAGTAGATTTAGGTTGCACCAGAAATCTTCGTCGAGGCTCGTGTCATCTCGGTCCAAGAGCAACTGCCGCCCCTCCGCATCGCTCAATGCAAGTCCAGCGATCGCCAATTTGGAAAGTGCTTTCCGCTGGGGCGGATACCACTTGCGTGCGCCCACCTCGTCAGCAGACCAGCGGCATCGCATGATGCAAGCCAGTAACGCTCGAAGATCTTGTCCTCCTCGAGCCAGAAAGCTTTGAGGATTGTCGGACGATTCCTCGAGCAGCAAGGCGATCCGGTTAAGGGTTTCACTGACGATGCGATCCTTACCACCAAGATGAGAAAGTTGTTTGGCAAGTGCTAATGGGACTTCGCATGCCCATACCATCCAGGGAAACAATCCATCGGACGGTCCGCTATCCCATGCACGATCGACTTGAGTTAAAGCGCACTGCAGCACTTCCAACCAGAGTGCGGGTGAAATGCTGCGGCCAGCTTCAGGCAGGGCATGAATCCAACCTGCGCAGGTCAAGGCCACGTAAGGATCGTAACTCGCCTTTGGCAATTGCTGTGAAATCCACTTTCCAATCTTCGTTGCACTGGCAATTTGCAACGCATTGGCTTCGCGAGCGGTTTCATTGGACGGTTTCGACTTGCCACTATCCTTGGATCGAGGAGTTTTTTTCGAAGTGGCTCCCGGAGCGAATCCGCCGAACAACTCGACTAGGTCATTGAGATATTCCTGGCGGCTACTATTTTCGACTTCCCAGACACCGGTACCCCACATGGTCGCTCGTAGGTATTCGGCACCCCCGACTTTAGACGGCTTAATTTTCGATAATGGTTCATGAACCGGCAGCGAAGCCTGCAAAATAGCGACGTTTTCCTCGCACAACTGCTTGAGCCATGCACTCGCTGACACTTCCGCATCGGAAGTATCGGATTGTTTCATTTGCCTGGCGCGATGCTTGGGCTTTACCCAGTCCATAGGTCACTCGTCGACGTTAGCGAATAATGATAAGATTGCTAAACAGGAAAGCGACGATGCACGCGCAAAGCGCCCTCCGTGTTAGAACGCCAATTGTTGTTCCAGAATTTCAAGATGCAAGCGTTCCAGGCCTGTTTCTTGGGAACAGTTTTGGAATAAAAAAAATTTGAATTTTGACTATGGACTTTTGTTGGCCGAGTTCGTTCAAAAAAGTCTCTCAAACGTTGATACCAGCACAGGACTTGAAGACACATGTCCAGGATTTCCCTACGGGCCCCCCTCTCCAGAAAATTCGTATTTGCGGTGCTCTTGATCGCGTTCTGCTGCGAGCGTGTGTCTTCGTGTTGCGAGGAGGACGAATGGAAGAGTCAGGCCGACTTGCTAAAGCTGGTTGCGGATCGATTCGAAGAACCAAAAGACTGCAAATCGCTGCATCGCGAAAATCGAATTTGGATCAATCGTGACGAACAAGTTGTAATTCTAGATGGATATATTGCTCAACGCGAAGTTCCCTTAGAGCTGTTCGCTTGTCCGGCTGGTACGAAAGATCACGAAGCCATTGTGGCTGTTTTCTCACGGGCTCAACTCGTTCACGCGGGCTTGCTGGCAATCAGCGCACAGCCAGGAAGCACGGCGACGTTCGAACCATTCAAACCCGCGCACGGTACGACCGTTCGAGTTTACGTTCTTTGGCCGGATCGCGATGGAAAAACCAAAGGAACACTTGCGCAAAACTGGATTCGAAAGTCCGGAACCAAGAAACCCATGGAATGGGATTGGGTGTTCGCTGGCAGCAAGATCTACAAAGACGAAGAAGGCAAGGAACACTATTTAGGGGACAGTGGCGAATTGATATCGGTTTCCAATTTTACAACGTCCACCATGGATGTCGCCGTAAAGAGCGAACAATCCAACGCCAATCTGATTTTTGAGGCGTTTACCGAACGTATTCCGCCCAAGAATACGCCGGTTCGGCTCGTTTTGACTTTGAGCGATGAGCGACCTTTTGGCGCTTCAGAATCGGAGTCATCCACGGAAAACAAGGACGAACCTAAGCACTTGTCAGCGAAAGTTCCTGAGAACATCCTAAGACTTTTGGTTGCAAAACCTGTCCCAGTGCCTGAATCCAATTCCAAAGAAGACAAGCTGCCGAAAACCCAACCCGCGCCAACCAAGAAATAAGCTCCTCTGTATGCACCAACACGCTTTCGGTGATCGTCTGGCCAAGGCCGTTCAGACCAAGGGGAATCCGGTTTGCGTTGGACTCGATCCAAGATTGGAACAGCTTCCCAGGGGGATACGAGTCGATCGGGCTGCTTCGCTTGAAGTGCAGGCAAGTGCCTATGAAAAATTCTGTTGCGAAGTAATCGACGCAACTCACTCGTTGGTTCCAGTCATCAAGCCACAAAGTGCGTTCTTCGAGGAACTGGGGCCGTACGGGATGTTGGGGCTTGGACGCATATGCAATTATGCGTCCAGCAAAGGGCTGATCGTCGTCATGGACGCAAAACGCAACGACATTGGTTCCACTGCAACGGCCTATGCCAAAGCTTACTTAGGGACAAACGGGCAAAGCGTTTGGGGGACAGATGCTCTGACCGTAAGCCCCTATCTTGGCTCCGACACGTTGCAACCGTTCATCGATCAATCCACTGCTGTTGGGGCTGGTATCTTTGTCTTAGTCAAGACATCCAATCCAGGGAGTGGTTTCTTGCAAGATCTTTCTATCGACTCTCGCACGATTTCGGATCGTGTCGCTGACTTTGTACAGGAACAAGCGCTCCTGACGGCTTCAAAACCCAGCGGATATGGATGCGTTGGGGCGGTGGTTGGAGCTACGTATCCCGAGCAGTTGCAGGCTATGCGCAAACGAATGCCAAACGCTTGGATACTGATTCCTGGGTATGGTGCACAAGGTGGATCCGCATCGGACGTTGTTCACGGAATGGATGACCAGGGATTGGGTGCGATCATCAACAGCTCCCGCGGCATTATCTTTGCCTACGAGAACGCCAAGTACAAAAGCGCAAGCACTTGGCAGTTGGCGGTGGAAAATGCGACTCGAGATATGATTGCTGCATTACGAGATGCAAACCGTAGTCAAATTGCTCCGTCGCGTTGAGCGACAAGAGCCAAGAAACGAGCTATTGATTTAGCTCGTTTTCGAAGGTGCTTTGTCATCTTTTGGCAAGAAGATCTCGGGCGTTGGCCGCAACTTTGGCGAGCATTCGGACAAAGCCTATTAAATCGAAACAAATCGTCAAAGCGGAGGGCACGGGGATCGAACCCGCAACCCCTTACGGGGCACTTCATTTCCAATGAAGCCGCTAGCCATTCGCCTACCCTCCAGACAAACGTCGTGCAAGAGCATATCCTAGAGTACCGCCGGAGCAAGCCAAACCCGCGCCTTTTTCTAGGATTCTATCCCACTGACCGCCCAAAACTGGGGGTTTCGTTCCGATCAAGACACGCGTCCCCATCAATTCGACCGTTCCTACGGAATTTCCCCTTCGAATCCAGCTACCTTACGACAGGTAGCCATGATGGCTAAACTAGTGTTCTGTTTCGCCAGACTATTCCAAACTAATCGGAAAACGCTATGTCCGCTTGCCGCATCGCTTTGACATTGATAGCTTTCGCGTCCCTTCCCGCGATTGCGTCGGCTCATCCCGGGCACGGGAACCAGCCCGATGGAAAAAGCTTTCTCCACTTTGTGACCAGCCCGCTGCATTTGCTGCCTGTTTTGGTCGCCGCTATCCTTTTTGCCGGTACCGCTTTTCTGATCCGCAAGAGTTCGCCGCTGAAAACAGCTCAAGCACGCCGCTAACCCGGTTAAGTTTCCTGGGAAAATGCAGTCATTGCGTATGCTTTGAATTTCCCTAGGATTCCGATCATGAGCTTTGTCGAAACAACCGAAAAACCGAGTGTCACCAGGACCCCAATGCTAGACAAGTCCGGCGATCGCGTTCGTCAAATGTTCGCTGAAATCGCGCCTAAATATGACCTGATGAATCACGTCTTGTCGTTGAATATCGATACGCACTGGCGTTCAAAAGCTTTAAGCATTCTCAATCTTAAAGCCGGTGCGCCCGTTCTTGACGCTTGTACGGGTACAGGTGATTTGGCCATCGCCATGGCCCGATCGCTTGGCCAAGAAACCGCCATCGTCGGAAGCGATTTCTGCGTTGAAATGCTCCAAATCGCCCGCGAAAAGCAGGCTAAGAAATTGCCAGGCTATTCTAAGGTCCAGTTTATCGAAGCGGATACGCAAGAATTGCCATTTCCAGAAAACCATTTTCAAGCCGTAACGGTAGCGTTTGGCCTGCGAAATGTTGCCGTCACCGAAAAGGGACTCTCGGAAATGATGAGAGTTTGCAAAAAAGGCGGCCAAGTCGCCGTGTTGGAATTTTCCAAGCCAACGGTTTTCGGTCTAAGCCATCTCTACAACGCATACTTCAAACACCTTTTACCAAGGGTCGGACAGAGCTTGTCCAAGAACAAACAGTCCGCTTACGAGTACCTGCCTCAGAGCGTCCAAGAATTCCCAAGTGGCGAAGCATTGGCCAAGATCATGCGAGCGGTCGGCTTAAAGGACATCAAGATGGTTCCAATGACGCTTGGTGTCGTCACCTTGTACGTGGGGACGAAATGACCGCCCAAGCTACGATAGAACACCCGCTGGTATTGGCTATGACCGGTGCAAGTGGCGCGGTTTATGCGGTACGTTTGCTTCAGTGCTTGTGCGACGCGCATATCCCTGTTCATCTCGTGATGAGCCCATCGGCAGCAACCGTCATCCAACAAGAGCTTCATATCGACGTTGGACCAAATCGCAATCGAATCGATCTGCTGCTTAGTTATTGTTGGCCCGATAAGGCCACGCAAGACCAATGGTGGCCGAGATCCCCTCAGCAGGTTTCAAAGGACCTGGAGTGCATTACCTTTCATGACTATCAAAACTACATGACTCCGATCGCAAGCGGATCGTTTCTAACTCGGGGAATGGTCATCTGCCCTTGTTCTGGTGCCACTATTTCTGGAGTCGTACATGCGGCTGGCAACAACCTTATCCAGCGGGCAGCAGACGTTCATCTCAAAGAACATCGCAAACTAATTCTGGTACCGCGCGAAACGCCGATGTCGGTTTTTCAGTTGGAAAACATGCATCGGGCCGCACAAGCGGGTGCCATCGTTTTGCCCGCCATGCCTGGCTGGTACCACAATGTCAAATCGGTAGTCGACCTCATTGATTTTATCGTTGCAAGAATTCTGGATCACTTACAAGTCCCAAATACCCTAATGCAACGTTGGAGTGAGAGTCCAGAACCAGGAGCGAGCGAATGAACAGTGCAACCGTGGCGAGCAGCCAAGAAGCTGGCTGGTTCACGATCACCAAGCACTACCTGCAGTTGATCCGTTTTAGCCACACGATCTTCGCATTGCCGTTTGCCTTGCTCGCAACCTCGTGGGCTTATGTCGTTCCTCTGCCAACAAACGGTCCCGCTTCCGGTTTGACCAATACCTACTTGACCGTGCGCTGGCAATCGCTGCTTGGGATCCTCCTATGTATGGTAACGGCGCGCAGTTTTGCCATGGCAGTGAACCGTTTGCTGGATCATCGTTGGGATGGTGAGAACCCACGCACCGCTTCGCGTCATCTTCCTGCTAAAATACTGTCCCGATCAAGCGTATTTTGGTTTTGTGTTGGTTGTGCAATTCTGTTTGTCGCGTCGTGCTGTCTGTTTTTGCCCAACACATTGCCTCTGGTATTGTGCATCCCTGTGTTGATTTTTCTGGCTCTTTACAGCCTTGCCAAACGTTTTACGAACTTAGTTCATTTTTGGCTGGGAACGGCATTGATGCTGGCACCGATCTGTGCTTGGATCGCATTGCGGGGAGAAAGCGTTCAATCAAATCCACTGGATATTATGCCAGCTCTGACGCTGGGACTCGTGGTTTTGCTTTGGGTATCAGGTTTCGACATCATCTATGCTTGTCAGGACGCGGACTATGATCGAAGGGCTGGCCTGTTTAGCATCCCAGCTTGGCTGGGAGTAAGAAACGCCTTGCGAGTAGCGGCCGCTTGTCATGCTGCAATGTGGTTGGTTGCGCTAGCGATAAGTTTTGCATTGCCTGCGTTATCGTTAGGCTGGTTTTTCCGGGCAACTTTACTGTTAGTTGGTTTATTGCTGGTTTACGAACACAGCCTAATCTCCGACAAAAACCTGTCCAGAATGCAGTTAGCCTTTTTTCAACTCAACTCCATCATCAGCGTCTTGTTTCTCACGGTGGGAACGATTGATGCCTATTGGCGATGAAGAAACACTTTTCCACCACTACACCATTTGCTTTGAACAGTCATATCAATCATGAGTAGCCTCAAAATACAGGATCGTTTGCGTTCCATTCGAGACAAGGTGGAACAAGGTGGTCGTCTCAATTTGGACGACGGGATTTTCCTCTATTCGCCCGACGTGCCCCTGCATGAAGTCGGGCAACTTGCGAACTTCGTCCGAGAGAAGATCAATGGCAATGTCGGCTACTACAACATCAATACGCACCTGAATCCAACCAACGTTTGCGTTTATCGCTGTCGCTTTTGCGCTTTCCGATCCGACCTTCGTGACCCGAAAGGGTACGCGATGAGCGATGAACAGATTTTGCATCGCGGCCAGGAAGCGGTCGACAACGGTTGCACTGAGATGCATATTGTCGGTGGGCTGCATCATAAACTCGGCTACGATTGGTACCGCGGCATGATTGAAAAGCTGCATTCGGCATATCCGAAACTGCACCTTAAGGCTTGGACTGCCGTTGAGATCAATTGGTTTGAGTTCCTGACCAAGATGACTTCAAAAGAGATATTACTAGACTTAAGATCAGTCGGGCTTGGGAGCATGCCAGGTGGCGGTGCCGAGATTTTTCACCCGGAAGTTCGCGATCAGCTTTGCGAACACAAAGCCAACTCTCACAAGTGGCTTGAGATCCACCAAGCAGCCCACGAGATTGGGCTCAAAACCAATTGCACCATGCTTTATGGTCATGTGGAGCAAGCGTACCACCGAATCGACCACTTGCTACGCCTGAGGGAATTGCAAGATAAGACTGGCGGTTTCCAAACGTTTATCCCATTGGCGTTCCATCCAGAGAACACGAAATTGTCCCATTTGAAAAAGCCTTCCGCTTTGATGGACTTGCGAACGATGGCGATTTGCCGATTGATGTTAGACAACGTGCCCCATATGAAGGCCTATTGGATCATGTTGGGTATAGGAACTGCGCAAATTGCACTGGCTTATGGAGCGGATGACATCGATGGGACTGTGCGGCACGAACTGATCTATCATGATGCCGGGGCCACCACGCCTGAGATGTTAACGGTGGAACAGATGAAGCACTTGATTGTCGAAGCGGGTCGAAAACCAGTCGAACGGGATACGGTTTATCACCATATCCACCGCAATCCCGAAAACTTCAAAGAGTGGACTGTTGGCGAGGAAGTTTCCGTCAATGGCGTGAGGCAAGAATTGGCTACCGTGTAGTTAGGATTGTCGCCTTTCGCTCCGCGAAAGTTCGCCTTATAAACGCACTTTGGCGGAGCAAAAGGCGACACTGTGTGGTGCACACCAAATGTGCTACGTTGCTTGAACACACTCCGCAATCGCCGAGCAAAGTGTTTGCATCGTGGACGTTGCCATGCCTGCAACATTGATACGGCCAGTACCAACGATATAGATTCCACGTTCTTTTTTCAGCCAATCCGCTTGCATGCTGTTTAGACCGCTATAGGAAAACATCCCCTTTTGTCGACTGAGGAAGCTGAAATCCCGACTCGCATTTGTGCCTTTCATCTCCGTGATGAACATGGCTCGCATTTGAGAAATACGGTTTCGCATTCCGTCCACCTCTGCGATCCATTCAGCTCGCAGAGCTGGATCGTTGAGTACCGTCGCAACAGTCGCTGCCCCGTGACGCGGTGGGTTGCTGTAATTGCAACGGACCGCTTGACGAATCTGGCTCAACGCGGCTTCGGTTGTGGTCGCTTCTTTGCCAACTAGCATCACGGTCCCAACCCGTTCGCAGTAAAGTCCAAAATTCTTGCTGAAGGAATTGCATACGATCGCCTCGGAGTTCTTTTCCAAAAGCGCATGCAACGGAAGCGCATCCGCTTCGAGTCCATCCCCGAAGCCTTGGTAAGCGAAATCGACGAACGGTATCATTTGCTTTTCAGCGAGCAATTGACTGATCTCACGCCATTGTTCTAACGTGGGATCGACACCGGTCGGATTGTGGCAACATGCATGCAAGCAGACCAAGTCTCCGCGGTGCCCTTGCGACTTGAGTTCCCCCATCATTGCCGAAAAATCCAAGGTTGTTTTGTCAGCCGTTAAGTAGGGATAGGCAGGCGTCTCCAAGCCGGCTGCTTGGAAAATCGAACCGTGGTTGGCCCAGGTTGGATTGCTCAACCAAATTCGTGTGCCAGGGAAATGCTTGACAACTGTATCGGCACCGACTCGCAGTGCGCCCGTACCGCCTGGCGTTTGGGCCGCAGCAACCCGAGCAACGTCAATACTCTTGCCAAACACTAGGTCGACGACTGCCTTAAGGTAGCCTGGGTGCCCCTCTATCGGCATATAACTTTTGGTCGACTCGGTTCGAAGCAGAATTTCTTCGGCTTTTTTGACGGTGGCTAGAATGGGCGTTCGGCCTTGCTCGTCCTTGAAAACTCCGACCGTTAAATTGATTTTGTTGGTGCGAGGATCGCGAGTGAAGGCGTCGCTAAGCCCGAGAATCGAGTCGGGTGGAGCAATTGGTAGAAATTCGAACATGGAAGCGTAGAGGATTAGGAGGAAATTGTCGCCTTGGCTATTGTCGCCTTGGCTATTGTCGCCTTGGCTATTGTCGCCTTGGCTATTGTCGCCTTGGCTATTGTCGCCTTTCGCTCCGCGAAAGTGCGTTAACGCGAGCGGCGATGTGAAAACTACCAATCATAACCCGATACGTAAGTGAAGGACCTGCGAAATTGTCCCTCGCTTACGCTTCGGGTTGGGATACTCCACTCTGCCGCTCGCCTAACGCGGCGCACTTTCGCAGAGCGAAAGGCGACAAAATTCGCAGAGCGAAAGGCGACGGTAAAGGTTACAATGAATTCCTCAAAGTGAGGAGGGGAAAGCGCATTATTCGGAGAAACTGATGTTGACGCGGCACCAGAGATCAAGGCATACTCTTTCCCCGAGTCATGGACGACTCGAATGCTCTTGCGTTCAAGGCCCAAATTTGCTCGCAAGGCATTGCCTGGAATCCCCGCTCCAGCCCTTAAGGAAGAGACACGCGTACTCAATCTGCCTGAACGCGTCTCGATAGGAAATCCTGTGTCCTTCGCTATAGACAACGAAGTCAAAGACCGAGTCCGATTGGCGATCAATATCGTCGATCTGATGAGTACCTATATGGAGCTTCGGCGTCAAGGTCGAGGTTTCGTTGCGGTCTGTCCGTTTCATGACGATCGCCGCCCAAGCATGCAGATCAATCCCGATCGACAGACATGGAAATGCTGGGTCTGCGATATCGGTGGCGACGTTTTCAGCTTTGTCATGAAAAGGGAAAATGTTTCGTTCCCTGAGGCGCTCCGAATGCTGGCAGAAAAGGCTGGCATCCAAATCGAGGAACCCAAGAATCGAAGAGGACGCGGCTCGCAAGATGACAAGAAGTCGCTGCTAGAGGCCATGAAATGGGCGGTCGGCGAGTTCCACCAATGCTTGATCCAAGACCCCAATGCAGAGCATGCTCACAAGTATCTGCTCGATCGAGGGATTTCCGAAGCCAGTATTGCTAAATTCCAACTTGGATATGCACCTGACTCGTGGTCGTGGCTACTGGACCGCGGGGCAGCTAAATCATGGAAACCGGAAGACCTGGAAGCCGTAGGCCTAGTCGCACGTAGTGAACGCGGACGATACGATCGATTTCGCGGCCGCGCAATTTTCCCAATTTCGGACGCTCAATCCAGGCCGATTGCAGTCGGAGGCCGAATCCTTCCCGGTGCAGCAACCGACGCGGCCAAGTACGTCAACTGCAACGAAACTCGCTTGTATCAAAAAAGCCATCAGCTCTACGGTCTCGATTTGGCTCGCGATGCGATCAGCAAATCGCGACAAGCCGTGGTCATGGAAGGCTATACCGATGTGATTATGGCCGTCCAACACGGAATCCATAACGCCGTTGCCTGCTGCGGGACAGCCTTAGGCGAAAGCCAAATCAAGTTGCTCAGACGCTATTGCGATTCGGTGGTCTTGTTGCTCGACGGCGATGAGGCAGGGCAGAAACGGACGAGCGAAATCTTGGAGTTATTCGTGACCGCCCAAATGGACTTGAGAATCCTAACGCTCCCGGACGGTCTTGACCCTTGCGATTACTTGCTCAAATTCAGCGGCGAACAATTAAAGGTTCAAATTGGCGGAGCGCTCGACGCACTCGAGCACAAACTACGTCAAGTTTGCCAAGGGTTTGACCCGTTGCTCGACATGCACCGAGCCAACACGGCGCTGGAAGATGTGCTCTCCACCATGTCGCGTGTTTCGCACAGTTCACTGCTGTCGAACGAGGCCATGCGATTGCGGCAGGACCAACTCATCGCAAGATTGGCGCGTCAGTTCGGTATCGAGCAATCCGAAATTCGACTGCGGCTTGAATCGATTCGCAAGCAATCCGCCGAGCGTGACCGGCAACGACAAGAGCTTCGTCGCGCGCAAATCGCACCCGTTGCGGAAACCCCAAACGCATCCACGACGACCCCCCAACGGCAACCCCAAGGCAACGAACAATTAATTGCACCGGTGGTTATCGCATACAAGTATAGCGAAATGACTCCGACGGAATGCGAGCTATTCGAAATCATGGCAACGCATCCCGAGCTGGCTCCGATGGCTATCGAACGCTTCCCAGTAGCGAATCTGAGTACCGCTACAGCAAAAAGACTTTTTCAGTTGGTTTTGGACTTGGAACTTGAGGGACATGCGTTAGACTTTGACAGTGTCATGTCGGCTACGGAAGATGCAGGTTTGAAAAGTGTGCTTGTAAGCATCGAAGAACACTCGGCCCGCAAAACACCTTTGTCGATGATGACAGCAGACGAGCGATTGCATTCCCTCTGTGAACGATTGAGCGGTCAAGATGACAAGGCTCAAAGACGTTCGCAAATTCAGTCGCTTGAAAAGAAACAGTTTGATGAGGAGACCTCCATGAGCGTGCTGCACGACATTGTCCAGCAGAATCGCGTACGACATGGGTTGTTTCCTCCGCAAAGATAGTAAGGCGAGCGACGATGTGAAAACTACCAATCCTAACCCGATACGTAAGTGAGGGACCTGCGAAATTGTCCCTCGCTTACACTTCGGGTTGGGATACTCCACTCTGCCGCTCGCCTAAGTACAACGTCGAGAACTTCTCGACTACAAAAGCATTCATGTTGTTGACCCAAACGACTGTTCATCGGATGGACGGTCAGTAACAACAGAGTACCACTGTCAAAAGGAGTTGATCTCGTGGAAACACAATCTAATGATCTAGAACAATTGGTTTTGATCGGTCGCCAGCAAGGCTATCTCACCTACGATCAAGTCAACGAGTATTTGCCCGATGAAGCCAATACCGCCGAAAAGTTAGATCACCTCTTAATCGCTCTCGAGCGTGCCGGAGTCAACATCGTTGACGAAACGGATGTTGAGGTCGACGCTCGAAACAAGCTGCGAGTGTTCCATGGTGAGGAGTCGATTTCGACGACTCCGACCGAGATGCCTAAGCTGACAAACGACCCGATTCGGTTGTATTTGAGCCAGATGTGCGAAATCCCCTTGCTTACCCGCGAGCAAGAAATCGCCTTGGCCAAAAAGATCGAAATCACACGCCGAAAATTCCGCCGGGCTGTTCTAGGCAATGACTTTGCGTTGCGACAAACCGTCGAGATCTTGCGTAAAGTCGCGGCTGGCATTTTGCCCTTCGATCGAACCATCAAAGTTTCTTTGACCGAACGATTAACCAAGGAGCAAGTCAGTGCGCGTATGCCGCACAACTTGCAGACTCTCGATGCATTGATCGAAGAGAATCGCCGAGAGTTCCAACGCGTCGTTCGAAAGAGTACCTCCGAAGACGAAAAAGTTCGCACTCGCCAAAATTACCAACGACGACGCCTAAAGTCGCTCGTTTTGGTCGAAGAACTTTCGCTTCGTTCCCGCCGAGTCATTCCGTTGATGAAGCAGCTCGAACAGTTTTCACAACGCATGGACTACTTGCAGAATCGAGCAGCCTACCTGCGTGAGAACATGGGTTCCGCAGCCGAACTCAATCGCTGCGTGTCAGAACTCCGGCACTTGATCATGACCACGCAGGAAAGCCCTCGTTCGCTGCAAGGCCGTGTGGAAGAGTTCAAAAAGAATTTCAAAGAATACGAAGCAGTCAAACGACAACTCTCCAGCGGTAACTTACGGCTCGTGGTATCGATTGCCAAGAAGTACCGAAACCGCGGCTTGAGTTTCTTGGACCTCATTCAAGAGGGTAACACCGGCTTGATGCGAGCTGTCGATAAGTACGAATACCGACGGGGATTCAAGTTCTCGACCTACGCCACATGGTGGATCCGCCAAGCGATTACACGAGCCATCGCGGATCAAGCACGAACGATCCGCATTCCCGTGCACATGATCGATGTACTGAGTAAGCTGCGAAACATTCAAAAGAAACTGACCCAAGATTTCAAACGTGAACCAAGCACGTACGAAATCGCAGAAGTCGCAGAAATGACGATCGAAGAAGTGCAGCGAGTCTTGGATATTGGGCGCAGTCCGATCAGTTTG
>JANPNA010000442.1:0-4801 GCA_031427235.1 Pirellula sp.
CCAGCGAAGCTGCCGTCGAGGCCGCTCTCGCATACTTGGCTAGACATCAACGCAACAATGGTTCTTGGACGGTCCGTTTAGACGAAGAACCGTGCAATGGACAATGCGACCATGGTGGCTTTGAAAAAGATCCTCATGAAATCGCCGCCACAGGACTTGCCCTGCTCTGTTTTCTAGGGGCGGGCCATACCATGCATACAGGTGAATACAGCGAACAAGTCAGTCGCGGTGTGTACTTTCTGGTTCAAAACTTAAAGATCCATAGCGGTCGTGGGACGTGGCTCACGACCGTTGCGAAGTCCGAAATGTACGAACATGGGATCGCAACCCTTGCCCTTTGCGAGGCCCTTCAAATGACGGGAGACACTGATCTGAAAGTCATCTGCCAAGCCGCAATTACTCACATCATCTACGCTCAACACACCGACGGCGGCTGGGATTATCATCCCAAGTCGCCCGGCGACCTTTCGATTGTGGGGTGGCAAGTCATGGCATTGAAAAGTGCAGTAAGCGCCAAGCTCGCGGTGAACGCGGAAACCATTCGCGGCATTGATCTCTTTTTGCGGCAACATTCGAAGGGGGAGTTTATGTTCGTTTACCGCAATGGACTTAAGCCATCGGCAAGCATGACCGCCATCGGTACTTTGATGCGTATTTTTCGAGGATGGTCAAAAACCGATCCAGCCATGATCAAAGCGATTGATTATCTCGCCAAGGAAGGGCCATCGTCTGGCGACGTCTATTACAATTACTACGCGACTCAGGTCCTCTTCCATCACCATGGCAAATCTTGGAAAGACTGGAACGAGATGATGCGCGAGTATCTCGTCAATTCTCAAGAAAAAAACGGACATATGGCTGGCAGTTGGTGGTTCCTGCCGGATCCCAAAAATCCAGCAAGTGTTATCTCCAATCAAACCGGTGGTCGATTGTATGTCACTGCCATGTGTTGCCTGACACTCGAAGTCTACTATCGCTATCTACCCGTCTACGAATCCGTATCACAAGACTTTCAGTTCTGAGGTGGACTTCCGCTTCAACTGCAGATCTAGAATGGATTGTTGGCAGTGTTCATCGCAGTGGTTTTTATTCTCCAGTTCGCACAGTCGAATACCGCTCATGGATTGCGTCGGTCAATCGATCCGCCGCCACCGAGATAGCGAGTGCGCCAGCGAAGCCTGCAGGTCCACCTACCACGAAGCCGCCTACCGCGCATGCGGCATGCCCTACATTTCGACTCGAACGCTCTGCTTCATCGTGTGTCATCTTCAGTTGGCGAGCCGCCAAATAAGCTCCTTGCCTAGCTGTTTCGCCCACCAAGGTGGGTACCAGCGACCCAACTGCGACCAGGACTCTGGATTGAGAAACAGCGGTCAACGATCCAGCAATCACATGCCTTCGCGCTGCACTGACGAAGCCAGAAAACGCGGCTCGCACTACGGAACTGACACACTTGTCCACTTGAACACTATGCCCCCTACCCGACTTCACCAGCCTGGCAAAATGCTCACAGTTTCCGATGACTAGGTCGTAACCTCTACGACCAATAGCCGCCAGTGCTGTTTCAATTACTTCGTCCGGAGGGAGCGGCTCATCTACATCTTCCACCGAGACCTCCGCGCCCTTAGCAAATAGCTCAATGCAAACGCGTTGGACAGACATCTCGCGGCCCTCTGGTTCGGTCGCCAAATGAACGACGGTGCCGTCCCCAATATCGATTCCATAGTGAAGATAATCAAAGAACCCCCGTCGGCATACGATCGAAATCAAATCAGCTCGGGCCATAGGTAACTTTCAAAATAAGATTCTTGGTTGGCTTTCAATCGTTTAACCGTTCGCCGTAGGCGTACTCGCTACGATTCACGTACGCCTACGGCTAACGGCGATGTGAAAACTACCAATCGTAACCCGATACGTAAGTGAGGGACCTGCGGAATTGTCCCTCGCTTACGCATCGGGTTGGGATATTCCAATCTGCCGCTCGCCCTACGGCTAACGGTTCGACCAAAAGTCTCAATTATTGGTTTTCCGTCCCGACAACTTAGTCACAAGCGATTCCAGACCCGTCAAGTTCAGCTCCAACCGTCCTCTCGCATCCTCGTCGGTGTGGTTCAGAATACCGATTGGACCATCATACCCGCTTTGGGAAATGGCCCTAAGAACTTCCAGGTCACGGTCACCGGTTCCAAGCGGCAGGATTTTCTTACCAAGCCGCTCACCATCGGTTTGCATTCCATTGATGTTAACGACCAATAGATGCGGTTTGAGCATCGCAAGTACCGCTGGCAACCGATCGAGTTGATCGTGGGCATGGTGAAGATTAAACACAATACCAACGTTTGGCATATTGATTCTTCGAATAAGCTCCAGTTGGTTCTCGGGAACTCCAAACCAGCCGCCGTGATTGTAAAGGCCAACCTTGCAACCGACTTTTTGAGCGGCGACTGCAATCGTTCGAATTCGCTCGGCTTCTTGAGTTGCAAAGGCATCGGCCTGGCTTGCGTTCATATTTACGTTACCGCCACCCATAACCCAAAGTTGCGGATGCTCGTTATGCTTTTCCAAGAGCGAAAGAATCATTTTCGCTTCGTCGTTAAGCGTGGCAGGGAACCACCAAGCGGACAATTCGATGCCATTTTCCTTCAGCGCCGCGATCTCCTTGTCGAAACTCGGAATGTGTTCGGTTCGGTAGTCGTATGCGAATCGTCGAATGCCCAGTTCACGCAGCATGCGCGCTCTTTGCTCCGGAGTTCGTTTGGCTGCGTCAAAGGGAACGATGCACCAAGCCATGAGATTGTCTTTCGCAAAGGGCTTTTCGTTGAACTGCACTTTGGTAGAGCTATCTATCCCCGCCAGCCGAATACCGGTTCCAGTCGCCTTGGTAAGTGCATCGCCGAGATCCTTACGAAACTCCTCGGCGACCGATTCGAGTTGTTTTACAACGTCGGGATGTTTCGCTACGAGATTCACGGTTTCACTCAGATCGGCGTCGAGATCGAACAGAGAAAGGCCCAGCTTCTCGACTTTGTAACCGTGTCGGCTGGCAATGCCGCGAATCCCCGATTCTTCGATCGAATTGGGTGCCATTTTGGCGAAGTTAGCAGGTTTGCCACCCACGCCTGCTGGCCCGTTCACAGTCAGATACTCGTGAGGCAAATGCAATTTCCACTTTCCGGAACGGACAGCGTGCAGTTCGGAACCGGAGTAGTAAGCGAAACTCTGGCGGCCCTTGGCTCCGGAGACGCCAAGCAGAAGCGGCGATAGGTCTTGGCCATCGATCTTCAACTTGGGTAGTGGCGAGTCGATCAGCTTAGCCAACGTCGGAAGCACATCGAGTCCGGTCACCAAATCGTTGCAGGTCCGAGCAGCCGGAATTTTATTAGGCCAACGCGCGATTAAGGGCACACGCACTCCTCCTTCGAATGAGGTTAGCTTTCCTTCGCGGAATGGTTTTGCGTCCCCCGCATGAGCACCGTAGCTTAGAAAAGGGCCATTGTCTGAGAGAAATAGAATGAGTGTGTTTTCGTCGATGCCATTACTTTTAACGGAGTTCATAATTTCGCCGATGGACCAGTCCAATTCTTGGACGACGTCGCCATAGAGACCGCGCCCGGAAGAGCCAGCGAACGCGGTCGACACAGCGATTGGCACGTGTGGCATAACGTGAGGAACATAAAGGAAGAACGGCTGCGATTTATTGGCTGCGATGAACTTCACAGCTCGCTCAGTGAACAGCTTGGTGAAATTGGATTGATCGGGATCCACTGCGATGGTGGTTCCATTCTCAATGAGTGGAAGCGCAGGAATCCCGCGAACGGTTGGGTGCAACGGCCCGTTGTCATTGGAGTAGGGCAAACCGAGCCATTCATCAAATCCATTTCGAGTTGGATCGAAGGCAGGTCGGGTACCTAGGTGCCATTTTCCAAAGCAGGCCGTCTTAAATCCTTTGACTTTGCAAAGTTCAGGTAGCAGCAATTCGTCGGAGTGAATGCCGCCGGTACTGGTGTGATTGAGCGCACCGGCCATGCCGATTCGATTTGGGTAGCAGCCGCTGAGCAACGCGGCCCGCGAAGCGGTGCAAACCGCCTGAGCCACGTTGAAATTGGTAAACCGAGTACCTTCCTTGGCCAATCGATCCAAATTGGGTGTTCGAATATCCTTGGCACCGTAGCAAGCAAGGTCAGCGTAGCCCAAGTCGTCAGCCACGATAAGAACGACGTTTGGCGGTCGGTCAGCAGCGTTCACGGCGGCAAGCGAGGCTGAGAGAACAAGAATCAGTGAGGGGATCAAATAAGAAAAACGCATGTAATACCTGCGGTGAGGAAGCGGGAAGCTTGGAGTGCATGACTTTCGTGCACTAAGACACAGTATAGCTGAGTAAGCAAATGCTGATCGTGGCGGATGCTGCCAGCATCCGCGCCGACGCTAGCAGCGTCGGCCACGACACTTGTTTTTTGACCATTGCTCAGCTGGCCACGACTGGCAATTCGAAAACACAATCGAAAAGGGGGCACATCGAACGGAAATGATCCTGGCGGTACCAACCGTGGTTCCACCTATTTTGGTCGGTTTCGAATCTTCCAAAGCAACCTCTGGCGTTGCCAAGCATGGTCCGATATAGTACCTTTTGCCAAGGATCTTGTTGACTCGAGACCCGCTGTAGTGGGAGGGTTAGGATTTGCAAAACATCCACAAAAGCCTTCAAAATCATTGGTAAAAAAACTTGGCGAAGTAGCTCAGTTGGTTAGAGCAACGGCTTCATAAGCCGTGGGTCGCTGGTTCAAGTCCAGTCTTCGCTACT